>NZ_JAQFJI010000007.1:0-117956 GCF_030440055.1 Streptococcus sp. SO4
TTCTCCTATCGATAACTATTTATTATCGTTAGTATACCATAAATTCATCTTTAGTAGATTGATTTGTATAATGATTTTTTTAGTTAAAATTAAATAGCAAACTATGATATTGATCAACGAGAGCTTAAAACACGATTTTTAAATCATATCTAATACTTTTGATTTAATTACAAACTTGAAACAATGGGGTATTTGTATAGGTTGAAGGAAATAAGTACAAATTTATTAGAAAATCAAGATTTCATAGAATTAGAACGAAAAATTTCAATTTTAGAATTGTATTCTCTAATGATTTTGAATCGGGCTTTTTTATTATATGACTCTCAGTTCGTCTCTCTCCGCTAGTGCGAGACGAAAAAAACACCCACTATGTGGGTGCGTATCGATGGTTATACCCAAAAACTCCAAACGAGATAAAATAAGGATGTTCAAGCCTAAGTATAGACGAAAAGTCATCTATAATCAATATCGAAGTAGTTTATGAGAGATATTAGTTATAAAGGAGTTGAAATTATCGATGGTCACTTAATGCTAGACTATGTACTTGTGTTAGTAAGTATTTCTAGTTTCATCGGTTATTTAAAAGGTAGAATAGCACTCATGATGTTTGATAAACACGCCAATCTCAAGTACAAGTTTGGGAATCGGTACTTTTGGGCAGAAGGTTATTTCTTAGGCACAAGTAGGGCTTAATGAAGCCACAATTAAGAAATGTATTCAAGGTGAGAGAAATTATCCAGTGGATGATTTCTTCACAAGTATGAAAATTTGGGAACGAGTAAAGCATGATATAGTACTAGATAAATGAATATGAGGATCCCTTTAGGGATAGTGATAAGTAATACTAAAGCCTCTTTAAGAGGCAAGTAACGAGTCAAGAGCAATAAGCTTTGAACAAAGTGAAAGGCAGCGTTTTTAGGCGCTGGCTGGTGATTTAGCTTATAGTCCTAATACCAACCACCCGTTTGACGGTGGTCATGATTTTTATAAGTTTGCTTGGTGGAGAGTAGTTTGTAAATAATTCTAAGAATCTTATGAGCACATGTAATAAACGTCTTCATCTTGTTTTTATTTGGGAAATTCGATTGTAAAAAGAAGAAAAAGCTGGATCCTTAGAATGTGCTGCAATCAATCTTGACATGGCAAAGCCTGTTTGATATATCGATTTCCTTGCGTGATGTGTGAGGATTTCTTTATGCCAGTACTTTCATAAGCTCCTGAGCAGAGTCCAGTTCATGATGCTAAATGTGCATCGGATGGAAAGGCTGCAACAGTTGATATGCTTGGTCTATCATAAATGAAGCGGAGATGAATACATGATTGATAAAACCCTGTGGGTCATTCTTCTTACAGTTGGTAGAATTTAAGTAGTTATATTTCTCTTGAGAATATGGTTTAACCTTTTGGGATAGAGTAGTACTAAATTTACGAAGAGAAATATTACTCATAAGGTTGAATAGTTGGTTAAGGAAGATCTTTTCAGTCTTATGAGTTACAGCGACAAAAAGACGTCTTGGTATTAATAGAAAATTGTAACCTGGATATTCACGATGATGAGCAGAGCAATTCCTACAGTGGCTTTACACAAGAGACTACTATAATAAAGAAATTTCAGAATTAAATCGTCACATGTGAGGGAGTGTGAACTAATCCGTTAGCTCTCTTAGGATAGTAAACACACTCCTAAACGTAGACGAACAACCTTTGAAACTAATCGCAGAACTTAACATTTTGATTGAACTGGATACTGATAATAAATCTTACCAGGAGATTAAGGATGAGATGATTCAAGATATTGCTCAATTGGAGTTGATGATTATAGATTATCAAGATGGGCTTGTCCAACTTAATAGAGGGGGCGGAGATTTTATTCAATCTTAATAATGCAGAGTTATAAAATCGCAGGCTGGCCCGATAAGAATATGCTAAGATGAATCTGACAGTAGCTATAATACTTGGACAGGTGGAGCTAGAAGTAAAAATGTTTCAAAGAATATTGGAGAAGTCATTGATCTTTACGAATAAAGTTAGAAGATTAGAGAAATGTGCCAACATACTTGATAAAACAAAGCCACAAAATACCACGAATTTAGGATGTGAAACTAAATCAAACTAGTTATTAGCTTTAGAGGTTATTTCAAGTTTAAGAAGAATTCTAATGATAGGATAAATTAATCAGTCTCCAATTCCTTCAAATAATTCTCTATCTTCATTAGCATTAATGGATTGTTATAAATCTTGCATAATTCTTTTGCTTCTATATAATAATTTTTAACCTGTTCCTTATCTAGAAATTGCGATCCAGCATTTCCGACTAGAATAAGCAGAGGAGCTAGTTGATAGCTTGTTTGTTTTAATTTACAAAGTTCAATGGTTTTAAGTGCTTCTTGAATAGCTTCATTATATTTTTCTTTTGATACTAAATAGTGAGCGTAGTTGTGACGGACTCTGATGTAACCAAATAGAAACTCTTGATAATCCAGATTTTTTGTCTGATATAACTCCATTAGATGAGCGTAGTTTTTTTCATAATCTTCTTCACGGCCAACTAAGGAATAAAAATTAGATAGAGTGTTCAATACCTTTAAGTAAATTAAAGTAGTTGAGGATACTTTTGATAATATATTTTCCAGGTAGGAGATGGCCTCAAACTGAAGATTATATAGATAGAAGTCAATTATAGATTTAATCCATTCAAGGTAAGTTCGGTCTTCTAATGTTAGAAAAGTGCTTCGTTCTACCTCTATTTTATAAAGATATTCTAAATCGTCATAATTTCTATCATCTAATAGGCGAGCAGATAGATGTTTGAAATTAGAGAGGTTAGACTTAACTTCGATTTGTTCATTGAAAAAGTAATCCAAAGGGACTTCAAGTCGTTGAGAGAGTTTGAATAACAAGTCTGCGGAGGGAATAAAATGACCTCTTTCAATTTTACTAATCTGGCTTTGTTCACAAATTCCTTCTGCAAGAGTTTGTTGGGAGAGTCTCAACTCTTTTCTTTTTAATCTGAATTTCTCTGCGAGTGTATTCATTAAAGATAATAAACCTTCCTATTTGCTTAATTTTATTATAAAATTTTTAGTTCAAAATAGCAAGTTAAAGGAATAAAATATTCTTTATGGTAATAAAAATAAAAAAAAGTTCAAAGTAACATAAAAAACTTGACTAGTTTTCATATACGTGTTAGAATTGAGTGGAAAGAAAGGAGGTTCACAATATAAGATGAGGAAAAATCGTGGAATTAAAAAAATAGTTATATTTGTATTACTAAGTGTTCTTGCATTTGGTAATACACTTCCCTATCAACAGTTTGTTCAGAAGAATAGACAATTGGAAGTTCGAGTACAATCACAAGAAAGATCGAATGGACTTGATGTTGGAAAGGCAGATTAAAGAATAATGGAATAGAATTAGTCTCTAGTATATTCGCTTTTATTATTCATAAAAAATTGTAGGGGCAAGTTTAAAAAAAATAAAAATTAGTTGATTGCTTATTTCTCCAAATTTTGGGTATACTAAAAAGAGGTCTTGACACCTAAATTTTAAAATTAAAGCACGTTAAATCCATGTTTCTGTGCGAAGCGAATAGCGTCTTGAAGAGACATTGTCTTATCTGGATTTCTTATTTCTGTAAGACCTTGTAATCTTGGATTATAACTCTCCTGTTTTAAAAGTACGTGGTAGATGGCAACCAATAATCTGCGACAAATAGCGATGATAGCTTTTTGATGCCCGCATCCTTTCTTGAGTTTGAGATATTTATTTCGTAATTCAGGGTGCTTCTCTGATTTAACCACGGCGTTAGCTATTTGAACAAGAAAAGGTTTTAGATAGTGACCGCCTTTCGAAATACGAGTAGAAAATTTCTTTCCTGCACTTTCATTGTTGGTAGGAACTAATCCAGACCAAGAACAGAGTTTATCCGCAGTATTAAAAACAGTCATATCAGCTCCGATTTCAGAGAGTATTCTGAGGGCAGATAGTTCCTCTTTGAAACCAGACACGGTTTGGATTAGCTTGACCTGTTCTTGGTGTTCTTGTCCGAGTTTCCGAATCATGGTTTCTAAATCTTCTTTACAGATGGCAAGTGCATCATAGTGTTGCTTGATGATTCTGATTTTCTCAGCTTGTTCAGGTGTCACATCACCTTCAATAGCGATTTTCAAGTCTTGCACCTTATCCTCATTCGTTTGTGAACCAACTGTTTAATGTCTGGTTTCTCCTCTTGATTGTCAAGGATGCTCTGAATAATAGCCTGAGCACTTTTTCCGAACACATCAGAAACTATACTTGCAATCTGAAAATTAGACCAAGTCAGACAGTTCTGGTAACGATTCTTCTCGCTAACTTGAAGTTGTGTTAATTTTATGAAATAGCGAAACAGATCTCGGAGTTGTCTGATTTTAAGAGGTAGGATAAAGCTAGAAGCAACCAAGTCATGCTTTAAGAGATCGGCTATCCACTGTGCATCTTTCTTATCGGTCTTCTTTACTCTGATAGCCTTGACATACTTGGGGTGAGCCAAGCAAATGTTGCAGGATTTTTCAAGGATATTGAAGACAGGCATCCAATATTTACCTGTGGATTCCATACAGACATCAAAGTAAGAATAGTATTCTAGCCAATCTCGTAGCTGTACTAAACCATTTGTAAAAGTTGAGAAACGTTTACGATGGTAGGTTGTGATTCCTTGCTTGTCGGTGATGGTAATAACCTATATAACAAAGGTTTTATGCACATCAATACCACAACAATTAGGATAAATAATTTTTAACACGAGAGTCTCCCTTCACCAAATTTGAGTCTGCCTATCCCTTGACTATCCTTTCCTTTCACAAACGAGTCGCTTATTCAATTATAAGTTTACGTGCTCCTAGTCACAGTTAGTTGTGCTTGATGGAAAGAATGACACCTATAAAAATGCGAGGTAGTGGCTATACCACTCACTTATTCCCCTCCCCGTGATTTGTAGTAGTGATAGGCTTTCTCACTATTATTATAAAACAAAATAAAGAGCACAACACTTTTTTATTCTGTGTTGTGCCTTGAGTGAAACGAAAGGAATGAATTATAAAAATGAAGAAAACATTTTATCGCAAATTCGGTATTTCAATTATTGCTAGTATTTTATTGGCTAGTCAGTTATCTACAGTATCTGCTTTGACTGTTATTTCTAATACAGGTGAAGAATATGAGGTAAGTGAAACTTTACAAGAGAGTCCAGGAACTAATAATTTTTCCCTTCCAGATATTTCACCGACTTATGGTAAATATTATACAGATCAGTCAGAAGTCATTATTGGCAACAATGATTTAGTTAAGATTGGGAATACTTTACAGTATCCTTATTCTACATCAGCTTACGTAGAAGCAGAATTTAATAGTATGAATGCTAGTTTTAGAGGCAGTGCTAGTTTCATAAGAGATAATGTTTTGGTTACAGCAGCTCATGTTGTTTATGATCGTGATTCTAGAACAGAGGCGGATTCTGTATATGTTATCCCTGCGGCTACTCCGAACGAAAATCCTGTAGGAAAAATAAAGGTAAAAGAAGTTCGTTATCTAAAAGAATTTCAAAACACAGCTTCAAATGAGCTTACTACGTATGATTTAGCAGTTTTGATTTTGGAAGAACCAATTGGCGCTCAATTAGGTACACTGGGGCTTCCGAATAACCTAGGGAATCTTTCAGGTACAAGGGCTACTATTACTGGATATCCTGCTGTAAATAGTGCTAAGCAAATGTATACTGACTCTAAGGATATTGTAAAAGATACTGGAGATTTTCTAATGTATCAAATAGATACTCTAGGAGGTGCTAGTGGAGCTGGCGTATATGACAGCAGTTTTAGATTGATTGGTGTTCATGTGTCTGGTAGTTCTGCTGGACAGATGAATTCTGCTGTTAAGTTAAATGAAAAGGCTTTATCATTTATCTACTCTGTTATTCAAGGACATTCTATTGATGGTTGGAAATTGATTAGTGGTACATGGTACTATTATAAGAACAGTACTAAACAAACAGGTTGGCAAAGTATAAATGGCAAATGGTATTATCTTGAAACCTCTGGTTCAATGTCCACAGGTTGGAAATATGTACGAGGAAGATGGTATTATTTAGATAAGACCAATGGTGACATGAAGACTGGTTGGTATAAAGATAGCTCAACATGGTACTATTTAGATCCTACTAATGGAGATATGAAAACAGGTTGGATAAAAGTAGGAGAAAATTGGTATTATCTCAACTCCTCTGGAGCAATGGTTACAGGTAGCCAAACTATCGATGGTAAAGTTTATAATTTCGCTTCATCTGGTGAGTGGATCTAATATTGGAGGGGTATATAAATGAAACTTTTGAAAAAAACTATGCAAGTTGGACTAACAGCATTTTTCTTTGGTTTGTTAGCTACAAATACAGTATTTGCAGATACCACAGGTGGCCAATTTGTTGATAAGGACAATAGAAAATATTATGTAAAAGATGATCATAAAGCAATCTATTGGCATAAAATAGACGGAAAAACTTACTATTTTGGTAATAAAGGAGAAATGGTAGTTGGATGGCAATACTTAGAAATTCCTGGAACAGGTTATCGTGATAATTTATTAGATAACCAACCAGTTAATGAAATAGGCCTTCAACACAAGTGGTACTATTTTGGACAAGATGGAAGTCTCCAAGAATATGTTGGTTGGAAGGAATTAGATGCTAAGGATTCATTAAATGTTGGCAAAGAGTATGGTGAACCATTTGAAGGTCCTGAAGTTCTTAAATATGCAAATTATTACTTTGATGAAGATCATTCGTTAAAGACAGGTTGGTTTTATGATCAATCCAACTGGTACTACTTAGCAAAAACAGGTTATTTAGGAAAAGACTATCTTGGTGGTGAAAGACGTGCAGGTTGGATATATGACGGTTCAAGCTGGTATTATCTAGATACAACAACTGCTGCAATGCAAACAGGATGGCAATATCTAGGTAATAACTGGTATTATCTCCGTTCATCAGGTGCTATGGCAACTGGTTGGATGAAAGATGGTTCAACTTGGTATTATCTAGATGCTCAAAATGGTGATATGAAGACAGGTTGGGCTTATGTTTCTAACAGTTGGTACTACCTTCGTTCATCAGGTGCAATGTCTACCGGTTGGGTGAAAGATGGTTCAACATGGTACTACCTAAATGCAAGTAATGGAGATATGAAGACAGGTTGGTTCCAAGCCAATGGTAAATGGTACTATGCCTATAGCTCAGGTGCTTTAGCTGTTAATACTACAGTAGGTGGTTACTACGTAAACTATAATGGTGAATGGGTTAAGTAATGAAAGCTAATAGTAAACTGTAGTTGATACTTAACATAGTAAAAGAGAGAGTCAGATTGATTCTCTCTTTTGTAATTCAAAATAATTTTAAGGAAGTTTTTATATGTGTTTGAAAAATTGTATAATCTATGTGATGGATTAAATTTCTACAAATTTTATAGAGTCAAAAAATAACACTATCATCAGATAATGTTATTTTTTTTGTTATCATTATAAAATTGTCTAGCTATTTCTTTAACATAATTTTCATATTTTACTGGAATTTCAGCATTAGAAATATAGTTTTGGTAATTGAAACTATCATCAATTGGATATTCACTATTTACTAGACTCATAAAATCAAGGATTCTTCTTTTTTCAGTATTAGAATCTTATTTTTTTTAAGAGAGCTGAAGATAGGGGATCATAATCTTGTATACTGATTCAAAATATGTTGTTGGAACATCAAGTGTTCTTGCAAGAGCAGAATGAGTTTTTTGATCTGGAACGGATTTACTACTTTACCACTTGTTGTACGAAGCTCTATTGATTTTTAATAGATTAGATAGCTCAGATTGGGAATAGTGTTTATCTATTATGTGCTCTTTAAGATGAATACTAAAAAATATAAGCTAAAACTCCTATTGCTTTATTATGCAACAATTATGTCAAAATCTTTTTAAGATGCAAGAATAAAGCAATATTCATCTTATCTGTAATTACAATTTTGAAAAATTAACACCATTTATGTGATATAATATTAATAAATAACTATTCAAACTAATATGCGAGGTTTAGGTAGTCTGTATGATATCAAGAATAATATTACAAAACTTTAAACGTTATCAGAATGTTGATTTTACTTGTAATTCTGAAGTTAATATTTTTGTTGGGGAGAACGGTGCTGGGAAATCAACTCTATTATACGGAATTGGTTTAGTGCTGAGTGGTAGTCACAGTCAAATTGAAAGAAGTAGTTTGTCTAGTATCATTAATCAAGAAGCGATTTTAGAATTTATGGGTACAAGGGATATAAATCAGCTCCCTGAGGTCTTCATTGAGATTTATTTTGATGAATTAAGTACTGAAATTTCCTCTAACTTCAATATTGAAGGGAAACATAACTCTCAAAAAATCAAAGCTTTTGGACTTTCATTAAAAATAATTCCCAATCAAGATTATATAGCTGAAATTACTTCTGTCTTAAATGATAGTAAATGGACAGTCTTTCCATTTGAGTTTTATAGAGTTGAATTTTTGACATTTTCAGGGAAAACCTATTCCTCTTACAACAAACCATATAAGTTTCTACATTCAATGATAAATACAAGTCTTATTGATACACAACAAGAAATTCAAAAACGTATTCATGAGGTTTATTTGGATAATATATCAGCTGAGAATAGAGCAAAAGTTAATCATCAATACAGGATAAATTCATTTAATTTTTTAAAGACTTTAAGGAAGGATGAACTGTTGAAGGAGAATGCTTCAGAATTCCAACTTCATTTTGACGAATCAGAAAATTCATTTAGAAATTCAGTATCAGCTGTAAAAAATGGTGTAGATATAAAAAATTTAGGGCAAGGAGAAAAGGTATTATTAGGTGTTGAAAATGCATACAGTCATCTCAAGGAAACGGTTAAAATACTACTTATTGAGGAACCTGAGAATCATTTGAGCTTCCAAAACCTCCAGAAATTGGTTAGAATGCTAAGTTCAAATACAGGTGTTCAAGTTTTTATTGGGACTCATTCAAATATGATTGCTTCAAGATTGGGTGTAGACAATCTTCTTTTTTTAGATAATGGTCAGATATCTAAACTTAAAGGTTTGAAAAAAGATACTGTAAGATTTTTCAAGAAATCTACTAATCAAAATTTATTGAACTTCTCTCTAGGTAAGAAGATAATTCTTGTTGAGGGGAATGCTGAGTATATTTTAGTAGAGAAGTTTTTCGAAATACTCCACTCCAAAAAGCCTGAAGAATTTAATGTATCAATTATTTCTGTAGATGGATTAAGTTTTGAGAGGTATTTAGAAATTGCAACTAACTTTACTGATAAAAAAGTAGTAGTTATCACGGATAATGATGGTGATTACGAAAGTAAAGTACAGTCAAAATATAGTTCTTATCAACAATTTCAGAATATAAAAGTTTCTTCTGATTTAGATAATGATAATCGAACATTTGAGATATGCATTTATAATTGTAACTCGGATTTATTAGAGTCTTCAGGATTAACCAAATCTAATGATTTATTAGAATACATGCTCAGGGAAAAGGCTGAATTTGCACTGAGATTACTAGAACAAATGGAAACTGATAATATAAGGGAAAAATTTATTATACCCAATTATATTAAAGAGGCGATTGAATGGATAATAAAAGATTGATTCATGCTGTTGCTGGAAGTGGCAAAACAACTAAAATAATTGAAAGTATTGATCCTCAAAAAAGAAATCTTATCCTTACGTATACAGAGACGAACCAGAATACAATCAGAGCAAAGTTGATTGAAAAATTTGGCTACATTCCTGAGTCTACTTTTATTTTTGGTGTTTTTGAGTTTCTTTATAGTTTTTGCTTAGTGCCATATTTAGGGAAACGACCAAAAGGAATAAATTTTGATTATAAAACTCAAGGAAAATTTGATAAGACTGCTATAGATAATACTGGAAGAATTGTTCAGAATCAACTTTCTAAATCTCTATTAAGGGGTTCATTAATCTATAAGAGGAAAGAAATTAGATTTGATAATTCATATTTGGATAGAATTGATAAATTTTTTGATTGTATTTATGTAGATGAGTGTCAGGATTTTGAGTCAGATGATTTTGATTGGCTTTTAAGTTTAAGTAATCTTAATGCAGAAGTATTTTTATTTGGAGATTATTATCAAAAAACCTTTAGTACTTCAAGGCGAGGTAATAAAGGAAAAGGGATCCATTCGAGTTTTGAGAATTGGTTAAAAGTTATTTCTGATTCAGGATATGAAATTGATTTATCGAGTTTGTCAAAAAGTTATCGTTGTCCCAAAATAGTTTGTGACTTTATTGTTGATAATTTAGCTATTGAAATTTTATCACAGCGAGAAGAAAAGCTTTCTTCCCAAATTACTCTTATCGATTCACAGAAAAAAATAGAATCAATAATGACAGATGACAATATTATGAAACTTTTTTATCAAAAATCTTATGATTATGAATGCAAGAGTCAGAATTGGGGGGATAGTAAAGGCTCTGAATATGACAATGTTTGTGTAGTATTAAATCCAACATCATACAAATTATTCGCAGCTGATCGCTTGAATGAACTTTCTTCACAAACCAAAAGTAAATTTTATGTTGCGTGTACACGTACGAGGGGAAACCTATATTTTGTAAATCAAAAAGATATCATAGATTATAAGAAGATAAAGTAAAGGAAATATTATGACAGAACAGTTTTTAAACATACCATTTGTAAGTTATTTTTTAACTACAAATAATCATGATAATCCAAATTTTATTGAGAGAGACACATTCTCCTATCGTTTTAATAGGAACATTGTGACTCATACTCAATCAAGGTATTTAGTTGCTCATATACCTAAAAGTTTTGAAGAGTTAGTTCTTCCTTGGCCTCTATCCTCATTTGTTGAGGAACCAAATTATATTACGGAATACATAAACATAGAGCTGTTAATTAAGAATACAGAGGGTATTATAGATTTAATTAAACAAACTCCTTTAGGCTGCGTTTTCATTCCTGAAGAATTAAAAGATCATCCTATTATTGAACAAATACAAGAAACAACACTACCTGTGATTTTTTTAACAGATGGAGTAGATATTCCTTTCAGCAAACTACAATTGATTGTTGAAAAAAATAGCATTAATGCTAGTCAGATATTAGATAATAAAGTTACAATCTCTGATAAAACAAAAATTGAGCCGATTAGCATACCTCATAAGCACTTTTTGCGACCTTTAGAGATTGCAATCAATCGTAATAGAGGTTTGTACCTATCTATATTTGAAAATAGGCAGGAACCAAAACCATTTGATAACCCAACAACAGAAGGAAAACTAGTGGCAGAGGAACAAGCGATAAGTGATTTGAAATATTATTTAAAGCTCCTAATTGCAGAAAAGTATATCATATATCTTGCAAAACATGAAAAAGGAATTGATTCTTTGATTGAAATTATAAGGACATGGGATGATTCAATAGATACTGCAGATTTAGACTTGGATATTCTTGAAAAATATTTTTTAAATCTATCGGATTATTTTTTTGAAAAATTTGACGAAATAGTTTATCGTACAGATATGGTATTTGTGTTGCCGATGGTAAATAAAACAAGTGTTGATTTACTAAATAGAGAGTTTCAGTTACGACTATCTAAACCTGTTCTGAGGCAGATATATGATTTTTCAGGATATTATGGAATAGGGGGTGGCAAAGATTTCGAAACAATGCTGAGAATCATTTCTGATAGAGCATCAGAAAACTCAATTTTAGATTCTTTATCCCTTAATTTTACACTAGATACAAAATCTCCGTATGTGCGTTTACCTAACTTACCTTCGCAAGACATAACAGTTTGGTATTCCCATATGTTTAAAAATACAATGAAGAATGCCAATTTCTCAGAAATTGAAAAATTTAATAATAATTTCCATAAAATATCTGAGAAGTTAAAGTTATCATTAGATGATGAGTTTATTGATATACTTGTCAAATATGGGAAGCATATAAAATTCATTACAGATGCACCAATTGAATGGGTTAAATATAAAGATACTCCTCTGGGCTTAATAAAATCAATCAGCAGATTGCCAATTATTCCTGGTAATACGCTAGTAAACTCAGCAAAGCATAATTTACTAATAAAAATTCCAAAAGCTACTGTATCATTTTTAATTATTAATGCACTTAACCCTAATGATACATTATATAAAAATGGAAAAAAATTGGGAGAGCTACTAAAAGAGTATTTTCCTAAACATTGTGTTAATTACTATGAAGTTAAAAATAAAACTGATTTTATTCGTACGATGAATGAAAACCCTTCAACTTTTTTTATTTACTATGGACATGGTAGTATGCCTGAAGTGAGTAGAAATCAACCAGATCAGATTGGTAAACTTCATATTGGCGATGATGAAATTGATATGATTGAGTTAGAAAATAATATAAAAGTTGTACCTGCTGTCACAATATTGGGAGCATGTCAGACTCAGGTATTGGATGCTCACTATTTAAATATTGGAAATATGTTTCTCGGGTTAGGAAGTCAATCAGTATTGGCAACATATTTCCCAGTTGATGGTTTCTATACATTTAGTTTAATAGAGTCTATTTTTAGACATTTAAAAAATTTTTTAAGCAATCAAGCGCCAGAGTATATAAAGAACTGGTCTGATATTATTTTACAAGCTCGACGAACTCATTATATCATTGAACCAGTTAATACAATTATTGAATATTTAGATAAAAAGGGAGATAAAACTAGAGTAGACTCAGAAAGTTTGTCACAATATGTTATGAAATATTGTATAGAATCAAGCTGTAATGCTAACACCTCATATATTTCTGTGATGGAACAAAGTGTCATATATAGAGATAAAGCTTATAAAGAATATTTTAAAAACTATCCAGAATCGACTAGAATGTTAATTGATTATATTTTTAAACATAACTATGTCTTTCCAGAGAGTATAATATTTACATCTCTTGGTTCTCCAGAAAAAATCAAATTTGTATAGAGTTTTAAGATAGAATCAGAGTGTGATTCTATCTTTTGTAATTACAAATAAATTCAAGGGCGTTTTTATATGTGTTTGAAAAATTGTATAATCTATGTGATGGATTAAATTTCTACAAATTTTATAGAGTCAAAAAATAACACTATCATCAGATAATGTTATTTTTTTTGTTATCATTATAAAATTGTCTAGCTATTTCTTTAACATAGTTTTCATATTTTACTGGAATTTCTGCATTCGAAATATAGTTTTGATAATTAAAACTTTCATCAATTGGGTATTCACTATTTACTAGGCTCATAAAATCAAGGATTCTTCTTTTTTCAGTGTCAGATTCAATATGATTTTTAAAAGTATCGATCTGAGATAAAGAGTTGTTACAATCATCATTAATGAGATGGTGTTTTTCGTGAAGAAGTATATTTATTTTTTCAATATCTGTTGTATCGGAACTAAGGAAAATAAAGTGTTTGTTATTTGCAAGTACATATCTCCCCTTACAGGATAAGTTGTCAAGAATGACAACTTGGCAGTTTAATTGCTCAATCTCTTTTATAACTTTATTTAGATTCATACTTATTTTTTATTTGCGAAGTAATCTTTCAGATAATTTTTGATGATTTCTCGGTCGTCATCTGTGATAGGCGTACCATCGAAAGCGACTGAATTATCAATAGCAGTATCTAAATCAATATCC
Source organism: Streptococcus sp. SO4 (assembly GCF_030440055.1). NCBI lineage: Bacteria > Bacillati > Bacillota > Bacilli > Lactobacillales > Streptococcaceae > Streptococcus > Streptococcus sp. SO4. Next base: position 13,763 of record NZ_JAQFJI010000007.1, read on the forward strand.
GAATCAGGTTCAGGAAAATCATTTTTCCCTAAAAGGTAGTCAGTTGAAACGTTGAAAAAATCTGCAAGTTTCTGAAGATTTTCTGCTGATGGTTTTCTTAGCCCTTTCTCCCACTGGGCATAACTTTGGGGTGAAGTTTGGAAGTGGTTTGCAACCTCTTTTTGAGTGAGTTTATTGTTCAGTCGAACTGCTTTTAATCTATCTTTAAATTCCATAATAAGTACCGTAATAAGAAATAATAAAATTATTTTACAAAAGTCTTGACAAAGTAATCATTTGATTATATAATAGTCGATGTAATCAGATGATTACATTTTCTATGGTGATTGAACTTTGAAAATTTAATAAAAAAACGTGTCAGGCAATGATTTACACTGACCAAACACGAATAATTGATGTTGCAACTTTATTATAAGTGATTTATGGTTAAAAGTCAAGGCTGTTAGTAGTTCTAGTTTTTATATCTACTAATCTTTTATTAAGATCACGTTGGGTATTTCGTCCTTTCACCTTAGTAGATAAGTAAAGGGAACTGACGGCTGGGGATAGTCAATGATACTTCGTAGAAAGTAGCTAGAGAGAGATAGTGAAGTCTATATGTCGTATGGTCGGTATGTGAAAGTTGAGTGATTAACTTTTGCTAATGCCTTTAGGTAAGAAAGAGGGGATATTGAGTTATTCTTAAATTCGTGACTTTGGCGAAGGTAGTAGGCTTAGAAGCTGAAAATATGCGAAGATATGAGCATATAAATAATCAGGAATCAGTAAAGACATTAGAGAAAAATCTTTACTGATTAGAAAATTAACAATAAGCTTTATTGTTAGTTTTCACAAGAGAATATAGTTGTATTCTTTTATGTGAATTAACAATAGGAAATGAGGTGATAAAGAGTTCTTCAAAATTTATGTGCAAGATTATATAGTTTTTAACAATCAATGAATAGATATTTCAAAAGATAGCATACAAAAATGAATTATTATTTTTAAAGTCAGTTGGGTAACTGGCTTTTTTATTTGTAGAAAAGGAGAAAAAATGATTGTAGTAGCTAAGCGATCTCGTTCCCCTTCTTGAAAGTGACGAGATTAAAAAATAAAAATATCAATAAAAGGAGAATTAATAATAAATGTTGAAAAATCAAGAATTTAAGTCTTACGGTTCTATTCGTAAGATGAAATCTGGTGGTGCATGTGGAGTTATCCTTGCACTTGCAATGTTGGGAATGGCTTTCTCTTCAACTGTAACTGCTGATGAGGTAAATGTGAATACCCCTGTAGCTGTAGAAAAGAAAGCAGAATTTGAAGTTGCAATTTCTCATGAATCGCTTGATAAAGCTATGACTGAAGCTAAAGAAGCTGGGGTAAATGTTGAAATTGATGATGTTCAGGATGAAGGAGTTGCAACAAGCGAAACAGTCGTAAGTAAGCAAAAAGAAATTGAAGCTGATTATGCAAAACATGAATCAGAAGTCAAACAGAAAACGGATGAATATAAGAAAGCTAAAAGAAATAACGAAGCTGAACGTCGAGCAGTTTTAGCTGAAAACGAGAGTATCGAACGTGATAATGCAAAGAAAAAAGATGACTACAAAGAAAGCCTGAAAGCTCAAGAAGATTATAATAAGAATGTTGACAAGGAAAATACGGAACTAAAAGAGCAGTATGACAAGAAGCTAGAAAACTACAATAAGGAACTGGCTGCTTACAACAATCAAAAAGAAGAACTTACTAAGAAAGGATTGAAGGCTGAAAATACTCATATTAAAGTTTATGGCAATTATGATGAAAGCAAACGTGGCAGTGTGGGCTATTACAGCAATCTAACTGCTTCATTTGAAGGAGTAGAAGGTTTAACGGCTGTTAAAGATTATATTGGACTACATTCAGACACAACTATTAGTGGAAGTCGTACAGACTTGCTCTCAAAAAATGATGATGTTTTTGCTGAAATTGTGAATCCAAAAACAGGTGATTCATTCACGCTCCATAATGTTGCTGAAAGCAAAGAGGGGCAGAAAATCTCTGCCCGATTTACTTTCAATAGTGTGGAAGCTGAGTGGGTTAAGGATGGCAAGCCATTAAGTGCTACAAAGATCTTTATTAGAAAAGACAATGGTAGTGGTTCAATCAATTTCTTGTTTGGGAATCTAGTTCAATTTGACACAAAAATTGACTTTTTTGATGAAAAGACAGGAAAAGAAGTTGGGATGGCTATCGCTGCTACTTTTAATGATATTGATTATGGACAAGAATTACGCTTTACCTATCAAGATGGTTCAGAAGGAATTGTTTTAAATCCAAATGGTTCAGAAGTTAAGAAAGTAAACCGTGATAATAAGGAATATTATAAAGGCGAATATAAAACCCCATGGACTCATGATGTCCATGAATTGGGAGTAAAAGCAGGTGATCTTGGATATGCTAACGTAGGGGATGAATCAGATATTCCTCTAGGTTCGCTTCTTTCTGTTGGATATGGTTCTAAGTTGAATTTTGCTTATCACAATGGAGTAGGCGTTCGTGGAGAAGATGAAATTGAATCCAAACGAGCAGAAGTTAAAAGACAACTTGGTTCGGCAGGAAGTAATTTGAAAGATGAAGATATTTTCTATCAAGATGGGTGGGCTGTTGGTATCTTTGGTAAGGCAAGTTCAACAGTGCCTGTAACTATCCTTTCTAAGCCACCAGTTGAACCTGAGTGGAAGAAAAAGGATACTAAAGAAATAAAGCTTGTTTTGAGAAAACCAAAAGATTTACCAAATAAACCTGATGCCCCAACTGTAAAAATTAAATATAGACGTTTACGTGTAACTCCTTCCACTCCAAAACCTGTAAAGGCTATTACTGATAACTTTGGAAACAATATTGATGGAGCAAATACATTTGATAAAAATGTGAAATTCAGTTTGACAACGGATTACAAACCATATTCAACATTTACTGCTGATTCTAAAACTCATGGTAAGACTTGGGCAATGGTAGATGATGTACAAGATGGTGCTTACATGGTAGATGATAACAAAATCACAATGAAGGATTCTACTGGTAAAGATGTTAAGGATCTTTTTAATATGTATCATGTTCTTTCCGAAAAAGAACGTACACAGGAAATTCAAAACATTTTGAAAGAGGCAGGCTTGAATCCAAAAGGTGAGTTCTATATGTTTGTAGCGAAAGACTCGGCTTCATTTTATCAAAACTACGTTAAACAAGCTAAGAATATCACGATTGATCTTCCTGCTCATTTGTTGGTAGAAAAAGGTCAAATTGTGAAGAACGATTTCAACCAAATTGACTTTGGAAATGGCTATGTTTCTAACTTAGTAACGGTTCAAGTTCCTAACTTGAAACCTGAAAAACATGCTTTGGATCACAAAGATAATTCTAAAGTTCGGGACGGTCAAGAAATTCAAATTGGGGAATATTTACGCTATCTTTTGGACGGTGTAACTGTTCCAGTAAAACATGACACTCTTTATCAGTATGATGGCATTGATAAGTTAGATGTTAGACATGATCGTTATACTGGCAATTGGTCAGGTATCATTCGTGGTACAGAATACCTTGCTGAAAAAGACTTAGTTCTTCCTTATGATGTCGTCTTGGCTGACGGTAAAGTGGTTAAGGCAGGAGATCAGATCGTGAAAGGTTCTGCTTATGCTTTTAAATTTGAATTTGATCAAAGTACAAACTCTGACTTTATCAAGAAGATTGTTAAAGTAACATGGAATGAACAAGACGGTAAGTGGGCTTACACTATTGATAAAGAGTTCCTAAACTCTCTAGGAGTACAAGGTACGTTCGATGCTGATTTCTATATCGAAGTTGAGCGTATCGCAAGTGGGAAAGTTGAAAATACATTTGTCAATATTGTCAATGGTCAAGAGATGGAAGCTAAAGTAGTGACTCATACTCCTGAAGTTCCTAATTCTCCTGAATTACCTAAACTACCTAATCCAGTTAAACCGACTGAGCCGTCTAAAACAGTTGAACCCTCCAAGCCAGTTGAATCTGTTAAACAAGAACAATCTGTAGAATTTAAAGAGTTGCCAAATACAGGTACTGATGCAAGTTCTCTTGGATTGATAGGTACTGCTATTTTATCTGTTCTTGGTCTAGCTGGTCTTAAACGTAAAAAATACTAGTGAATATTGTGTTGTTGGGCGATAATAGAACAGGATTATCGTCCTTTTTGTTTTGTTTAAAAATGTAATTAGAAAAGGAAAATAAGAAATGAAAATTGAAAACTTTAAATTCAATCCTGAAGCGATTGGGAAGGCTAACTATGTACGCTCTGAAAAAGCACCAACTATTATTGAAGGTAAACCTTTTGAGGGTACACGACATATTGTGATGAATGGGAAGCACGGTATGTTCTCAATTATTACTCCAAAAGATATGTCTACATATCAAGTAAATGAGGAAGTTGAACCTATTGATCCAATTTTCCTAGAAGATTATGTTGAAGGACCGAATTTCTCTGCTTCAACAAATGTATTGGCTAAAGTACTTAAACGTGTAGGAGGTAATAAATAATGGCTAAAAACGGACTAGAACTTGGAAATCGTGTAGAAATTTTTTCAAAAAAATATCGTATTTTGAATGATTTGTTGTTAAATCCAAAGGAAGTTTTGGGGAATTGTAAATTTATTAAGAATGAAGGGGCACAGTTTGTAAATATTGATCTCGAAACAGGAGAAGGTGATTATGATGGTGTTGAAGTTTTAGTATATTCAGAAGGACAAGAAGACACTGTATTCTTGAAAGTAACTGAACAATCAGAAGAAGAAATTGATGCTTTGAATCTTGGATATCAAGAAACTATTGATTTTGATACGTTGTTGATTGCATATCATGGTATGCGTAAGGCTGATCGAAATCAAGTTGAACCTAATAAGCACCGATTCGTATTTGTAGTTGATAAGCTAAAAAAAGCTGCTACCAAACCTAAACAGGATCAAAAGCAAGAACAGAAACAAGAACATAAAGGATAATTGCTAAAGGAGAAAAGATATGGGTTTATTTCCTGCATATAGAGGAATTAAGATTAAGCCTTATATGGTGAATCTTAGATACTTTATCTTTTCTTTTTTCTTTTTATTGTTTAGTCCTGCGCTTATTTATTATGGTTATTTAAATTTTGAAAAAATCAAGGCTTTGGATATACAAGCTATTGTTATTCTTGTAATTATGTTTGTAGTATTTATTGTTTTGAGTATTTATTTTACATGGTTTTCACAAGAAAGATTCTTTCTTTTCCAAAAATTAGAAAGACTTTCAAAATTAGCATTCTTTTTGAAAGAGAATGGCTATACCTATACAAAGAAAGTGAAGCGTGAATCAGGTACTATTGATAAGATTGTCTTTCCTGCTGTCTATTTGAAACAGAATCGGTATGATCTTGATGTTGCTTTTAAGATGGCTGGGAATAAATTTCAAGAGAAATTTAAGAAGATTGGTAGTGAGTTAGAAACAACTTTCTTTATGGACTTTATGGAAGTTCAGGACGATATTAAGTTTAAAACTTATAAACTAGCATATTCTGCTTTCTTGAATCGAATCAAAGTGACTGATGTTAACTATTCTGATAAAGGTATTCAACTGATGAAGAATCTCTATTGGAATCCTGTTGATGATCCTCATATGTTAGTCTGTGGTGGTACTGGTGGTGGTAAAACTGTACTTTTAAGAACGTTGATTCTTGCTATGTCAAAAGTAGGTGTAGTGGATATTTGTGATCCAAAACAAGCTGATTTTGTTACAATGGCAGAACAAAAGGCCTTTGAAGGTCGAATCTCTTATCAAGTGGAAGATATTGTTTCTATGATTGAAAGAGCAGTAGAGATTATGTTTTCACGTTATGCCTATATGCGTAAAAAACGTGAAGAAAATGGCGATAAGGACTTGAAGAAGTTTTATGAGTATGGTTTAGAGCCTTATTTCTTAGTTTGTGATGAATATAATGCCTTGTGTGCTATGCTTGATTTTCAAACAAGACAGCGTTTAGAAAATGCTATGGGGCAATTCCTACTTTTAGGAAGGCAAGCTGGTTGTTTTGGAGTAATAGCTATGCAGAAACCTTCGAGAGAAGACTTAGGCTCTAAACTACAAGCGAATATTAACTTCCGTATTTCTGTTGGTCGATTGGACGAGGTAGGTTATGACCTAGCCTTTGGGGAAGTCAATAGGAACAAAGAATTTAAGTATGTTAAATATCTTGCTGGTGAGCGTGTTTATGGTCGTGGTTATGCTTGTGTTTATGGAGAAGTAGCGAGGGAATTTTATTCACCCCTACTTGAAAGAAAATTATCTTTTTATGATGAATATGAAAAGATAGACAGAAGAGAAAATCCCTTCAATCCTTTAGAGAATCCTAGAGCTGGATTGTCTGAAGAAGAAAAACAAGTATTACAGGAAGAAATGCAAGCTAAAGAAGAATTGCAAAAAGGACAAGTTAAAAAAGCTAGTTCTGAAATGGTGCAAGACTTGATGGCTAGTAAAAAAGAAATAAAGAAAGATGAAAATGATCTTGCTAAAGCAAGTGATGTATCTATGGATATTGGAGTTAGTTTCTCATCAGTTCAAAATTTACTGAAGAAGTTAGAAGAATTAGGAAAAATTACGATTATAAGGGAAGATGGAATAATTGTAATGAATCAGGCTCTGGTTCTTTTGGTTAGAGATTTGTTTGAGCTGAAAAAGTCAAGAACTCAAAAATGGTCTGATATTTTAGAAGATTTTCCATTTGATGAATACGAACTATGAGAAGAGGGGAGTTCCCCCTTTTCTTAGTTTATAGGTAGTTGGTGTAGTCCAGCTCTCTAGTAGCTAGTAGCAGAAGCGAGGAAGCGAAGCAACGAGCGTCTGCGCTCACTAGCGCTCACTAGAGGGCTGGACTATACTAATTAACCCACCTATTCTAATAGGTGGGTAACAAAAGTTACAAAATGCACTTTACGCTTACGGCGATAAGGGATAAAGGTGTGTCCCTTTAGTGATTTTTTGTGTCCCTTTTGGTAAAAAATGGAGTTTTGAAGGAGAAATGGAAGGAAAAAACTTAAAAAAATTTAGAAAAGAACGAAATATGACAAGAAAAGAGTTGTCATTAAAGACTGGTATCCCTGTTTCTACCCTAAAAGCCTATGAAAATGGGTATAGAACATTGAAAAAGGAAGATTTCATAGAAATAAAAAATCAGTTCAGTTTAAAAAACGGTGACACTAATCTAACAAGATACATGATCGACTATTTCAGATTTACGCTTCACAATGAAACAGATGTATACTTTGTGGCAAAAGAATTTTTCGGATTGGATGTTATGCTTCGACCTGAAACAACTTCATTTATGAAATATGAACTGTTGTATCGTTATGGTGATATTTGGTTTTTCGGCTTTAATTCCTGCTTTAGTGAAAATGGAGAGGATAAAAATAGGATTACGGTTCAATTAAGTGGTCAAGGCTGTCGTCAATTAGAAATGTATCTTGAAAATAGTAACCTAACGTGGACTGACTTTATAAAAAGGTTTCAGAAGTGTTATGGAGGTGATTTTAGTGTAACTCGAATAGATATTGCAGTTGATGAAATGGCAATGGAGGATACGAAGGAGAATTTTGATTTGTCAACACTAGTGACTAGATACTATCAACAAGAGATTGTATCCCCTTATTTGAAGAGCTTTTCATTTGTCGGTGGTGGAGGATTTGATTTTGAAAATCCATTTGAATCAGAAAATAGGCAAGGCTTATCAATCTATCTTGGTAGTCGTCAATCTGAAATGTATTTTAACTTTTATGAAAAGAGATACGAGATAGCAAAGAAAGAAGGAATTAGCGTATCAGCTAGTGTCAGACTGTTTAGGATATGGAATCGCTTCGAAGTTCGTTTTTCGCAAGGAAAAGCTAGGGCATTTGTTTCAGAAGTCTTAGCTGGTAGTGAGATTGCAGAATTAACGAGGTCAATTTTTCAAGGAGCGATACAAATCTATGATGGTACTGATGAACATGGTTTTAGAAAGTATGATAGCAAGTGGCAACAACTTTTCGGAAATCATGAAGCAGTCAGACTAACAGTTAGCCCTGAACCTTATTCAGTGGAAAGGACGATTAGATGGTTGGTAGAAAGGGTTTCTAATTCATTATTATTTGTGTCTGAAATTGATCGATTGTTCATGCAAGAGAATATGAAAAAGATAATGGATTCAGGAGAACTGACACCTAGGCAGCGAAAAGAATTAGAGTTTCTTCAAAATCAGTTAGGGAGGACAGAATGATTGAATATAAAGACATTGAAAAAATTGTATATTTGATTCCTGCAAGAAATTTTTATGATGGTTTGACAGATAGTAAGCTAGCAAGAGATTATCAAGCCTATATTGAGTTTCAATCTCAAACCTATAATCTGACAAAGAAGCGAAGTGATTGGGTTAAATTGAAACGATTGATTACAGATTATGAATCATATTTAGCAGGACAAGTAGAAGTTAAGAGAAAGTTACTTTGGTTTGGATTGTTAAGAAGGAGTAAAGAAGAAATGGAAATGGAGTGTTTAAAATTGATTGAACGATTTCATTTAGAGGGGTGGATGTGAATATGAAAGTTAAGAAACGTTCTCCAGCCTGTCTAATTAGAAAATGTAAAAGATAAAAATGAAAAGAAAGAGGTATAAAAAATGGCTTTAGCTGGAAAAGATAAACAAATTATTGATTTGTCGAATGAACTTGCAAAAAAACTAAAGGATCAAGAATTTAAGCAAGCATGGACTATGGCTGGTGAATTGAGTGCACTTCTTAAAAATGAAGAAGAATTGCAACTACCGTATCAAGTTATTGAATGTATCAAGAAAGACCTGTCTAGTTATTATGCGATGAATAAGGAACTTAATAAAGTTACAAATCGAGCATTTGCGATTGGTTGTAGTTTTGAGCGTTCAGCTTCAATTTAATGAAAATTGTGAAGGAGGTCAATTATGGCTTCCTTTTTATTTTTTGGAAGGAGAGTTAAATGAGTGTTAAAGTAGTTTACGATAATTTTTCTGATGTATGTAAAAACTATGTGCATGGGAAAACCTTATTGGATTTACCTGAGAAAGTTATTGCTAAGTTAGATGAATGTTTTGATGGTGTGGAGTTTAAAGAATTTGAAGGTTGTAATCCTGATAATGTAGCAATCAATTCATTTACAGAAGTTGATACGAAGGAATCATTGATTGATTTTGCTAAAATTATAAACCATGAAGAATATGAGCAGTTAGTTAATGAAGAGCGATTATTTGCTTATGTAGAAGAACATAAAGAAGAAATCATCAATCGTTTGAGTGAATCATATACCTATTTAGGTCATGAGGGCGATAGTTGGTTTTTGTTGCAGTAGAAAGTAAAGGAGGGAAATAAAAATGGATTTAATGGCTTTAGTTATTTATAAAGGAATCGCAAGACGAGTTTTGCTTCCATGCTCTAGTGAAGAAGTAGCTGAACGCTTTGGCTATGAAGGTCAAGAAATTGAGGTTATTATTGATTCGATTGAAGGTTTTCCTACTTTGAATTGTGAAGGCTTAACTTTGGATTCAGCGAATAGCATTGCTGAAAATGTGGAAGATGTAGATGAAGATTTGGTTTTATCATTTATAGAATCAGAAAGTTCTGATCCATCATACTTGGCAAGTGTAGATTTTGATGATTGTTTTTTATATCCTGATGTAGATACGGATAGAGAGTTAGGTGAATATCTTGTTGAGGAACTTGGTGTAGAACTATCTAAGGAAAAATTGCTTCAATATTTAGACCATGAAAAATTGGGTCGTGATGTTCGCTTAGAAGAAGGTGGTAGTTTTGTAGATAAAGGTTACTTTGTATCAAGATGATAGCGAATATAAGGGTTCTGAACGAAGGTAATTTTGAATTTCTTTGTGAATTGGATATTATGAAGTACAGTCGAGATCAAATCCTAGAAAGAATGAAAGATAGAGGAATTGAAAAAGATAATTTTTTTATTTGTGGGATTTCTGATTGGGAAGTAGATAAGATTATGTCTTTAGATGAGGTTTACTTGCTGAAGAAAGCAGTGTTGGAATTATATGATGGTGATGAATACATTGTCAAATTTCAATTACAGCGTTATATTCCTGTGACAAAAATTGCAACGACTTATTATAGATTTTGTTCTAAAGATGAAGTTGATACAATTTTTGAATTGACGAAAGAGTTAGATTATAAATCGGTTATTGATTATTTTTTTAAGTGTGGGAATTGGGTGACAGTATTTCAAGGATTTATTAACCAAGGAGAAGTTTTGAATACTCCTAATGGATTTTATAGAAAGGTTTCTTTTTAATGAGGAATATGTTTTTAAAGAAGCCACGAAAAGACAAACAGTTAAAGATTAAAAAAATAAGCCAGAAAAAATCGAATTTGATTTTTTTAGCTGGCTTATCTTTTTTTGTCTTATTCGGAGCTTTTTCTATGTTTGTTTCTTTATCGACTACTGCAAAAATGAAAGCAAGACTTTCTGAATCTCCTGTTGTCGAAGCAAGAAAAGAAACAGATCGAACTTTGGAACAGTTTTTAGATGGCTATGTGAGTAGATATTTTACTTATGATTCACAAGCTGGATCATCTGATGAAAATATCTCCAAACTGAATGACTATTATGGAAGTGTTCCTGATGTAAAAAATCAAGGTCAGACAAAACAGGAAATGAATCTTGTTAGTGCTCGAATGTTAAGTGCTAAAGATGGAATTGCTGTTTACCGTGTGATCTATGATACAAAAAATGGAGATAAAAGCCAGCGAGTAGGGATTGAATTTTCGATTCCTTACGGTGAAAAAAATGGTAAGTATTATGTATCTGGATTGTCTTGGTTTTCTCCTGTAAGTGATTTTAAAGCTGATGGGGTAGAAAAAGAGAATCATGTATCTCTAGTTGCGAATGATGAAATGGAAGAAGGAAAACGTAAAAAGTTGGTATCTTTCATGGAATTGTTCTTTAAAAATTATACGACTAGTCAAGCAAACTTAGATTTGATTTCTAGTGGAATTAAGTCTATTGGTGGAGCAACATTCAAGAGTTTGGATTATACCTATTTCAAGGAAAAAGATGGGAAAATACTTGCTTATGCTCAAATCACTCTTGATGTTGCTGGGACAACTCATAGCGAAAATTTTAGTTTTGAGTTACGACAAGATAAAGATAGTTATTTTGTAGAAAAGATGGAACACATAATTCCATCTGATTTTAATAAAAAGGAAGAAAAAGGAGAATAGAATAAATGGCATTGTTTCAATTTTTAGTATCAAAACTTGGTGTTCCAGCAGTCGCATTTTTTGCTGGTATGAAGGCTCTTAAAGCATGGAAGGAGCAGCAGTTAGGAAAACTTGTTGTGATTGTTTTGGTTGCAGGATTCATTCTTTTCTTTTTTGAAAATCCTGAGACAGTATTAAATGCTACGAAGCCTATTTGGTCTAAAGCCCTTGAATTATTCAAGTAGGAAAATGTTATGAGGAGGGAAGATAAAAAACTCTATGTTTATACTACTGCTTTTAAACAACCTATTTGGGTACATAAAATAAATGAGGATTTCAGTTTACCATTTGCGATAAAAATGTCGACTATAGTCTATACTCTAGTAAGTTTTGTTTTAGTATGGTTCTTACTAGGGTATGTACCCTTATTGGATTGGGGTTTTCGTTTTGTAACTTCATTGTTTGCTGGTTGGTGGTGTGGAAACATATTATCTGAGAATAAGATTGATGGAAAAACATTGTTTCGATTTCTAGTAGACTATTTCAAGTTTTGGGTTGAGTATGATAGAGAACGGACAACAATGTATCTTTGTAAAGGAAAAAAATATGAGAAAGTGAGAAGAATTTATCGTGGAATTAACGAATAACATTTGGGCGATAGATGATAGCTTGATTCTCTTAAAAGATGGAAGTGTGCTGGCTGTATTTGAAGTAGAGCCACAAGTCATCAATACGATTGAAGATGGTGAGAAAGAGGATAGCAAAGACCTGGTATTCAATAATTTGTCTAGTATTGCTGAATACAATGATCTTGCGATTCATACTATTAACTTTGATTTAGATTTAGCAAAGAAGATCGCTTTACTATCTCAGGATATTGAGCAAGATGTTGGTACAAGTCCATTAGGAAATTATGTGATTTCAAAATTAGAAGAAAGGCTAGAGGAAGAAGTTACATATTTAACAGAATCAAGAGATTATTTAGTTGTACCTTTAAAGTCGGTCAATGTGTCGTCTGATTTTAAGGTGACGATTAAGCAGACAATTATGACTTTCCGAAAAACAATTATGAAAATGATTGGCTTTGAAGAGTTGCCGAAAGTTGAATGGTGGAAAGATTGGGAAAAACAGAAAGAATTGATTCAAACAAAGTTACATACTTTAACTATTAAGGAAGTTGAAAAAACTGATTTAGAGCTATTGAATCGAATTCATTTTTTGAATGGTCAATACTATGATAAGGAAAGTGAAATTGTTGCGCTTGAAAATTCGATTGAGAATGTGGACGAAACAATTATTGAAGTTGGTGCTGGAAATGCTTTGAAGTTGATCAATGGTGAAGAAGAAAGTTATGTTGCAACAATTCCTGTATATGCTTATCCCAAAAACGTTTCCTATTTACATTTACTAGAGGAAATTAAGAATATTGGTTTTCCTGTCAATAGTGTGTTGAAAGTTCGTTTTTCAACAAGAAGTGGAATCTATTCTTTAAGTACAAAAGCAAGAAATAAACGCAAAAATCTTGGGAATACAGTAAATGAAACTGCTGAGAATGATGATGTTCAAAAGATTGAAGTTTTGGAAAGTCATGAGTTGTTAGAAGATTTTCAAGAGAAGCATGATAATAAGGAATTGATGGTAACGTATCTTCACTTGTTACAGATTACTGGTGATAGTATTGAAGAATTGAATGTGAAGTATGATGTATTAGCTTCAAGATTGAAAGATATGGAAGTTGAAATTGTCAAGGCTGTTGCAGATCAAGTCTACTTATTCTATAAGTGTCGTTTGACAGAGTTGATTGATAATAAAAGAGAAAGTTATTTACAATATTCAAGTCTGCGTGGATTATGTGAGAATCTTTTCTTTACAAAGAAAAAAGTAGGTACAGATATTGGCTTTCCTATTGCTCGAATTGATAAAGAAATTGCTTCATGGTTTGGAGATTTTAAACGTGCTTTGGATTCAAGTACCAATATTGTGTTTACGAACTTACTACAAGCGAATAAAATTGGTATTCATGGAAAGGAAACAAGCAATCCTCATACAGCTATTACTGGTGCGACTGGGAATGGAAAATCTTTCCTGACAAAGTTATTATTTGTTTTTCATGCTCTATTTAAAGCCAGAGTATTATATGTCGATCCTAAAGCTGAAATGAAGAAACAGTTTTTATCAGTTTTAGCTAAGTTAGAAAAGGCTGGCACCTATAAACCACTTCAAAAATTTATACGCTCTATTCGTTTTATCACTTTGGATATGCGAAAAGAGGAAAATAGAGGGGTTCTTGATCCATTCTCATTTTTAGAAGATGAAGGAGAGTTGACAGAATTAGCAACAGTACTTGTAGCTTCTGTGTTGGATAAAGATTCTTATATCAAGATTCAACCCTATCTGTTAGATGCGATTGATAAGGTATTTGAGCGTAGAAATGCTGGTGAAAAGGTTGGTATGTTGCAGGTATTTGCAGAATTGGAAAGCAATGAAAAAGAAGAAGTTGCTACTGCTGGCTATTTCCTGAAGAGAATTTCAAAGAATTCACTGCTATCTTTGTGCTTTTCTGATGGTAGTCAAGAAGTTTTGAAAACAGATGATAAAGTAATTATTGTTGAAATTACAGGTCTTGATATGCCTAAAGGTACAAATAAAGATGAAATGACTGAAACTCAGTTGAGAAGTTTGACCGTTATGTATGCTTTAACTTATTTCTGTGCGATTTTTGGTGAACGTGAGAAAGATAAGGAAACAATGTTATTCCTTGATGAAGCATGGCAGATTATGTCAACTCCTGCTGGACGACAAGTAGTTAACCGTATCAAACGTACAGGACGATCCTTTAACAATTTCTTAGTATTGGTAACTCAATCCGTAAAAGACTTGAAAACAAGTGATGATACAACTGGATTTGGTACAGTCTTTGCTTTTCCTGAACATACAGAAACAGAAGCAATACTGGAACATTTACGAGTTGAAAATGATGAATTATCAAGAGCGTGGTTAGAAAATCAAACAATGGGTCAATGTATCTATTACGATACTTTCGGACGAAAAGAACGTATTACAGTAGATGGTACAATTTTCCCTGAGTTTTTACCATTATTTGAAACAGTTGAATCTAGTTTGGTATCAGTACAGTAAGGGGGAAAAATGAGAAGGAATATTTTATTAGGATTTATTTTGTCTATATTTTTCTTTCCTTTTGTAGCTAGTGCTACTGAGCCAATTTTACCGAATAATAATTTTAATATTATTGAGTTTGATAAAAATACAAATACTCCAAAATTAACCGATCCTGCTGAAAATGCAAAAAAAATACTGGATAATGCCAAAAAGGCAAAAGAAACACAAGAAGCCTTAAAGAAAAAAGAAGAATCAAGTAAATTGACTTTTGAAAATTATAAGTCCCAAATGTCTGATTTGACTAGTAAGGTTTATTTTGATAAGAAATTTTTTGGATTTGATTCAAATATGAATTATTTCTTCAATTCGATTGTGCAAGCTGTATTTTGGGTATCAAAATTTATCTTTTGGATTATTGCTGGTATTTATGGTGCAGTTGATGGAATGAGTGATATAACTTCTTTATTGAATAATACGATAGACAATTCTAGTAAAGTATTTTCTTCTCTATTCAGTAAAGAAGTTGTTTATGTTGTTGGTGCTAGTATGGCAGTTTATCTATTGTATTTGTTTGCGACTGGTAAGGGTAGTGTGATGAAGTCATTTATTAAAATGGTACTGATCTATACTCTTATTGGTTTATATTTTATAAGATTCAATGTGGACGGTCAAAATAAATATTTATTGGCTCACTTATATGATGGATTTAGAACAACAACAATTACGCTTAATGGTGAGATAACAAAAACTCTGACTCCAGAAAGTTCCAATGAGATTGATGCTTATTTTAATGATACTATTATCAAGGCTTATAAGTATATGAACTCTCCAGTAAAGGAAGATGGCTCATTTCAACTATCTGATAAGGAATTTGAAGATTTAGCTGGATATAAGCAGGGTGATGGAGATCATCTTGTCGGTGGGAAAAAAATCAAGGATATTGCCAAAGACAAAGATCCTGAAAATAAGATGTTGAAAAATGAGTGGGGAGCAAAATTTAGCTATGCTTTTGCTTCACTGGTTGATGTAATTGTAGTTGGTAGTGTTTATCTTGTTTTAGGATTATCACGATTTTTCTTTTTAATGGTTTATATCTTTTTAATTTTGATATTGCCATTTATTTTATTGATCAGTCTATTTCCAAAGATGGAACATTTGATTCATGGATTTAATAAAAAAGCTATATCTATGTTGATTTTATCATCTGTAACATTATTAGCTACAACATTGTTTGTATTCTTCTATAATTCTTTAACAGACTTCATTGGCTATGCAGTTGGTGAGAATGTATTAGTTGTGATATTTGTGAAAGCGATATTGTTAGTTTTAATGATTAAGAATAGAGCAATGATTTTATCTATGTTCTCACGAATTGGGCGTTTGCCTGTTAGTCGAATAAATGGATTTAATCTGAATAAAGGAACTAAAACGATTCGAGAGAAATTGTATAGGACAGGTAAAGACGGTTTAGTAGTTAGTGGTCAGTTGGCAAAAGGTGGTTTGAAGATGGGGAAAGAATGTCTACAAGCTCGTCTTAAAAATTTACGCTCGCCAACTAATAACCTGGATAAAAAACAAGAATTGGCTAAAGAACAGGTATCTGGTACTAACGAAAATGAAACTTATAGTAGAGTTAGAGATGGTTATGCGACTGTCAAACATAGAACAACAGGTACGGTTAATGCTCTGAAAGAAAAAGGAAATAGAGCGATGTCTTTCCTTTATGAAGTTCGTACAAATGCGTTTAGAAATCAAGAATCGAATAAGTTTATAGACTTAAATTCAAAAAGAGAATCTTTTGGAACAAAGGCAGATTATCATGAGAAAATGAAAAATAGTTCTCGTAATGAGGTGAAACGTTTGAGAGAAAAACGTTTGGCCAGAAAGAAAGCAGAATTTCAAGCCAAGGTAGACAAGAGAATGAATCAAGTGAATCCTTTGAATAAAGTTTCACCTCAAAAATCAAAGATTAATTCTCCGAAAAGTAAAAAAATGAAAGGAGGTAAGATTAGTAGTTTAAAGAAAAAGGGAAGAGATAAAAAAGTAGAACTTCCAAATGTAAATATTGAAAGAAAGAGGGGTAGGAAGTGATAGCTAAAAAATACGCAAAGATTTTTGGTTCTATAATTGCGACAATTCTACCCTTATTTCTAATCTTGATTCTGATGATTGGATTTGTAGGTGTGTCTTCAGGTAGTTCATCTGATAGTACGACTGGAAAGAGAACACGTTTAACAGCACAAGAAGTAGCTCAAAAAGCGAATATCTCGGTGGAACGTGCAGAAGATGTCATTAAGATTCTTAACTGGCAACTATCTAAAGAGAAATTTACTTTAGAGGGAGCTAGTGGATCTCTTGCAAATGCTGAAAGAGAAAGTGGATTTGATCCTAAACTAACGAATCCTTCAGGTGGAGTTGCTGGATATTTCCAATGGTCAGGTTGGGATAATACTATCAATGGTGATAGATGGAGAAATGCAAGTTCTCGTACTTTGGATAGTACAGTAGAGCTAGAACTAATGAGTTATGAATTAAATCATAGCTATAAAAAAGTCAAAGATTATATGCAAAAGGCAACTGATCCTTTTGAAAGTGCCAAGTATTGGTCTGAACATTATGAAGGTGTATTGTTATCAGACGGTCAAACAAAACTAGAGAAGCTGGAAAAGGACAGTAAGAAGTGGTATGAAGTCTTTAAAGGTACGATTGAATCAGATGGCTCATCAAGTAGCAGTGCAATAGCAGGTAGCGTAGATGTTCCATTTGGTCAGGTTTCGACTGAATTACCTAGTGGATTTTCGATTGATAAGGAAATAAATCAAGCTGGCTACATCACTCAATTTTATCCTTATGGTCAATGTACTTGGTATGTTTTCAATCGTGCAAAAGAATTTGGAATAAACTTTGATCCGTATATGGGAAATGGTCAGGATTGGGCACACAAGGATGGATATGAGGTGACAAATACACCGACTAAACATTCTGCTGTTTCGTTTCAAGGAGGACAAGCAGGTAGTCATGCAACCTATGGTCATGTTGCCTTTGTCGAGGATATTAAAGATGATGGTTCGATATTGATTTCTGAATGTAATGTGATTCAACCGATGCAAGGAACAGGAATTACTGATTATCGTGTCTTTACTGCTGACCAAGCAAAAAACTTTTTATATGTAATTGGTAAATAAGAAAAGAGGAAAAATATGAATAAAAAATTTGTAACATTGTTGTCAGTGGCTGTATTGAGTTCAGTCGCAAATGGAATTTTAGCAGATGAAATTAATTTGGGTGGAAATAGTTCAACTCCAAATGATAATTCAGGTTTAGTAGTTTCAGAAAAACCTGCAGAAGCTCCTAAGGAGTCTACAGCGCCAACAGTAAATGAAAATCTGGATTTGGGTGGAAGTGTGGAGAAAAAAGAGGACAAGGATAGTACAGGAGTAGTTGTAGAGCAGATAATGCCAACAGAACAACCAAAAGAAGATAAACCATCTGAAGAACTTGGAAAAGATACTAATAAGAATCAGGAACACGATCATACAGGAGTAGTTGTGGAGCCAACAAGTCCTTCTACCAATAAATCTAAAGAAGAAAAGCCTGTTGAAAATGTGGGTGATGATAAACAAGGAGATCAAAAATCTTCTGATTCAACTTCGGATAAATCAAAAGAGGGAGAAGAAAATACGAAACCAAATAAAGAAGATACTCCAGAAGTGAAGGAACAAAAACAAAAGGCAGAGGATAATGTTGGAGTAAAAGAAAAAGAAGAACCTAAACCCTTGAATGTGACTAAAGAAGAAATTAAGGAAAAACCTATCGAAACAAATACAGGATATAAGATTGTAGGCACTAATAAAGGCAAAGTAGTTGTAGAAGAAAGTGAAGGCAGTTATGTAGAAAAAGAGCCTTATGAAGTGGGAGCAGTCAAACAAAAAGATGGAACAATCGCTTTGAAAGATAAGGAAGGGGAACTAAAAGTTCTTCCAAATACTGGAACAGCTAGCACAATTTTTGCAACTATTTGGGGATTTGTTGGTTTGATTGCAACATTTTTGGGAAAAAGAAAAGTAAAGTAGCACAAAATTAGCCAAGGCAGGGTAAAGCTTGCCTTGTTTTTTTGTTGGTTTAAGGAGTTAAAATGGATCAAGTAGAATTATTAAAAATCTATGCTGTGAAGTTAGCTAGTAGGTTAGGTGAAAATCAAGAATCTATAGAGTTTATTGCTGACTCTGTAACTGATCATGGTATTGAAACTATGATAGTTGAAGTTATAAAAAATGCGAAGTTTGTTAAAGTTATTTATGATTATGAAGGGAGTCATGCTAATAAAAAATTACCAAGAAGAAATTATGCTAGTGTATCTGTATCAATTGAGGAAGGCTACTCTTTTGATTTCAGTAGAGGAGTAGCTTATACTTATTTTCCTGATATAGAGAAGTTGTTAGAACAATTATAAAATAATTGAAAATGTGATATAATAAAAGAAAGTGAAAGGAGAAAGAATCATGATTAAAGAATTTGGTGTTACAAATCTAGAAGTCACAAAAGAAGATATTTTTAAAAATCCTAATAACCCTATCTTACGTATGTATGATGATGAAGAATTGATTGGAACTTTTAATATTCTTACAGGTGAAGTCTTAGAGGACTTGGACTTGGCTGATTATGATATTCGGTTTGCTCAAAAACAAATTGAATTGAATCGTGATAACTACCTTGAAACGTGGAAGGACTACGTGGGGTTGTTACATGCCTAAGTATTCTTTTTTGAAGTATGGTATTGAGATTCGTCCGAATGAGCATAATCATAAAGGTCAGAAGGCACATATTCATATCTATATCCATGGTGAGGAAGTAGGTTCAATGTTTTTGACTGGAGAGCTTCGAGATGGTAGATTGAAATCAAAAGATATGAAGATTGTAAGGCAGTATGTTTTAGAAAATGCAGATGATCTTCAAGCTTTATGGGATGAATATCAAAAAAGTGCGTATTAAGAAAATAAATTCAAGCCAGAAATGGCTTGTTTTTTTTTGCTGTTGTTTAAGGAGTAGTAAATGAAAGAGTCGAAACAAGTATTTAATATTGAAGTTCCAATTCCTTCCAATATGGTTTTGATCAGTCGTTCCGAGTATCTAGATTTAATACAGAAAGAAGAAATTGGTCAATGGTGGACTATTGATAAGGTTGAGGAATTATTGTCTATTAGTAAAACAAAATTGGTCAATGATATTTTATTGAATCCAACAATAAAAAATGAATTAGATATTGAGCAAAATAAAGAAGGATTTGTCTTATATCCGAAAAGTAAGGGATCACCTTATAGATTTTTAGCAAGAAAAACAAGGGAATATTTTGATAAAAATTATCAAAAAATATTATTAATGTTATAATAGAATGGTGATGACTGCCATTCAGAAAGGAGTTAGTGTGGCAAGTTACAGACAGCGTGGAAAAAACAAACTTTGGGATTACCGTATCTTTGATAAGCAAGGTAATGTTATTGCGACAAATTCGGGTTTTAGAACTAAACGAGAAGCAATGAATGAAGCTCAGGAAAAAGAGAGGAAATTATATCAATCAAATTATACAGCGAGGTTTGATAGTAAGGCTACACTGTATGAGTTGTGGCAGGATTGGTATGATTTAGTGATTCTTCCATCAGAAAAGGCAAAATCGACAAAAGAAGGCTATTCTTATAGAGGAAAGATGATGGAGAAAATCTTTTTAGACATACCTGCAGTTCAAATTAGTCATAAAGAATATCAGTCTAAATTGAATGAATATGGTGAACAAGTAACTAAAGATCATGTAAGTCGATTAAATGCTGATATTCGAACAGTAGTCAATTTTAGCAAGAGAAATGGTCTAGTTTTGAATGATTTTACTGAGGGTGTAAAAATATTTGGTCTGTCTGGTAAAGATATTGATGATAAATATCTCCATAGTATTTCTGACTATAAAAGTTTGTTATCTCATCTACGGTCAAAATTTAATTATCGAGAATCGGTGATGGCTTATCTATTATACTTTTTATTTAAGACTGGATTTAGAGTTGGAGAAGGTATGGCAGTATGCTGGTCTGACATTGATTTTGAAAACAAGACCATTAAAACATATAGAAGATTTTCAGGAGATCGACAAGAGTTTACTCCCCCAAAGACGAAAACCTCTGTTAGAGAGATTCCTGTTGATGAAAAATTATTGCAAGTTCTAGAAGATTTAAAAGCAGAACAGTCTAAAGTTCTTTATGATCGTGAAGATTTGAATAAAGAAGATTTAGTTTTTTATGATAGAAGATATAGAATCCCAACAAATGCAGGTCTTAATAAATATTTAAGAGTTTGTTTATCAGAACTTGGAATTGGTAGTCAAGAAATGTCAGCAACTTCAGGTAGACATACCTACGGTTCATTTCTACTTGCAAAGGGGGTGGATATATGGATAGTAGCAAAGCTGATGGGACATAAAGATATTCAGCAAATTATTAGAACATATGGTCATGTTTTGCAAGAAGTGATCGATAAAGAGTATGATACAGTTAGGCAGTTATTGGTCGATTAAAGAAGAAAAATAAAAGCAAATTCATTGACCAAAATTTGACCAAGTGTATCAAAAGCATTGATAATACAATATTTCTGAGATATTTTCTTATCCCTGCAATCGGCATTTTAGAAAGGTAAAGAAAGACAAAGAAGATTCAAAATGTTTATTTAAAGGCAATTATCACAAGTTGATTTTTAAAAATAATGTAGTAGATTTGTCTTTTTGACCAAATTTTGACCAAAAAGGGAATATAGAATAAAGTAGATTAGATTGATTTACTCTTTAGCAATATTCAAAAACATTTTTATAAAATTTTTTATCTGTATTTGAAGAGAGGTATAATCTATGTGCTAGATTACCTTTATACAAATATTATTGATTGGCATCAGAAATAGTAAAACTACAATAGCTGGTTAGAATCATCAACATTTATTAAAAAGAGGAGGAGTATCATGAACAAGAAAGAACGGATGAAACATGTTGAGAAGACTCACGGTCGAAAAGCAACTGCATCGAAATTGGCAAAAGCCTCTTCTACAACTAAAAATATAAAAATGTATATCGGTCTTGCCCTAACAGCTCTAGTTATAATCATTGTTGCTAGTATCTTTTTAAATTCATCTAATCTTAAGCAAGAAGCAAATCAAACTTCTTCCTCATCTAAGACTGAAGAAACTACAAAAAGTCAGGGGAAAGAGAACGATAAGGATAAGGCTAAGGAAGAGGAAATTCAAAAACTAAAGGAACAATTGTCTGATTTGGATACCAAGATCTCAGAATCAGAGCAACTCGTTAATCAATTTAAAAAAGAAGCTTCTGTTCCCAAATTAGATATTGAAGCTATCAGAAATAATGATTTATCAAGTTTAGAAGGAACTTGGCGGACACAGTCTGGTAATGGATATGTCATTAATGATTCAGGGGAAGTCCAATCTTCTTGGATATACAATGATCAAAAGCATGAGTCTATTGTTGAATTGAAAGTATCAAAAAGTCAGAATGATCGTAACCCAGAAACAGTAGCCCTTGGCGCTTGGGCAAAAGGTTCTCAGGCGGGAGGGTTTGTGGTAGTCGTTGTACCAAGTGGGGTTGTCATGGAACCTGGTGATGATGGTAAAATAACAGACAATTCCAATCACACTGAGGATAGACTCTTTGCAGGACAACAATATGAAGGAATGTTAATGCATCCAGAAAATGTTTACTATCGAGTTAAACCAGATACGACTCAATTAGAATCTGAAGAGAAAAATTTAACGAAATTAAAAACTGATCGTGATGCCATCAAATCAGCTTTAGAGTCTAAAGAAAAATGAAAAATAAATGAAAAGAAGCCAGCAAT
Organism: Streptococcus sp. SO4; assembly: GCF_030440055.1. Lineage (NCBI taxonomy): Bacteria > Bacillati > Bacillota > Bacilli > Lactobacillales > Streptococcaceae > Streptococcus > Streptococcus sp. SO4. The sequence goes on from NZ_JAQFJI010000007.1 coordinate 36,002, forward strand.
GGCTTCTTTTTTAGAGAAACTCTGACCACATAGTCTATCATGTCTACCACATAGACAAAATCTATTGTTTGCGATTTTTATTTCTGTTATAGTAGTAATTGTCAAGGGGAGATGAAGCTTCCTAACAAAATAGAAAATGAGGTCGTATCATGAAAAAAGTATTAGGTATTGGATTTTTAGTTGTTGCAGTAGCAGTCTTGTATTTTGGCTTTGTTGGATGGCCAAGTTTGGATGTTAACATCTGGGCACTCTTTCCAGTAGGTCTATTTCTGTTTTTCACTCTTGAAAATCTAGTAAAAAAAGATTATAAGGCCAGTCTCATGAGCTTGATTATTGCCTTTATCATCGCTAATGCCATTCTTGATCTCTTGCCACTTTCAAGTGGTGTAGTTATCGGTGCAGGAGTCTTGGCTTGCGTGGGAATTGGTTTTCTATTTCCTGAAGCCAACAAGTAAGAAGAATAATACAAAAAATCTCGAGTATTCCTCGAGATTTTTTCTTTATTGACCTGCGTAATATTTTTGAATCCCCTTAACGATACCTGCAACCAATCTGTTTTGGTAGGCATCACTGCGGACTTGTTGATTCTCGTTGAAATTGTCAATATAGCCCAATTCCAATAGAACGGCTGGTTTATCAGTTTCTCGAAGGACAGCAAAACTACTTCGTAGACGACCTGCATCCTTAGCACCAGTTTCAGCTAGTAGTGAAGAGTGGATATCTGCCGCGAGGCGATTACTTTCACTGATTCGGTCAGGGTGGTTATGCCAGTACGGATTGATCTTAGAAGGATAACCAGCAGCTTCTTCATAAGAATAAGTTTGGATTCCAGCTCTGTTTGAAGCTGGATTACCACTAGCATTGAAGTGAATACTAATAAAGATATCTGAGTCAGTCTTATTAACCATTCTTGAACGTTCGGTGACAAAGTCTACAAAGACATCACTGTCTCTTGAAGAAAGAACAGTATAGCCGAGTCCTTCAAGCTCCTTGCGAAGCTTTTGGTAAACTTGCATATTCAGTTCTTTTTCGGTGATATTATAATAAGATGCACCGGGATCTTTACCACCATGGCCTGGATCTAGGAAGATAATATTGTTATATTTCCCCTTTTCAAAACCACGACTTACAGAAGTTTCACCAATCCATTTACCATTGCTTTGGAATTGATGAGTTTGTCCATCGATTTTATGGGTCCCTGTAACATAGACTCCATTTTCATCCACATAGTAGCGGGCTTTATAGTAGCTATCGTCAATCCATTCGCTCTTAGCCATGTAGCCACCTGCCTTGAGGTAGTAAGAACCAATCCATTCACGCGCTGCGTAAGCACCACCAGATTTCAAGTAGAACCAGCTATCATAGTTTTTATCGAAAATCCATTCTTTTTCAGCCATAGCCCCGCTAGCTTTTAGGTAGTAGCTACCTTGCCATTGGTTACTTGCCATAGTAGCATCTTTGTTAAAGTAGTACCAGGTACCACTAATTTTATCCCACTTATTTTTGATTAATTTACCAGAAGCAAGGGCATAGTACCATTGTCCATCTTGTTTTACCCAAGAACTCTCAGCCATGGCACCACTATTGGTAAACAGATAGTCGTCAAAAATTGTGTTGCTGAGCATGACACCATCTTGATCAAAATAGTACCAGACACCACTGATCTTTTCCCATTTTTGTTGAGAAATTTTTCCATAAGCGTTAGCGTAATACCATTTATCTTGGAGTTTACTCCAACCAGAATCGACCATAGCCCCGCTACTAGTTAGGATATATCCATCAAAAATAGTATCACTCAGCATGATGCCATCTTTGTTGAAGTAGTACCATTTCCCTTGAATTTTTTTCCAGTTAAGAACAGGGGCATTATTTTCATAGAAGCGCCAGTGGTTTTCCTCTAATACCCAACCTTCTTTTTGAACTTCTGGAGCCTTGTCTTCTTTCTTAGCTGGATTTGTCGTTTGATTGGCATTTGCTTCAGTTGAAGGTTCAGTTTCCTTGGCTGGAAGACTGTTTTTCTCCACTTTGTCAGTAGCGGTTTCACTGTGTGTTGTTTCTACTGGGGTAGACTGTGCTTTGTTTTCCTCAGCATAGCTAAGATTGGTTGTTAGACCAAATACTGAAAGCGTAATGGCACTTGCCAAGAGCGTTTTTTTCACTTGATTAATCTCCTATACATTTTTTATAATCTTTTTTTAAAAATCTCATTAGAAAAGCCCCTCTTAGGAATATCTAGTAACCAATGATCGAGGTGCTGGTAGATTGTATTGTTTTAGTTGACTATTTCATCATGAAAATTTGAGCAATCATGATAATATAGATGAGCAGTGTTAGTAAAAATCCAGCTCGCCAAAAGAATTTAATAAATTTGGGATAATAAAAGCTACGTCTTTTGTTTAAGAAGAAAAAGACTAACACAATTGCTAGTATTGATAAGGCTATTCCCAATACGGGAAGTAGATTATGTGTAAACATCTTAGCCGTAATCAAATAATATTCAAAAATTAGAAAAGGGAAAGCCAAATCAGCAGCATTGACGCCCCTTTTCTTTAACTTAAAGAGTCTGCTTAAAATAATCGCCAGAGCTAAGGTTAGTACCAAAAGCAAGATAGAAGCAAGTTTCATTAAAATCATACCATTATTGTATCATAAAATTTTGAGAATAGAAAAGTAAATTCCTTGATTTATCACTGTTTTAGCAAAAAATCATTGGTAAGAAACAGATTTTATAATTCCTGCTTGAATAGAATGAATCATGTGTTTGCTACGATGATAGTTTGAACTCTCAATATAAATCTTTTTTATGTTCACCATAGAAAATATATATTAGTCAGAAGAGAAGAATAGTAGTAGAATGAGTAGCAAATAAAATAAAGGAGTTTCTTATGAAATTAGTTACGTTATGGTCAAAACTCTCACTAGGAATCCAATTATTAGTGGCTTTGGTCTTGGGGGTGATTGCTGCAGTCATCTGGCCACAATTTGCAGGCTTTTATCAATTTTTAGGACAAGCTTTTATTAAATTGATCAACATGGTTATCATCCCATTAATTTTCCCAACTATCGTTGTTGCAGTAGCCGGTGTTATCGGGAAAAAATCTTTCGGAAAAATATTGACCAAGAGTTTGGTTTACTTTTTCGCAGTAACAACTGCCATTACTCTTTTGTTTGTATTTGCTAGTTACTATTTAGGATTTGGTCAAGGAGTGAATATCGGTCAAACTGGTGGAAACCTTGATGGAATTGCCAATAATGTCAAATTTAGCGAATTTTTGCTTGGTTTTATTCCATCAAATATTGTCAAGTCTCTTTCAGATGGCGCTCTATTGCCAATTATCGTGTTTGCTATCTTTCTTGGTTACGGAATTGGGAATCTTAAATCAGAGAAATCTCAGAAAATTATCGAAGGTTTCCAAATCTGGATTGAAGCCATCTACAAGATTGTTACAGTGATCGTCAAACTTTCACCGATTGGAATTTTTGGATTTATCGCCAAAGATGTTGCAACTACTGGCCTTGATAAATTGATTGGGCTTGGTCAATTTGTAATCGGAACTTACTTGGCTTATGCTGTATTGGTTCTCCTTATTTTCCCTTTGATTGCTGTATTCTTTAAAGTGCCGTATTTGTCAGCCTTTCGTGAAAATTGGAGTCTCTTGACTCTAGCTTTTGTTACGGGTAGTTCTAGTGTTGTCTTGCCATCACTTCTTAAAGATTTAAAAAAACAGGGGCATGACGAGCATACGATTGATTTAGTTGTTCCTTTAGGATATACTTTTAACTTAGAGGGAGCAGCAGTTTATTTCTCAGTAGCGACGATTTTTATCGCGCATGCCTACGGCATTCAATTTTCTTTATCAAGTCTCTTGTTTACTGTTTTATTATTGAGTTTGATTGGAAAAACTGCGGCAACCGTACCATCAGGAGCTATCGTGGTTCTATTGGCAGCAGCACCTCAATTGGGCTTACCAGTTGAAGGAGTCGCCTTGATTTTTGCAGTAGATTTCTTTGTCAATGCTGGCCGTACTATGATCAATGTTTTGGGTCAAATCTTAACAGTTAGCGTTATTGAAAAAACAGAAGGATATATTTTAGAAGAAGAAAAGGAAAGCCAACTTTCAGTCAGCTTTTCTTAAGGAGTTTATAAGTAATGAGTGAAGCAAAAGTTTATGTGATTCATGAGAATCTTGAATGGACCCAGCATTTGGTCAAATGGTTGGAAGAGTTAGAAGTCCCTTATGAACTGTGGGATTTGTCTAGTGGGATATTGGATCTTCAAAGTCCACCGCCACAAGGTATCTTTTACAATCGTATGTCTGCATCTTCTCACACTAGAGGACATCGCTATGCACCAGAATTTACAGAGCAGGTAATTACTTGGTTAGAAGCCCACGGACGCAAGGTTGTAAATGGAACTGGGGCTATCAACCTAGAGATCAGTAAAGTCAAACAATATTTGAAGCTAAATGAGTCTGGCATTGAGACTCCTGCGACAGTTGCAGTTTTAGGGCAAGAAAATATTATTGAAGCAGCCAGAAAATTGAACATCTATCCATTGATTACCAAGCACAATCGAGCAGGTAAGGGGTTAGGTGTTCAACTCTTCCAAAATGAAGAAGAATTGGAAGCTTATGTCAATAGCCCTCTCTTTGAGCCATCAGTGGACGGTATCACCTTGTTACAAGCCTACATCAAACCAAGTGATGGCCGTATTCGTCGTTCAGAGTTTATCAACCAGAAGTTCCTTTATACTGTTTCAATCGATTCTTCAGATGGTTTCCAACTGTGCCCAGCAGATGGTTGTCAAATTGGCAAGAGACCAGAACAACTAGAAACGTCTGAAAAATTCCAGATTACAGAACCTCTACCAGATTCTCGAAGAGAAGCTTATGAGAACTTTCTAAAAAATGCTCAGATTGAAGTTGCTGCTATTGAATGGGTTCAGTCAGAGAGTGGTGATATTTATGTTTATGATGTAAATACCAACACAAACTACAATCCTACCGCAGAAAAGAATGCCAATATTTTCGCCCACCAACATTTGGCTCAATATCTAAAAACAGAATTGCAAGCCCTAACGCGTGGACAATAAAGTAGGAAATTCAAAAATCCCCCAGTATTAAATGACTGGGGGATTGATTTGTTTACTAATTAAAAACTTATTTGTTGACCTTAAAATCTGGATCCTTAAGACTTTGGACACTCGCATTAATAACAGCACCGACAATCAATAACTTGGCAATGATTATAAACCAGAACATCATGACAACAACGATGATGGAACTGAAAAATCGAACGTCGACTAGATAGTTGACATAGTTATTGAAATAAGCTGAAAAGATCGTTAATAGAGATATGAGAGTAAGAAGTACGAACAGACTTCCAGGAAGGACATAACGAATACGACCGACTTTCACATTTGGAAGGAAATAATAGAGCATGATCAAGATCGCAAACAGAAAGACATAAATCAGCGGTCCTGTAAAATCCTGTAAATATGCAAATAGAGAACTTTCGGATTTCCAGTAGTTTTTTAGCAGATCCAACAACATATGACCAAACATACTTAGGAATAGGGCAAGAGCAAAGAGAATTTGAAGTCCCAAACTAACTAGGAGACTCATCAGTTGGTGTGAGATAATTCCTCTATTTTTTGCAATTCCATAAGCTTTATTAAAAGATTTTTGGAGGAAATTCATGGATTTTGAAAAGGTCCAAAGAGCTGATATTACCGCAAAACTCAAGAGTCCAGCAGATGGTTGTGTCAGCACTTCACGAGCAATCTTTGCTACTACATCATAGATCGTATCTGGTAAAAATTCCTTTAGGGTGATCAAGAAATCAGAGATCGGAATTTGAAAATACGGCAAGATATTGACGGCTATCATAAGTAAAGGGAAGATTGAAATCAACCAATAATAAGCCACAGCTACACTGGTTAATTCAATATCTGAAACATGATAGTAGTGTAAAAAAGCTTTCAATAAAGGCCTATTAGTTAGTTGTTTCCACAACTTTTTCATTGCATAATCCTCCACAATAATAACCTAAATCTTAATTTCTGCGAACTAATTCCATCATATCATAAGGTAATGTGTTGGCTGATTCTTTTAGAGAATAAGTTTCTAGGTTGTTTACATTTTGTCGCAGTTTTTTAGCATACTGGGCTGAAATAAGTTTTTGTTTCTCATATTCAAAGATAGACTTACGTTCTAGATAGTATCCTCTTAACATTTCGTCGATATTATTGGGTTTGATACGATTGATAACCCGTTCTACAAAGGCACCACTGGTAATATGACTGGTTTCACGGAGACGCGATTCCTGCATGAAGCTGATCAGAGAACTCTTATAAATCCCTTTGAGGTTTTCTAAACTTTCGATGATGATTTCAGTGTTGGCTAGATAGAGCTCTGCAATCTGGTCATAATCGATGGCAAGAAGTCTTTGGTTTTCCTTGTCTCTCCAAGAACGAAAGGTTTTTCCAAATGTGAGCAACTCATGAAGGAGAAAACGCACAATCCGTATAGAAACAAGGAAGTAGTAGGTTAGGCGAGAAGCAAAGTTTCGCTTAATATTTTTCTCCATGCTTTTCAGATAACGTTGGTAGACACGATATCCTCTTTCACCAATTTTGCCTTCTTCGTAGGCCTGTTCCAAACCATCGCTCTCGATACTGAGAATCAAGAGTTTAAGAGCTTCCCAGTCTTCCTGGATTTCCTTGTTCTCCTGGCTGAGGATGAGATTTTCAATCCGTCCGTGATAGTTATCGATAGCTGCATAGAGTGGAACCTTATTTTTAGTTTTCTCTAAATCCTTCTCTAATTCCATGGCAACGTCATTTAAGATAGCGATGTGCATGAGCTGATCCTTAGATGGTTCTTGTTCTTCGGAAAGGTGTGGAAGTACCAGTAATCCTGTCAGAAAACTGACAAGTGTTACCCCAGCTACGAGGAAGAGAAGAAGAGGATATTCTTGTTCCAGATTAGACGGTATCAAGAGGATAGTGGCAATGGATACAGTTCCCTTGACGCCAGAAAAGGTAAGGAGAAGCATATCTTTGACATACTTGTGGAGACTTTTTTGAAGTTTCTTTATTCGAAACGCGTAAAAGCCGTAAATCATCACAAAGCGGATGGCAAAGAGTAGGAAGGTTAAAAGAAAGACTGTGACGAGAAGAAGCACATTGTTATAAAAAGCACTCTTAAGAATCGGCTCCGCAATCATCTCCAGTTCCATTCCTAACAGGACGAAGACAGAACCATTAAGCATAAAGGTAACAGTGTGCCAAACGGTTTCAGTCACTGTATCCACTTGAGCTTCGAGAAGATTTATCTTTTTAAAACGACTAGCTTTTAAAATACCAGCGACAACGACCGCGATAATTCCAGAAACATGAATCTCTTCAGCGATGAAGAATGTTAAAAGTGGTAAACTAAGATCCAGCAAGAGTTCACTGGCTATATCAGTAGCTCGAACACTGAGTAGAAAAGTATGGAGGAAACGATTGATTAAGGCTGTTATAAAGCCGACTGCAAATCCTCCAATGATGGAAATTGCTAATGAAGTACCAGCTTGGGTAAGTGAGAAAGTCCCTGTTGTCCATGCGATGAGAGCTACACGAAAAGCAATTAGCCCAGAAGCATCATTAAGGAGGCCTTCCCCTTTTAAGATATTTGAAATTCGTTTTGGAAAAGTAAAACGTTCAGAAAGAGAAGCAAAAGCGACGAGATCGGTAGGACCAAGTGCAGCTCCGACTGCAACGCAAGCAGCTAATGGTAAGCTCGCCCAAAGGACATGGGCAAGGCCTCCCATACTCAATGTTGATACAAATATAACAGGGAAAATCAGGTAGAGAACGATTTTCCAGTGTTTTAAGATAGAGGTTACATCTGCTTCTTGAGCTTCTCGAAAGAGGAGCGGGCCGATTACCAAGGCTAGAAACAACTCAGTGTCTAAGTGATACTGGTTATTCGGTAAGCACAGACCAATCCCAATCCCCAGAAGTATTTGAATCAGGGGCATGGGTAAAAAGGGAAGTAGTTTATTGGTCGTACTCGAAACAATGAGAACAAGTAAAAATATCAAGAGATAAAACAGTAAATCCATCTTCTACCTCCTTATTTTTGTTTTCGACAAGCTTCAAAAAGTTCCTTTTGTTCTTGGATTTTTTGATCAATCTTCGAGCAGTCCTTGTGCTCGATTTTCTTCTGACAACGTTCCATTTCAAGTGTTATCATTTTCTTCTTGATTTTTAGCATCTTTTTGCTCATATGAGCTTCATCTAACATACCAACTGCCCGTTCATGTTGGGTTGATTCAACGAATTTGTGGCGAAGTCCTTCTATTTTATCTCGTAGGTATTGTTTATCCATGGCGATACCTTTCTAATTTTTCAATCATGACTAAAAATGGTGGATTGTTGATTTGGTTGAGGGTACGATAGATCGTAGCGGTATATTCTTGTTGTGGCAACTGACTGACAAAATCTAAGACAGCATCTCGCTCTATATCTCCACCTTCATGCCCATAGTAAATCATGATGGCTATTCGTCCACCTTTAACTAGCATTTGGCAAAGTTTATCCAGTGCTTCAATAGTTGTTTGAGGTTGGGTGATAATGCTTTTATCAGCTGAAGGAAGATAACCAAGATTAAAGATGGCTGCCTTAACTTCCCTTACAAACTGATCCACGGTTTCATGACCTTGTAGGATTAATTCTGCATTGGACAAACCTGCTTCTTGGATACGTTGACTTGTTTTTTCCAGAGCTTGTTCCTGGATGTCAAAAGCATAGACTTGTTTAGCCAACTTAGCTAGAAAAAGGGTATCGTGGCCATTTCCCATGGTCGCATCAACGACAATATCCTCTGGGGTGATGACTTGGGCAAGAAAATCATGCGCCATTTCAAGTGGTCTTTTCATTCATAAACTCCTGTTTTACAGCCTTGCATCCTTGAACACTACCGCGTCGTTTCATTTCATCTTCAATGCTATTTAGAACTTCCCATTTATTGAGACTCCACATAGGACCAATCAACATATCCCGAGGCGCATCACCCGTAATCCGATGGATGACAATATGCTTGGGAATAATTTCTAGTTGGTCACAGATGACCTTGACATATTCATCCTGACTCATGAGCTGCAAACGACCTTCATGATAATCCCTTTGCATCCGAGTATTGGTCATGAGGTGAAGTAGGTGAAGTTTAATCCCTTGGATATCATTGTCCCTTACACAACGCCGAACATTTTCCACCATCATTTCATGAGTTTCACCGGGCAAACCATTGATCAAATGGGCAACAATCTCAATCTTCGGATACTTCCGAAGTCGTTTGACCGTCTCCACGTAGAGTTCATAGGAGTGGGCGCGGTTAATCAATTCTGAAGTTTCTTCATATGTAGTTTGTAAACCTAGTTCTACGGTAACATGCATTCGCTCTGATAATTCTGCCAAGTATTCAATCGTTTCATCAGGAAGACAGTCAGGTCGAGTACCAATATTGATGCCAACAACACCAGGTTCGTTGATTGCTTGTTCATAGCGCTCGCGAATCACTTCAAGTTTTTCATGTGTATTGGTAAAATTTTGGAAGTAAACCAAATATTTTTTAACTTCAGGCCACTTACGGTGCATAAAGTCAATTTCCTTATAGAATTGCTCGCGGATAGGAGCATCAGGAGCAACGATTGCATCTCCAGAACCGGAAACCGTGCAAAAAGTACAGCCCCCATGTGCTACAGTTCCATCGCGATTGGGACAATCAAAGCCAGCATCAATAGGGACTTTAAAAGTCTTTTCTCCAAATAAATTTCGATAATAATCATTCAACGTATTATAGGATTTCATAGCTAATATTATATCAGAAAAGACTCGCAAACTCAAAAAAGGTCAGTAAGAGAGAGTGCCTAGAAAGTGAAACGAAAGAAAAAGTCAAAATTTTTTTTATAAAAGCCTTTACAAAAAAATAAAAAGTGGTAGAATTAAATCATAAACAAGCGCAAACGTTTTCGTAAAACGTTTGCCGAATAAATATAAAGGAGATTTGAATGATGAAAGATACATTCAAAAATGTCTTGTCTTTCGAATTTTGGCAGAAATTCGGTAAGGCTCTAATGGTGGTTATCGCTGTTATGCCAGCGGCTGGATTGATGATTTCAATCGGTAAGTCACTTGCAATGATTGACCCAAACCTTGCTCCCCTAGTTATTACTGGTGGCGTACTAGAGCAAATTGGTTGGGGAGTTATCGGTAACCTTCATATTTTGTTTGCCCTCGCTATTGGAGGAAGCTGGGCTAAAGAACGTGCTGGTGGTGCTTTTGCGGCAGGTCTTGCATTTATCCTTATTAACCGTATCACTGGTACAATCTTCGGTGTATCAGGGGATATGTTGAAAGATCCTAACGCTATGGTTTCAACAATCTTTGGTGGATCTATCAAGGTTGCTGATTACTTCATTAGTGTACTTGAGTCACCAGCCCTTAACATGGGGGTATTTGTAGGGATTATCTCAGGTTTTGTTGGAGCGACTGCATTTAACAAATACTATAATTTCCGTAAACTTCCTGATGCCCTTTCATTCTTTAACGGGAAACGTTTTGTACCATTTGTAGTTATTCTTCGCTCAGCAATCGCTGCAATTCTTCTTTCAGCTTTCTGGCCAGTTGTTCAAACAGGTATCAACAACTTCGGTATCTGGATTGCTAATTCACAAGAAACAGCACCAGTTCTTGCACCATTCTTGTATGGTACTTTGGAACGCTTGCTCTTGCCATTTGGTCTTCACCATATGTTGACTATCCCAATGAACTATACAGCTCTTGGTGGTACTTACGATATTTTAACTGGTGCAGCAAAAGGCACTCAAGTATTTGGACAAGATCCACTTTGGCTTGCATGGGTAACAGACCTTGTAAACCTTAAAGGTACTGATGCTAGTCAATACCAAACATTGCTAGATACAGTTCATCCAGCTCGTTTCAAAGTTGGACAAATGATTGGTTCATTCGGTATTTTGATGGGTGTGGCTGCTGCTATTTACCGTAATGTTGAAGCAGACAAGAAACACCAATACAAAGGTATGATGATTGCGACAGCTCTTGCAACTTTCTTGACTGGTGTTACTGAGCCAATTGAATATATGTTCATGTTCGTTGCAACACCTCTTTACCTTGTCTACGCTGTTGTTCAAGGTGCTGCCTTTGCTATGGCTGATATTGTTCACCTTCGTGTGCACTCATTCGGTTCAATTGAATTCTTGACTCGTACTCCACTAGCTATCAATGCTGGTCTTGGTATGGATATCATTAACTTTATCTGGGTAACAGCACTATTTGCAGTTATCATGTACTTTATCGCCAACTTCATGATTCAAAAATTCAACTATGCTACTCCAGGACGTAACGGAAACTACGAAACTGCTGAAGGTTCATCAGAATCTGCTGCTTCTGGTGAGTCAAAAGTTGCAGAAGCTTCTCAAGCTGTTAACATCATTAACCTTCTTGGTGGACGTGCTAACATCGTTGATGTGGACGCATGTATGACTCGCCTTCGTGTTACTGTAAAAGACGCTGAAAAAGTTGGAACAGAGGAACAATGGAAAGCTGAAGGAGCTATGGGACTTGTCATGAAAGGACAAGGTGTCCAAGCTATCTACGGACCTAAAGCTGACGTTTTGAAATCAGATATCCAAGACCTTCTTGACTCAGGTGAAGTGATTCCTGAAACTCTTCCAAGTCAAATGGCAGCAGCTCAACAAGATGCTGTTGTATACAAAGGTGTGACTGAAGAAGTATACTCAGTTGCTGACGGTCAAGTGATTGAATTGGATCAAGTTAAGGATCCTGTATTCGCACAAAAAATGATGGGTGATGGATTTGCAGTAGAACCATCAAACGGGAACATTGTATCTCCAGTATCAGGTACTGTATCAAGTATCTTCCCAACTAAACACGCTCTTGGTCTTGTGACTGAAGCAGGCCTTGAAGTACTTGTTCACATTGGTTTAGACACAGTCAGTCTTGAAGGTAAACCATTTACAGTTCGTGTTACTGAAGGACAACAGGTTGCAGCTGGTGATCTTCTTGTCACAGCTGACTTGGGTGCTATCCGTGAAGCTGGTCGTGAAACCACAACTGTAGTTGTCTTCACAAATGGTGATGCGATCAAATCAGTTAAATTAGAAAAAACAGGTTCTCTTGCTGCTAAAACAGCAGTTGCAAAAGTAGAATTGTAATATTTAGGAGGTTGGAAGCTGTTTCCAACCTCTTGTTTAATAGGAGAAAAGCATGAAGTTTTTAACACTCAATACCCATAGTTGGATGGAAAAAGATCCTGAACAAAAGTTTCAACTTTTACTTCAAGATATACTTGAAAACAGTTATGATTTGATTTGTTTTCAAGAAATTAATCAGGAAATTACTTCAGCGCAAGTAGAAGCTGGTGTACTTTATCAGCCATTACCATCTGCTGAGCCGATTCATCAAGACCACTATGTGCGACTTTTGGTAGAGAAGTTGGCTGAGCAAGGTCAAAACTATTATTGGACTTGGGCCTATAACCATATCGGTTATGATCGTTACCATGAAGGTGTTGCAATCCTATCTAAAACACCAATTGGGGCGCGTGAAATTTTGGTTTCAGATGTAGATGATCCGACAGATTACCACACTCGTCGAGTTGCTCTAGCAGAGACAGTAGTTGAAGGTAAAGAACTTGCAGTTGCCAGTGTCCATCTCTCTTGGTGGGATAAAGGCTTCCAAGAGGAATGGGCGCGCTTTGAAGCAGTTCTGAAAGAATTGAACAAGCCACTCTTGCTAGCAGGTGATTTTAATAATCCTGCAGGTCAAGAGGGCTACCAAGCTATTTTAGCTAGTCCACTAAACTTACAAGATGCATTTGAAGTTGCAAAAGAAAGAAGTGGTAGTTACACTGTTCCGCCTGAAATTGATGGTTGGAAGGGGAACAGCGAACCTCTTCGAATCGATTATATCTTTACAACAAAGGATGTGCAGGTAGAAAAACTTCACGTGGTCTTTGATGATAAAAACAGTCCACAAGTTAGTGATCATTACGGTCTGCAAGCAACACTATCTTGGAAAGACTAAATAAGCTATTTTAGTAAAAACAATCAAGCCCCCTTCTACAAACAGAAGGGGGAATTTAATTTAAAGAGTTAATATAGTTAAAGTTTTTTATTGAATAACTTGTAAAAAAAGATAAAATCCTTTAAAATAAAAAGTGTTGGAGGAATTTATGATTGTAAATCAAATAAAGCGTATGATCCCGACGCTAAAGGTAAATAATAGAAATTTAAATGAGTTGTTTTATATTGAGACTTTGGGGATGAAACCCTTGCTTGAAGAGTCAGCCTTCTTATCACTAGGAGACCAGTCAGGTATTGAAAAGTTAGTTTTAGAAGAGTCACCAAGTATGAGGAGCCGTAAGGTTGAAGGGATTAAAAAATTAGCTAGATTACTTGTAAAGGTAGAGAAGCCATCTGAGATTGAAGCACTACTAGCTAGAATGGAAGAAATCCCTCAACTCTATAAAGGAAATAAGGGATATGCTTTTGAGGTTCTTTCTCCAGAAGGGGATTGTATTCTTATTCATGCCGAAGATGATATCAAGGATTTGAAAAAAGTTGAGGAAGAAGTCACTTTTTCAAAAGATGAGAAACTGAGATATTTGACAGCCTTTGAAATCTCGGTGGAAATTAACTTACCAGATAAGACATCAAGCCTACTTGATAAAGAAGAAATCGAAAACCGACTAGCTTTTAATCAAGCTCAAGGGAGCGATTTACTGGTTGAAAATAATGTAACTTGGGACTTGTCTATGTTGAAATTTCAAGTAGAGAATTTGGATTTTCCTGTATTGCGTCAGCGATTTGAAGAAGCTGGTTACTTTATTCCAAAATCTGAGAAGTTTTTCCTAACTAAGGATACCAACAATATTGAATTGTGGTTTGAAGCAGTATGAAACAAAAAATCATTCAAAAAATAAAGCAACAAATTGAGGCGGGGATTTATCCTGGTGCCTCTTTTGCGTATTATCAGGATGGCGTTTGGTCTGACTGGTATCTAGGAGAAGCAAATCCAGAAACTGGTGAGCAGACTCGTGAGGGCTTGGTCTATGATTTGGCAAGTGTGAGCAAGGTCGTTGGAGTAGGAACGGTCTTAACCTTTTTGTGGAAGGAAGGCAAGATTGAGTTAGATAACTCCATAAGAGACTATCTTCCAGAAGTGGATTACCCAGACATCACCATTCGACAACTCCTAACGCATGCAACGGATTTAGATCCTTTTATTCCTAATAGAGATCAGCTTTCTGCAGATCAGTTAAGAGAAGCTATGTTTCATCTGAATCGCCGAGAGAAGAGAGCCTTTCTATACTCAGATGTGCACTTTCTCTTACTAGGTTTTCTTTTAGAATCTTATTTTGAAAAGGACTTGGATCAGATTTTACAAGAGCAAGTGTTGAATCCATGGAAGATGAAGGAAACTCAGTTTGGTCCAGTTAACTGTGCTGTTCCAACGGTCCGTGGACAGAAAGCAGGAGTGGTCCATGATCCCAAGGCTCGTTTGCTTGGAAAGCATGCAGGTAGTGCAGGCTTGTTTTCGACAGTTCATGATTTAAAAGTCTTTCTAGAGCATTATTTGCAGGATGATTTTGCTGCAGACTTAAGTCAGAATTTTTCGGATCTGAATGATAAAGAACGCTCATTGGCCTGGAATCTTGAAGGTGATTGGCTGGACCATACAGGCTATACTGGAACCTTTATCATGTGGAATCGTAAGAAACAAGAAGCTGCTATCTTTTTATCCAATCGAACTTATGAAAAAGATGAGCGTGCTCAGTGGATTTTGGATCGTAATCAGGTCATGGACTTGATTCGAGAGGCAGACTAGGGAGGAAGTATGTCAAAAGCTTTAAAAGGAACTCTTTATACAGTCATTGCAGGTATTGCCTGGGGCTTGTCGGGGACCAGCGGTCAGTACTTGATGGTTCACGGGATTTCAGCCCTCCTTCTGACCAATATCCGTTTGATAATTGCTGGTTTACTCTTGATTCTTCTTGCCTATACTAAATCAAGGGATAAATTTATGGCTTTTCTGAAGGATAAATCAAGCCTGTTTTCTCTCTTGTTATTTTCTTTATTTGGTCTTTTTCTAAATCAATTGGCTTATCTTTCAGCTATTCAGGAGACAAATGCTGGGACAGCGACAGTTCTCCAGTATGTCTGTCCAGTTGGAATCCTTGCTTACACTTGTATCAAGGATAAGGTGGCTCCGACGCTTTCAGAAATCATCTCTATGTTTTTAGCTATAGGTGGGACCTTTCTCATTGCAACCCATGGGCAATTGGATCAACTCTCGATGACTCCAGCTGGTCTATTTTGGGGTTTGTTCTCGGCCCTAACCTATGCTCTTTATATCATTTTACCTATAAAATTGATTCAAAAATGGGGGAGCATATTGGTTATTGGTGTTGGAATGACCATCTCAGGTATACTAGCAGTACCTTTTACGGGGCTTATCGGGGCCAGTATTCCCATATCTTTTGATATCTTTCTAGCTTTTGCTGGCATCATTCTGATTGGAACGGTCTTTGCCTATACAGCCTTCCTCAAGGGAGCTAGTATGATAGGACCAGTCAAGTCTAGCCTTTTGGCTTCGATTGAGCCTATCTCGGCAGTATTTTTTGCCTTCATGATTATGGGGGATATCTTTTATCCTGTAGATTTTCTTGGTATGGCAATGATTTTACTAGCTGTGACTATCATTTCATTGAAGGATTTAATGCTTGAAAAGAAACATCATTCCGTTTAATGGATTAAACCAGTCTTTGATAAGGCTGGTTTTTAATCTTCTAGCAAGTTGGTTCATATAACTTTAAGAATGAATGTTTATAATCAATTCATACATTTAAAGATAAGGAGGAAATATGAATTTGCTACAAAGTATTCATCCATCAAAACCTTTAAGATACTTAAAATGGTTCGATATCCTCATCATCACTGTTTTAATGTTTGGAGAGTTTATCATTCGTTCTACTCAACAATTTATGGAGAGTTTATCGACTTCAACTCTTACTAGTGTCACAGAAACTACGACAAATGTAGCAAGTGATGGAGCAGCTTATTCTAGTAATTTCAATTTTCAATTGATTATGTTAGGGATTACCTTCCTTTATCTTGTGATTCGAAATTATGATTTTAAACAGCTTCCTATACGTTGGAGCTGGTCTGTTTTAATTTGGGTTCCCCTTATCTTTGCTGTAGTTGGTATCTTTGGTGATATCATTACAACCCTTAGTGGTAAGTATAATTATTTTAATCCTCAGTTGATCCCTTTTATAGACCCCATGGAAATCATTCGAAAATTCATGGCTTTAACACCGATAGCGATTTGCTATGCTTTACTAAATGGTTTTTATGAAGAATTTTTCTTCCTAGGCTTACTGATTTCAGTAAAAGAAAAGCACAAGTGGTTGGCTTTGGTCTATTCGGTAATTATACGGATTTCTTTCCATACCTATCAAGGATTGCTTTGGGCCTTGGTGATTGGGCTTGTTTACGGTCTCTTTTATTATTTCTTGTACAAGTATGTAGTCAAGAATTTACTGCCATTCTTTCTCATGCATGCTCTTGCTGATATGTTTGGTTCAAGTCTCTTGTATCTTCTGATTGCTTGGGAAAATTAAGAAATCAAACTTTTTGACAACAGTCCAATGAGTCACTGTATCAAAGTCTTCTTGTGAATCATAACCACCCGTCTAACGGGTGGTTTGCACCAGGGCTATAAGCCCAAATTACCAGCCAGCGCCTAAAGACGCTGGCTTTCACGTTGTTCAAGCCTCATTGCTCTTGACTCGTCACTTGCCTCTTAAAGAGGCGTGAGTATTACTTGCCACTATCCCTAAAGGGATCCTCATATTCTTTTACACTTAATTTATCTAGTGCTATATCATGCTTTTCCTGATCTGTGGCTTCATTAAGCCCTACTGTACTCACATAATAACCTTCTGCCCAGAAATGCCGATTCCCAAACTTGTACTTGAGGTTGGCGTGTTTATCAAACATCATGAGTACACTTTTGCCTTTTAAATACCCCATGAAACTTGAAATACTTATCCTAGGTGGAATACTTACCAACATATGTACATGATCAGGCATTAAATGACCTTCGATAATCTCAACACCTTTATAACTACATAATCGGTGGAATATTTCTCCCAAACTACTTCGATATTGATTATAGATCACTTTTCGTCTATACTTAGGGGTGAACACAATGTGATATTTACACATCCACTTTGTGTGTGATAAACTATGAGACTTTTGTGCCATGGTTTTCTCCTTTCGCTTTACAATTGGCTTGAACACCTTTATTGTATCGCGCTTGGAGTTTTTTTGGTATAACCTTCGACGCGCACCCGCATAGCGGGTGGTTTATTTGTCTCGCACCTCACGGAGCGAGACGGACTAATAGTCACATAATAAAAATAGAGGTCGGGATTTTGGTCCCGACCTCTTGTTGATTCTATATGGATTAGTCTTTGTTTTCGTATGGCAAGATCAAGTTTAGGATGATACCTGTCATAGCTGATAGGGCAGTACCTGAAAGGGTAACTGGTCCAAGTTTAAGGATGGCTCCACCAAGTCCAAGCACTAACATAGCACTAGCGATGATAAGGTTACGCATTTGGCTAAAGTCAACACGTTCTTTGATCAAGACTTTCAAACCGTTACTTGCGATAACCCCGTAAAGAAGGATAGACATACCACCAAGTACAGCGTTTGGAATTGTTGAAATCAAGGCAGTAAATTTACCAAGGAAGCTAAGGGCAATTGCGATAAAGGCAGCGTTACGGATAACTGAGACAGAAGCGATACGAGTCATTCCGATAACCCCTGTATTTTCACCGTAAGTTGTATTGGCTGGTCCACCGAGGAAGGCAGAAACAGATGTTGCGATACCATCACCAAGAAGAGTACGGTGTAGACCAGGTTCTTTCAAAAATTGGCGTCCACAGATTTGACCTAAAACGGTATGGTCTCCGATATGTTCAGAAATGGTTACGATTGCAATTGGTAAGATGGCAATTGTTTCAGGACCGAAGTAAAGGTCGTATTGTTTGAAGGCACCACCTGTATTGAATGGTAGGTAGAAACCAGGGATTTCAAACCAGTTAGCTTCAAGAACAGGAGTGAAGTCAACCAATCCAAGTGCTAGAGCAAAGAGGTAACCACCGATAATGGCAAATAGGAATGGGATAATTCGTAGGAATCCTTTTCCTTTTGTATTGATAAAGGCAGCAATCAAGAAAGTAACAACGGCTACAAGAGCGTTTTTCCAATTTCCATCAGCTACAAGGCCAGCATTGGTTACAGCTGAACTAGCTAGTCCAAGACCGATAACAATGATCATAGGACCGATAATGATTGGTGGTAAGAGTTTGTCGATCCATTTTGTACCTGCAAAGCGCACACTTGCAGCAACAAGGACATAAACAAGACCAGTCAGGATAACCCCTGTCTGAGCAGCAGATACATCACCACCCATTTCTTTCATGGCAAGTGACATAGCTGTGATAAAGGCAAAAGAAGAACCCAGATAAACTGGAACTTTAAAGCCAGTAGAGATCATGTAAATGAGTGTTCCTACACCTGATGCAAAAAGGGCAACCGATACAGGCATTCCCAAGATCAAAGGTACTAAAATAGTAGCACCAAACATGGCGAATACGTGCTGGAAGCTAAGAAGAATTCCCTTTCCAGCTGAAGGACGTTGGTCAACGTCTAAAAGCAAATCAACAGTTGATTCCTGTTTCATATTAACCTCACTTTTGGGCATCAAAAAAGAGCCCATTATTTTATAGCAATAGGCTCCCAGAGTAAGACCTCTCTAAAACAAGACTCCTTCATCAAGTTTTAAAGAGTTTTATATAGATCTGCGCCTTCGTCACCTCACGGGATGACATTAAAAACCTTTGCTTAGGATAGTATAGCAGAAAAAAATGATTTTGTAAATCATTTTTTCCTGAGCCTTGAAATGAGAAAGCGAGGTATGATTTTGTAAATCATTTTTTCCTGAGCCTTGAAATGAGAGAGCGAGGTATGATTTTGTAAATCATTGTTTCCCGAGCCTTGAAACGAGAAAGCGAGGTATGATTTTGTAAATCATTTTTTCCTGAGCCTTGAAATGAGAAAGCGAGGAATGAGTTTGCAGATTTTTTAATCTTTCTAAAGCGGACGTTTGTTAGGCATCCCAGCCTTACGTGGATATTTGTTTGGAGTTTCCTTTTTCTTCTCAACAATAGTAATGTAGCGAGGGTCTCCGTTAGGAAGAGTGTAACTGAGGTTTTCTTCAACCTTACTAAAGAGAAGATTGAGGGCAATTTTAGCTTCAGTTAATTCCTCAGGTGCATTGCTAGCCTTAAGTGCTAGCAATTTTCCACCGACTTTTAAGTAGGGAATAGTCAACTCGGACAAGACCTGCATACGGGCAACAGCACGAGCTGTAACGATATCAAACTGAGCACGGAAGTTCTTATCTTGGGCGAAGTCTTCGGCACGTCCATGATAAAAGTGAACATTTTCTAAACCTAGTTCTTGGGCTAATAGATTAAGAAAGTTGATTCGTTTATTAAGGGAGTCAATAATGGTCACATCTAGCTGAGGATAGAGAATCTTTATAGGAAGGCTAGGAAAACCTGCTCCAGCACCGATGTCTAAGAGTTTAATGGGCTGGTTTTCAATCAATCCCTGTAAAATAGGAGCGATGGAATCATAGAAGTGTTTGAGATAGACTTCTTCTTTTTCTGTAATAGCAGTCAGGTTGATTTTTTCGTTCCACTCGACTAAGAGTTCAAAATAACGCTCAAATTGAACTTTTTGCTGGTCAGAAAGAATAATATTTTGTTCAGCAAGTAATGTGTAAAAAGTTTCTGGTTTCATAGTAGTTTCCTTCTTTAGTATCATCTTATTTTACCACAAAAAGATGGAAATTTGATATACTGGTACTAATCTAAAATCAGAAAGGAATTATACGATGACTTGGATTATTCTTGGAGTTCTTGCTCTTATTGTTATTTTTGTAATTGTTAGTTATAACGGTTTGGTTAAAAATCGCATGCAAACTAAGGAGGCATGGAGTCAGATTGATGTTCAGTTGAAACGTCGTAACGATCTCTTGCCAAACTTGATTGAGACCGTGAAAGGATATGCAAAGTATGAAGGTTCAACGCTTGAAAAAGTTGCAGAACTTCGTAATCAAGTAGCAGCAGCAACTTCACCAGCAGAAGCTATGAAGGCTAGTGATGCTCTTACACGTCAGGTTTCAGGAATCTTTGCGGTTGCAGAAAATTATCCAGACCTAAAAGCAAGTGGCAACTTTGCACAATTGCAAGAGGAGTTGACCAATACTGAAAATAAAATTTCTTACTCTCGCCAACTCTACAATAGTGTTGTTAGCAACTATAATGTTAAATTAGAAACATTCCCAAGCAACCTAGTTGCTGGACTCTTTGGTTTTAAAGTGGCTGATTTCCTTCAAACACCTGAAGAAGAAAAGGCAGTACCAAAGGTTGATTTTAGTGGTTTAGGTGACTAGGATGTTGTATGATCAAATCGCGAGTAATAAGCGAAGAACTTGGATTTTACTACTAGTATTCTTTTTACTTCTGGCTTTGGTTGGATATGCAGTTGGTTATCTCTTTATGCGATCTGGTCTTGGTGGCTTAGTTATCGCTCTGATTATCGGCTTTATCTATGCCTTGTCCATGATTTTTCAATCAACAGAGATAGTCATGAGTATGAATGGTGCGCGTGAGGTGAATGAGCAGACTGCACCAACCCTCTATCATGTTGTGGAAGATATGGCTATGGTGGCGCAAATCCCTATGCCACGTGTCTTCATCATCGATGATGCCAGCTTAAATGCCTTTGCTACGGGTTCAAATCCCCAAAATGCAGCTGTAGCAGCAACTTCAGGACTCCTTGCGATTATGAATCGTGAAGAGTTAGAGGCGGTTATAGGCCATGAAGTCAGTCACATTCGTAACTATGATATTCGTATTTCTACGATTGCGGTTGCCCTTGCCAGTGCCATTACACTTTTATCAAGTATGGCTGGACGCATGATGTGGTGGGGAGGTGCAGGCCGTGGTCGTAGAAGTGATGATCGAGATAGTGGTGGACTTGAAATTATTATGCTAGTTGTTTCTCTCCTAGCAATTGTTTTGGCGCCCCTAGCAGCAACCTTGGTACAACTAGCCATCTCTCGTCAACGAGAATTTTTAGCAGATGCTTCAAGTGTAGAGTTGACTCGTAATCCTCAAGGGATGATCAATGCCCTTCGTAAGCTGGACAATAGTCAGCCTATGAGTCGTCATGTGGATGATGCTAGCAGTGCACTTTACATCAACGATCCTCAAAAACGAGGTGGCTTGCAAAAACTCTTCTATACCCATCCGCCAATCTCAGAACGGATTGAGCGTCTGAAACATATGTAAAAACATCCAGAGATTTTCCTCTGGATGTTTGCTATTTTCTACAGTTATAAATCTTGTAAATCAACTATTTCCAAACCATTCTCTGTCAAACGATAGATACTCCTGCAGACTTCTTTTAAGAAACGTCGATCATGTGAAACAGTGATGAGGCCCCCAGGGTAATTGGCAAAGAGTTTTCTGATTTCGGGTTGAGAGGTTGGAGAAAAGTTTCGTGTGGGTTCATCCAGAAGGAGAAAGTTTGGTTTTCGCAGCACTAAATTCAAAAGAAGGAGTTTACCTTGTTGACCACCAGATAAAGAGTGAATCTTGTGGTGCATCTCTGGATAACTGAAATTGAGACTGGCTAGGAAGGATTGAATTTTCTGTATTTCCTCTTTATTTCCAGTTTGGCTGAGAAATTCTACTGGGGATAGATCCAATTGCAGTGTTTCTTGGTAATTTTGTGGCATAAATCCAAGTGAAATCTCACTTTTGCCACTTAGTAGTTGCTGCAACTTGGCTAACAGAGTCGATTTGCCAACACCATTTGGTCCGATGATACCGATTTTATCTTGACCCCAAACAGTTAGTTGTAACTCCTGAGCCAAAACATGCTCGCCAATGGACAAACTTTCCTTTTCCAGTCGAAGTAAGACTTTAGAAGCTGCTAATGGCTCTATATCTGAAAAGAAAAGTTGGATTTGTTCCTCTTCAAGTGGCTTTTGGGTCATGGACTGAGCTGCTTTTTCGTAGCGTTTTTCTTGAGAAAGAACATTTTTCATCTTTTTAGCCAGTAGTCGTCCGGCAGTACTGTCTTTGGTAGCTCGAAGTGCAGTTTCTACCTTTTGCTTGACTCGGCGATGCTTTTCCATGGTTTTATCATAGGATCGTTGGTCGTTGTCAGCTTGCTGGCTTTGTCTGGCAAAGTTAGCCTTTCTCTGTTCACTATAGCGATTATAGTCTAAGTGCTCGACTAGGGTTTCAGCTTCCTTTCGATGCTTGACCAGTCGCAAGTGGATAATGGTGTCTGCAGTTTGAGAGAGGAAGTCTTCATCATGAGAAATGAAAATAACGGTCTGCCTGATCTTCTGAATCTGAATTTTTAGCCAATCAACTGTCTCAAGATCTAGATCATTTGAAGGTTCATCTAAAAATAGAATCTCAAAGGGTTTGGATAATTCATGGATGAGCTGAATTTTCAAAGCTTCGCCACCCGATAGGCTACCAATCTCTTGATCACTAGCAAAACGACTGCTATCAAATTGCAATTCCTCAGCCAAACGATAGAGAATACTGAAGTCCAAATCAGCAGACTCTAAAAAGAAGTAGTCCTGTAGAGATTTTTTCTTCAGTTTTTCAGGGAGATGTTGGGGAATGTAAGACAGGAACTGAAGGTCAGACTGAATGTCGCCCCTGATAGTGAAATCCTCTAATCTTTCTCCCATTAAAGTTTTAAGTAAAGTTGATTTGCCATTTCCTTCTTCCCCAATAATAGCAACCTTTTCCCCATCTTGGATAGTAATGTTTAAATCGGAAATAAGGTCTCGTAGGTCTTTATTTTGTGTTATAGTTAGATGATTAATTTTTATCATATCATTGCCCTTTCTAAATTTGGATAATACATAACAAAAGCTCTACTTTACCTAGTAGAGCCAATTGTCTATGTCAAAAAATCCTCTTTTAAAAGGGCTGCAAAAAGCAGCAGAAAAAAGAGCACACAAAAAGAGACAGAAACAAGATCTACTAAATAAAGGTTCTTTATTTGATAGACTTAATTGTTCATGTCTCCCTTACCTCCGAAAATTATTATGTTTATTTTATACCTTTTGGAACACTTTGTCAAAAGAAATGAGAAATTCAAATCTTTCTAGAAACCAAAAACGGGTCCATAGAGAGTCAAAACGTGTTTGACTTGATCGTAGTGGAATTTGTCATAGTTTCGCCAAGCTGTGCGAGCTTCTTCATTGAGTTTAAGGGTGCCAAGTCCAATCAAAAGACTAGTCCGTTGGTAAAAAGTTTCCAGTTCAATTAAGATAGCGTTGTCTACTTTCTCAGCTTTTTTAAGCGCTCTGAGAATTTCGTCTATATTTTGCTGTAAGCGTAGATCATCAGGTAATCCTTGTTTACAGTTTTGTATAGTTTGATTTAATTCTGAAACGAGTTGATAGGCTTCAGCTAAAAGAACTTTGTCTTCCATATGAGCGTCCTCCTTTGCTCATGTATTGATGTCTATAGTATAGCACTAAAAGCAAAATATGTCCTAATAAATATATCAAAAATCAATCATATAAAACAAAAAGGATTTAGCTCTATCAATAACAGAACTAAACCCTTAGAAGCAATAGATTTTTAAGGTTTTGAACTTCGATTGTTAATCAGCAATCAGTTTTTCTAATTTCCAGATGCTGAACCAAAATGAAATGGTAAGGAGTATTAGGAAAATAAGGAAAGTGCCATCGACCAAACTTTTATTCATGCCACACAATCCTTTCGCTAGATAGGGAGCTAAGGGGTATAAGATACACTGTATATGTGACTGTTTCCTTTTTAATGACGGTTAACCATACTGCAGAGCTGGCTGCAGTAAACTCCTTTCTACTTTATCATTCCTGTCTTTTTTATAGTCTTTTGAATATAGGAATTCAATTATTTATAGCTAAAAGTAGAGTTAGGAAGTTCATATTCCAACTAGTTCTCCGAATCATTTTTAAATTTTCTATCTGCCAATTTTGTTTCCATTATAGAAGAACATCGACATTTGGAATGGAAAACTCTGACTTTTAAATTCAAAGTTTGGAAGGCTTACTTCTAGCATTTTCATGGTATAATCAAGATAGTAAATCTTTATGGAGGAAGTATGAAATTAAATATTCAAGAAATTCGTAAGCAGCCTGAAGGTTTGCACTTTGAGCAAACTTTAGACTTAGCAGCTGACTTGCGTGCCCGTAATCAAGAAATTTTAGATGTAAAAGATATTGTCGCTATTGGAAAAGTTCAGTACGAAGACCTTATGTTTTTCCTAGATTATCAGTTGTCTTATACAATCGTTCTAGCCTCTAGCCGTAGCATGGAACCGGTAGAATTGAAAGAGTCTTATCTAGTGACAGAAGTCTTTATGGAAGGTGCTACTAATCAACTGGATCAAGAAGTGCTAGATGATGACTTGGTTTTACCGATTGAAAATGGGGAAATCGACCTGGCTGAAAGTGTTTCAGATAATATCTTGCTCAACATTCCAATCAAGGTCTTAACAGCTGAAGAAGAAGCTGGCCAGGGCTTTGTTTCTGGAAATGACTGGCAAATCATGTCCGAGGAAGAGTACCAAGCCCAACAAGCAGTCAAGAAAGAAGAAAATAGTCCTTTTGCAGGTTTGCAAGGACTGTTTGACGGAGACGAATAGATGGTTTTATCCAAGAAACGTGCCCGTCATGTCATTGAGGAAATCATTGCTCTTTTTCCAGATGCAAAACCAAGTCTAGATTTTCGTAATCATTTTGAACTTCTGGTTGCTGTTATGCTGTCAGCTCAGACGACAGATGCGGCAGTCAACAAGGCTACACCAGGACTTTTTGCGGCCTTTCAAACCCCACAAGCCATGGCAGAAGCAAGTGAGAGTGAGATTGCTAAACATATTTCTCGTCTAGGTCTCTATCGCAATAAGGCTAAGTTTCTTAAGAAATGTGCCCAGCAGTTATTAGACGATTTTGACGGCCAAGTCCCTCAGACTAGGGAAGAATTAGAGAGTTTGGCAGGAGTTGGCCGAAAAACCGCTAACGTAGTTTTGAGCGTAGGATTCGGTATTCCAGCCTTTGCAGTAGATACTCACGTAGAGCGAATCTGTAAACACCACGATATTGTAAAAAAATCAGCTACACCACTTGAGGTCGAAAAACGTGTCATGGATGTTTTGCCACCAGAAGAATGGCTAGCAGCTCATCAGGCTATGATTTACTTTGGTCGTGCTATCTGTCATCCGAAAAATCCAGAATGCGATCACTATCCACAGTTATACGATTTTAGTTCGTTATAAAATTGATTTCTTGTGTTTTTTCTTGCATCGATTACTACTTTGTGATATAGTAGTAGCAATCAAATATTCCTTTAATCCTGTCCCGTGAGGCAGGCAAGGAGCTCGATTAAGTAGAAGGGTAAGTCTATACTGTTTACAGTAAGGCTCGCTTAGTTATACATTCTCAAGTCTCCTTGAAAAAGGAGACTTTTCTTTTTGGAGGTTTGTCATGAAGACAAAAGAAGTTGTAGACGAATTAACCGTCAAGCGAGCGATTACTCGGATTACCTACGAGATTATCGAGCGAAATAAAGATTTAAACAAGATTGTATTGGCTGGGATAAAAACACGAGGTGTCTTCATTGCTCACCGTATCCAAGAGCGTTTGGAACAATTAGAAAATATCTCTGTCCCTGTTGTAGAATTAGATACCAAACCTTTCCGCGACGATGTCAAAAGCGGTGAAGATACTTCTATAATCTCTGTTGATGTGACAGAACGTGAGGTCATCTTGGTGGACGATGTGCTTTACACAGGTCGGACCATCCGAGCAGCTATTGATAACATCGTTACCCATGGCCGTCCTTCTCGTGTGAGTTTAGCTGTTTTAGTTGACCGTGGACATAGAGAATTGCCAATTCGTCCAGACTATGTTGGTAAAAACATCCCAACCAGTCGTTCAGAAGAAATCATCGTAGAGATGACTGAACTTGATGGACAAGATCGTGTTCTTATTACTGAAGAAGCCTAGATAGCAAAAAGGAGTTAGCTATGTCAGAAAATCAACAAGCCATTCAACACGTAGTTTCTATGGAAGACCTTACTGTAGATCAAGTCATGAAATTGATTAAACGAGGAATTGAGTTTAAAAATGGAGCAAAAGCGTCTTACGTGGACCAACACATTGTCTCTAATCTCTTCTTTGAGAGTTCGACTCGTACCCACAAATCTTTTGAAGTAGCAGAGATTAAACTGGGACTTCACCTACTGGACTTCGATGTGAAGACAAGTTCAGTCAACAAGGGTGAAACACTCTACGATACAATTTTAACCTTGTCAGCCTTGGGAGTAGATGCCTGTGTCATCCGACACCCAGAGGTGGATTACTACAGAGAGTTGATCGATAGTCCGACGATTACGACTTCGATTATCAATGGTGGGGATGGTTCGGGCCAACACCCAAGCCAAAGCTTGCTTGATTTGATGACCATTTATGAAGAATTTGGACACTTCGAAGGACTCAAGGTTGCCATTGCTGGTGACCTTGACCATTCGCGTGTGGCTAAATCCAATATGCAAATCTTAAAACGCTTAGGAGCAGAACTATACTTTGCTGGGCCTGAGGAATGGAGAAGTCAAGAGTTTGCAGACTATGGACAGTTTGTAAGCATTGATGAAATCATTGACCAAGTTGATGTGATGATGTTTCTCCGTGTTCAGCATGAGCGTCATGAAAGTGGAACAGTCTTTTCAAAAGAGGGTTATCATGCTCAGCATGGTTTGACTCAAGAACGTTATGATCGCTTGAAAGATAAAGCTATTCTGATGCATCCTGCTCCTGTAAATCGCGATGTTGAAATTGCTGATCACTTGGTCGAAGCACCAAAATCACGTATTGTTCAACAAATGACCAATGGTGTCTTTGTCAGAATGGCAATTTTAGAATCTGTATTGACTTACAGAAACGCAAAATAAGACACAAAACGTTAAAAGATGCCTGAGAGCATCCACGAGAGGTGAATTTATGACTAAACGACTTCTAGTTTTAGAAGATGGAACAATTTTTGAAGGAAAAGCCTTTGGGGCTGACATCGATGTAACTGGTGAAATTGTCTTTAATACCGGGATGACTGGTTATCAAGAATCCATTACGGATCAGTCTTACAATGGGCAAATCCTAACCTTTACCTATCCCTTGGTTGGAAATTATGGGATTAACCGTGATGACTACGAGTCTATCAGTCCAACCTGTAAAGGTGTAGTGGTATTTGAAGAAGCTCGTAGAGCCAGCAACTGGCGCAACCAGATGACACTGGATGAATTTTTGAAGTCTAAGAAAATCCCTGGTATTTCAGGTATTGATACACGTGCTTTGACAAAAATCATTCGCAAACATGGGACTATGAGAGCGACTCTAACACATGTGGGAGATAGTATCGATCACATCACAGATCAGCTTCAAGCAACTGTTCTACCAATTGATAATATCAAACAGGTTTCTACAAAAACTGCATATCCAGCTCCAGGAGTAGGTTTAAGTGTAGTACTCGTTGACTTTGGTCTTAAGCATTCAATCTTAAGAGAGTTGTCTAAGAGAGATTGTAATGTAACGGTCGTTCCTTATACTACAACAGCAGAGGAAATCCTTCACTTAAATCCAGACGGAGTTATGTTGTCAAATGGTCCGGGAAATCCAGAAGATGTACCAGAAGCACTCGATATGATTCGTGGTATTCTCGGGAAAATTCCAATCTTTGGTATTTGTATGGGGCACCAGCTCTTTGCGATGGCAAATGGTGCCAAGACCTATAAGATGAAATTTGGTCACCGTGGGTTTAACCACGCTGTACGCGAAATTGCAACAGGGCGCGTGGACTTCACGAGTCAAAACCATGGATATGCAGTGAGTCGTGAAGATTTTCCAGACCATTTGATGATTACTCATGAAGAAATCAATGACAAGTCAGTTGAAGGTGTACGTCACAGATACCAACCAGGTTTCTCTGTGCAATTCCACCCAGATGCTGCACCAGGTCCGCACGATGCAAGTTATCTATTTGACGAGTTCATCGAGATGATGGAAGCCTTTAAACAAACAAATTAAAGACGAGTGAGAAATCGTCGGAGAATTTATTTAATGTCGCCCTGTGAGGCGACGAATAGAAAGGCAGGTCGTTTCTTTTAGTCGCTATTAGGCGAACTAAAAACTCCCTGCACTAGATTTTTTATCGAAAAAAATCGTTTCGCTAAAAAATCGTCGGAGAATTTATTTAATGTCGCCCTGTGAGGCGACGAATAGAAAGGCAGGTCGTTTCTTTTAGTCGCAATCAGGCGAACTAAAAACTCCCTGCACTAGTTTTTTTACCGAAAAAAATCGTTTCGCTAAAAAATCGTCGGAGAATTTATTTAATGTCGCTCAGTGAGGCGACGAATAGAAAGGAGAAGGGTGGTCCGTATTTGCTGAACTGAATACGGGCTACGGACGGTACTAAAAAGATAGTTATTCCTAGAACTGACAGTTCTTCGTCATAACTCCTATTTTAGCTTTGTCCGCTTGACGCCCTTAATATCTTATAAATGCCTAAACGTACTGATATTCAAAAAATTATGGTGATTGGTTCTGGTCCGATTATTATTGGTCAGGCTGCTGAGTTTGACTATGCTGGGACTCAGGCTTGCTTGTCTTTGAAAGAGGAAGGTTATGAGGTTGTCTTGGTGAACTCAAACCCTGCGACTATCATGACTGATAAGGAAATTGCAGACAAGGTTTACATTGAGCCAATCACACTTGAGTTTGTAACTCGTATTCTCCGTAAAGAACGTCCAGATGCCTTGCTTCCAACTCTTGGTGGGCAAACAGGGCTTAACATGGCCATGGAATTGTCTAAAAATGGAATTCTTGATGAATTGGGAGTAGAACTTCTCGGCACTAAATTGTCTGCCATCGACCAAGCGGAGGACCGCGATCTTTTTAAACAATTGATGGAAGAGCTGAACCAACCAATTCCAGAATCTGAAATTGTTAATACAGTGGAAGAAGCCGTAGCTTTCGCAGCAACAATTGGTTACCCAGTGATCGTCCGTCCAGCCTTCACACTTGGTGGTACAGGTGGTGGTATGTGTGCCAACGAGGAGGAATTACGTGAAATTGCCGAAAATGGTTTGAAGTTGTCACCTGTTACTCAATGTTTGATTGAGCGTTCCATTGCAGGTTTCAAGGAAATCGAGTACGAAGTGATGCGTGACTCAGCTGACAATGCTCTTGTTGTATGTAACATGGAAAACTTTGACCCAGTCGGGATTCATACAGGGGATTCCATCGTATTTGCCCCAGCGCAAACTATGTCAGATTATGAAAACCAAATGCTTCGTGACGCCAGCTTGAGCATTATCCGCGCTCTCAAGATTGAAGGAGGATGTAACGTTCAGTTGGCTCTCGATCCTCACAGCTTTAAGTACTATGTTATCGAAGTAAATCCTCGTGTATCGCGTTCGTCAGCCCTTGCTTCTAAGGCGACAGGTTACCCAATCGCTAAATTGGCTGCTAAGATTGCAGTCGGTTTGACCTTGGATGAGGTCATTAACCCAGTTACAGGTTCAACTTATGCCATGTTTGAACCAGCCCTAGACTATGTGGTCGCCAAAATTCCACGTTTCCCATTTGATAAGTTTGAAAAGGGTGAGCGCCGTCTTGGTACTCAGATGAAGGCGACTGGAGAAGTAATGGCTATTGGTCGTAACATTGAGGAATCTCTCCTTAAAGCTTGTCGCTCTCTAGAAATTGGTGTCCACCACAATGAAATGCCTGAACTTGCAGAAGTCTCAGATGATGCCTTGATTGAAAAAGTTGTCAAGGCCCAAGATGACCGTCTCTTCTATGTATCAGAAGCTATTCGTCGTGGTTATACACCAGAAGAGATTGCAGATTTGACTAAGATTGATATTTTCTATCTTGATAAACTTTTGCATATCTTTGAAATTGAGCAAGAATTGGGCGCACATCCACAAGATGTAGCAGTCCTAAAAACAGCAAAACTTAATGGTTTCTCAGATCGTAAAATTGCTGAACTCTGGAACACTACAGCTGACCAAGTTCGCCAACTTCGTTTAGAAAACAAGATTGTTCCAGTTTATAAGATGGTTGATACTTGTGCGGCAGAGTTTGAATCAGAAACTCCATATTTCTATTCAACTTATGGTTGGGAAAACGAATCCATCAAGTCTGAAAAGGAATCTGTACTGGTCCTAGGTTCTGGTCCAATCCGTATTGGTCAAGGGGTTGAGTTTGACTACGCAACAGTTCACTCTGTTAAGGCGATTCAAGCTGCTGGCTACGAAGCCATCATCATGAACTCAAACCCAGAGACCGTTTCAACCGACTTCTCTGTATCGGATAAACTTTACTTTGAGCCATTGACATTTGAAGATGTCATGAATGTTATCGACTTAGAGCAACCAAAAGGTGTTATCGTTCAATTTGGTGGACAAACAGCTATTAACCTTGCAGAGCCATTGGCTAAGGCAGGTGTGACTATCCTTGGTACGCAGGTTGCTGACCTAGACCGTGCCGAAGACCGTGACCTCTTCGAACAAGCCCTCAAAGACTTGGATATTCCACAGCCTCCTGGACAGACTGCAACAAACGAAGAAGAAGCAGTACTTGCAGCTCGTAAGATTGGTTTCCCAGTCCTTGTTCGTCCTTCATATGTCTTGGGTGGACGTGCTATGGAGATCGTTGAGAATGAAGATGATCTTCGTTCTTACATGCGTACTGCGGTTAAGGCAAGTCCAGACCATCCAGTTCTTGTCGACTCTTATATCGTTGGACAAGAATGTGAAGTAGATGCTATCTCAGATGGACAAAATGTCCTCATCCCTGGTATCATGGAGCATATCGAACGTGCTGGTGTCCACTCAGGTGACTCCATGGCTGTTTATCCTCCACAAACCTTGTCTCAAAAGGTTCAAGAAACCATCGCAGACTATACTAAACGTCTTGCAATTGGCCTCAACTGTCTTGGTATGATGAACATTCAGTTTGTCATCAAGGATGAGAAAGTCTACGTTATTGAGGTCAATCCACGTGCCAGCCGTACTGTTCCATTCCTATCAAAAGTAACCAATATCCCGATGGCTCAGGTTGCAACTAAGTTGATTCTTGGTCAAAGTCTTGAAGACCTTGGTTACCAAGATGGACTTTACCCAGAAAGCAGTCGTGTTCATATTAAAGCGCCAGTCTTCTCCTTTACCAAGCTCGCGAAAGTAGACAGCTTGCTCGGTCCTGAAATGAAGTCAACAGGGGAAGTTATGGGTTCTGATACGACTTTAGAAAAAGCTCTCTACAAGGCCTTTGAAGCTTCTTATCTTCACTTGCCAACCTTTGGGAATGTTGTCTTTACTATCGCTGACGATGCCAAGGAAGAAGCTTTGGATTTGGCTCGTCGTTTCCAAAATATTGGCTACGGAATCCTTGCGACTCAAGGAACAGCAGCTTTCTTTGCAAGTCATGGCTTGAAGGCTCAACTCGTTGGTAAGATCGGTGATGATGAACACGATATCCCAAGCTATGTTCGTAAAGGGAAAATACAAGCCATTATCAACACAGTTGGTACTAAGCGAACTGCTGATGAAGATGGTGAACAAATCCGCCGTTCAGCTATCGAACATGGTGTACCACTCTTTACAGCCCTTGATACAGCGGATGCTATGCTTAAGGTACTTGAAAGCCGTAGCTTCGTTACAGAAGCGATTTAGTTTCTTGGTAAATGCTCTAATACTCTTCGAAAATCAAATTCAAACTGCGTCAACGTCGCCTTGCCGTACTCAAGTACAGCCTGCGGCTAGTTTCCTAGTTTGCTCTTTGATTTTCATTGAGTATAAGTAGCTTTTTATCCAGCGTCAAAAGACGCTGGTTTTTACTCTTTTATAGAGAGAGCGAGTTAGAAAAAATAGATACAGTTCATCATTAAATGTCAAAGTTTGCCAATAGATTTATCATTAACGTTAAGTGAGTAGACTTATTCTGACTTTCCCTAAAATTTTGTTGAATTTTATGATATAATAGGGGAAAATTGAGAAAATGAGCAAGTATTTTCATAAGTCCTTTCAAAAAGTCTCTTAACTTTTGGATATAAATTTGTAATCTCGGATTCTCAATATTAGAATAGTAGGAAAAGACAAGATTAGAAAGAGGTAAGTATCTATGTCTTCTCATAAAAAAGTTTCACTCTCTGAGATTAATCAGTCTATTGATACTCCAAATAATAATCATTTCTGGCAAAATTTAAAGGCCTTCTTGGGTCCGGGTGCCCTCGTGGCAGTTGGTTATATGGATCCGGGGAACTGGATTACAAGTGTTGTCGGTGGGGCTTCCTATAAATATAGTCTTTTGTTTGTTATCTTGATTTCATCGCTTATTGCTATGCAACTTCAGCAGATGGCTGGAAAACTTGGAATTGTAACCCAGATGGACCTAGCTCAGGCAACGGCCCATCATTCACCTAAATGGCTTCGTTATAGTCTATGGGTGATTTTGGAGTTGGCCTTGATGGCGACAGATTTGGCAGAAGTTCTAGGTTCAGCTATTGCCCTAAATCTTCTCTTTAAGATTCCGATTATGATAGCCATCCTCTTGACGGTTCTGGATGTCTTTCTCTTGCTGCTCCTGATGAAGTTTGGCTTTAAGAAGATAGAAGCTATCGTTACCACGCTCATTTTAACCATTCTAGCAATCTTTACTTACTTAGTAGCTTTGTCACATCCAAGCTTCCAAGGAATCGTTGAAGGTTATCTGCCAAATGCAACCTTATTTGAAAGTCCTATGCCTGGGCATGAAAGTCAATTAACCTTGGCGTTGGGTATCGTGGGTGCGACTGTTATGCCCCATAACCTCTATTTGCATTCTTCCTTGTCTCAGACTCGGAAAATCAATCATAAGGACAAGAATGATGTTCGAAAAGCCGTGCGCTTTATGACCTGGGATTCTAATCTCCAGTTATCCTTGGCCTTTGTGGTTAACTCCCTTCTTTTGATCTTAGGGGCGGCTCTCTTTTTCGGACATGCATCTGAAATTTCTGCCTTCTCTCAAATGTATAATGCCTTGCAGGATTCAACCATTGCGGGAGCTATAGCTAGCTCAACCTTATCAACCTTGTTTGCCTTGGCCCTATTAGCCAGTGGTCAGAATTCAACTATTACAGGTACCTTGACAGGACAAATCGTTATGGAAGGTTTCTTACATATGCGATTGCCCCAGTGGTTCATTCGTTTGGCGACTCGTCTCTTTGCCTTACTACCTGTCATGATAGTAGCAGTTTTGTTTGGTCATCAGGAAAAAACCTTGGATCAGTTATTGGTCTATTCACAGGTCTTTCTTTCTATCGCTCTTCCATTTTCAATCTTCCCCTTGATTTATCTTACTTCAAAAAAATCACTGATGGGAGAATTTACCAATGCCAAATGGAATACCATCCTTGGTTATATCGTTTCCATTATCTTGACCATCCTCAATGTGAAATTGCTATTTGATATTTTTTAAGAGCATCTGAGATTAAGTGCTAGAAAACTATCGTTTCAATCATCAAAATTGACGAAATGAAGAAGTTCCAATTATCTATTTATTAACTGTAGCTGGCGATGTTTATTCGATGATGAGGGAGAATCAGATTGATTCTCTCTTTTGTTATATTCAAATCTATGAATATGCTAGTCTTAAAATTCTAAAGTATCTAAAAATAGAGATTTAATTTTTAATGCTAGAGATTTCCCAAATAGATACTTTCCAAAAATATGTATTTAAATTAAATTATTGTAAAAATATTTTGAAGTCATATTTAATTAATATATGTATCGAAATGAGAAATTTAGAAGTTTGATAATTTAGTTTAACTATTAAACCAAATGAATAGGATATACTATGATGAATAAAATTTTATTTTTTATTCTATTAAATCCGTACTATCATTGGTAATCCGCTTAAATAACTCACTATTATATTTTGTATTAATTTCGTAAGGGTTCATATGAGATTTTTGTTCGTTTACTTAACTTAATAAAGATACTATATATTACACTTAGATGTTCTTTTCTATAAACAATCTATAATTTGATGGGGAGAAATTAAGTGACGCAAGAATGATTATAAACATTTATAAATTGACCAATTTCATCAGTATACTTTTCTATATTATACTATTTATTTTTGATAAAAAATATTTTCTGTAGTAAAATAAGGATAATCATTGAAGGGAGATATTTATGGTTAATGAGAATAAAATTAGATTAGTTGCTATGTTAGAAGAGAGATTCAACATTTTTTCCGATGAAGTTTTGAATAATGTTTCATTCGATTGCGACTTTAAAATTATTAATTTTTTACCAGATATTAAGGTAAAAAAAGTTATAGAAGATAGTGTCCACAAGCAAGACGAAAATGGGAAATATTGTTTTGAAATAGAGAAAAAAGATGTTTTTCAAATTCCATATACAAAAAATATAAAGGATTTATCTGTAATAGTTGGTGAAAATGGGTCAGGGAAAACGACACTAATGAATCGAATATTTAATCAAAGATTTAATAGGAGCATAGAGAATAGTCGAGTTCACCTTATTTTTGAGCAAAAAGATAATTTTTGGCTATATCCTAAATCCCTTCCTGAAACATTATCAATTCAAGCAGATAACAAATATCCTTTAATTATTAAATTTTCAAATGCAACTGAATTTCTAACTAGTTTTTCTTCAGGTGTTTTAAATAAGGTTGATGCATCTTCTTTCAGAAATATTTTTACATATGGAAAGTTGACCGAAGAAGTTAAAAATGAAAAAATAGCTGATTTGCAAGAAATGTTAAATCAGTTAAAATTTATTAATGAATTCAAGGAAAAAATTAAAAGATTTGTAGATTATACTCAAAAAGGAGTTGAAGCAGATATTGAAGGAAGTTATTTACCTTGTGATAGTAAACAATTAGTTTATATGGACGAGGTTGAACTTCTCAAGCGGAGCGATAGAGAAAAAGTATCTATAAATAAAAAAGTAATAGATTATTTTTCAGTATTGATAAATTGTATGCTTGATATTGATTATAATGGACGATTTTAAAAAAATTATGAAAGACTTTTAGATTTCCATTTATCATTTTGGGAAAGAACTTCTGACTACGAAATGAATTATCAATCGGTTCAAGTTAAATTTAGCAACTTTAATCTAAATTCATCTATAACTGATATAAGATTACGAAATATTATATTTGGAAAAGAGAATAGTAACGAATTCATTATATGTTGGTTAAAAATCTGGCATACTATGTTTATTTTTCATCTATACATCACTTATTTAAAAACTTTGGGAGAAGAAGAGGAGATTAATAATAGATATTTTGATAAGATTCATACAGTTCTTGAATATTTTAGAGAACTAAAAAATACTATTTCGCCGATAATTAAACAGTATGGATTGTTTCGAGAATATATGAATATCGACGATGTCATTTTTTACTCCTATTCATATTTTACTAATAAAGTAAACATTAATAATGTGAAAAAATGGGAGAGTATTTGGAGGAGAAATAGTAAAATTTGTATTAATGTAGCTAGAGAAATAAGGTATACATTTTATTTTGATTTGCTTGATTCTTCAGATTTAATGAAATATAAATTAGTACAGAATAGGGTATGGCGAGATTTAACTAATTTTGGAAGACTGGATAAGTATACAAAAAATTTACAGGAAATTGTAACTATCTTATATAACTTGCCAGAGATTACAACAAATTTTGATTATTTGTCTTCATTTGTCAATTGTGTTTCCGAAATTAAAATTTCTGAAGTTCTTCAATGTGTCAAATTGAGATGGATAGGGTTGAGTTCAGGTGAGTTAGGGTTACTAAAATCTTTTACCAATCTGTATTCAGCAAAGATAGCTCTGCAAAAAAAGATGTTGCCAGATGTGGATAAAGATAACTATTTACTTCTTTTAGATGAAGTTGATCTTGGGCTACATCCAGAATGGCAACGTAAATGGATTAGTAGAGCTTTGCCAATAATCGACAAAATATTCGATGATAAGCACGTGCAAATAATTATTACTTCTCATTCGCCAATCTTTTTGTCAGATATTTATAGAGAAAATATACTATTTCTTTCAAAGGACAATGAAGAGTTCAAAGAAAAGTCATTTGAAAAAACTTTTGGTCAAAATATATATACTCTTTTTAAGAATTCATTTTTT
The DNA here is from genome assembly GCF_030440055.1 of Streptococcus sp. SO4. Taxonomy (NCBI): domain Bacteria; kingdom Bacillati; phylum Bacillota; class Bacilli; order Lactobacillales; family Streptococcaceae; genus Streptococcus; species Streptococcus sp. SO4. The sequence goes on from NZ_JAQFJI010000007.1 coordinate 72,464, forward strand.
CTACAAGATGTAATGGGAGAATATGCCTATAATACAATTAAAGATACGATAGAATTTTTAACTTTTAAAATTAATCAAACCGATGGGAATCGCAATCTTAACAGTTTATTTAATAGCCTGGATGAAACTAAGAGAGAGAAGATGGCTAAGAAGATTATAGATTCTGTAGGTGAACCAATCATTGCAAACCAACTTAAAGAATTATTTTATAGAGCATTCCCAAATAAAAATGATGAGAGCATTGAAATCCGAAATCGAATTGCTCAACTTCAAAAAAAACTCGAACAACTTGAGGGGGAACGTTCTCAATGATGCATTTGAAATTACCAAATTATCCACAAGAATTTGTTGATGCCTATGTCAAATTTATGATCAGTAAATACATAGATAGTGTTGTATCGAGGTATTTTGTAAGAATCATAAAAAATAATTTTAGAGAAGATTTAGAGGCTACTTTTGGTTATTGCGGTCCCACTTTGATAAAAAGTTTAATTAGAGAATATTGTTCTCAAGAAGATTATTTCAATGATATTAATAGCTTTCCTAATCAGCAAGGTACTGAGTTTAAGAAGTTTGTATCTGGGAAAATTGGAACTAAAAATAAATTTATTATGCAAAAAATACGAGATTCTCATTTTAATGATTACAAGAGAGAGCCATGGTATAATAATTTAATTACAAAGTTTGAACAATTAATGAATAGAAGAAGTCAGAAGATTAAAAATTTGGTTGAGGAAATAGAAAGTAGACAATTTTTCTCGTTTGCTGAGTATTTTAAAACATTAATTTTATTAGAACCTCAACGTATGGAAACATATGTTACCAATGCCTCTAGAATTGGTAGTAAAAATGATTTTAAAAAGATAAAAGATCTGTATAATTTATCTGAGGAAATCACTATAATGGGGAACTTTGAAAAAATAAACAGTTTTATGATTCAAAATTTTATCGATTCGGATAGTAGAGGATTACTAGTTTGTCCCTATTGCAATCGTAATTATATCAATACTCGGGATAGATTGCTTGGCGCAGAGATGGATCATTTCTATAACAAAGATAATTACCCGATGTTTTCGATTTCATTATATAATTTCATACCAAGTTGTAGTATCTGTAATCGTATTAAGAGTACTCAAAAATTAAAAATCAATCCTTATCTTAGAGATAATACAAATAAAGTAAAATTTGATTTAACAAGAATAGAAAATCCAAACAATCCAAACGATTATATAGATTATCAGATTGAAATCAAACGAGACCTTGATGGTAACCTACATACTTTAGAAGAAACCGAAGATTTGAAAAATGATTTAATTAATATTTTAAAGCTAGATGAAGCTTATAAAGTCCATAATATTGAAGTCAGAGAGATGATAAATAGAGAAAGAGAATACAATGAAAAATATCGAGAAGATTTAAAAAATATGTTTTCAGGAGAAGGAATTGAGATTGATAAAAAAATTGATGCTCTTATTTATGGAGATATAATATTCACATCTGAAGATGATCTTATTAATAAATCATTAGGAAAATTTAAAAAGGACGCTTATGAAAAAATAAAAGGATGGAGAGGAACAAACTAAGTTACAAAAATTAGATTATTTTAATAACTAATTTGAACTAAGATAAACTATTACTCAGTTACTTGTTAATTACAACTGTTAACATGAGATTAATAATTTGATTTCTGAAATCAGGAAAAAGCTTAATTTGAAGAGAAAATCTAATAATTTTTCATAATAAAACGCATAGTATCAAGTGTTCACAAACATTGATACTATGCGTTTTTTAATGCAGAGATTTACTGGATTATTTCCTTGTGGTGAGTTTTAGTCAAGTATCTTTTTCAATCCTAATCTTAAATAAAAAATCTATTATAAAAAGCTGCATGAAGATGCAGCTACACTATAGCAACGGAAGACATGGGATTCGAACCCACGCACGCTTTCACACGCCTACCGCGTTTCCAACACGGCCTCTTAAGCCTCTTGAGTAATCTTCCAATACTTACTAAAATAGTTTATCATAAAGGGAATTATCTTGCAAATAAAATTCAAACAATTGGCAAAATGATAGAAAATGAAAGAAAGTGACAAAAAGTGCTTGACTTTGTTATTTTTTGTGGTAGAATGATTACTGTAATCGTTAACAGGAGGTGAGTAAGTGCTAAAAACCGAGAGAAAAAAATTGATTTTAGAGGAGCTGGGCAAACATAAAGTTGTTTCTCTAGAGAAATTAGTAGGTTTGTTAGACACGTCAGAATCAACGGTTAGACGAGATTTAGATGAATTGGAATCGGAAAATAAACTTCGCCGAGTTCATGGAGGAGCAGAGTTGCCTCATTCCTTGCAAGAAGAAGAAACTATTCAAGAAAAATCTGTCAAAAACCTTCAAGAGAAAAAATTGATTGCGCAAAAGGCAGCTTCACTTATCAAAGAAAAAGATGTTATCTTTGTGGATGCAGGAAGTACAACAGCCTTTCTCATTAAGGAATTGGAGCGAAAAGACATTACTGTTGTAACCAACTCCATTCACCATGCGGTTCAATTAGTGGATAAGCAAATTCCAACTGTGATTATCGGTGGTGGCGTTAAGATGACAACGGATGCCAGCATCGGTGGTGTCGCGCTTAATCAGATTAACCAGCTTCACTTTGACCGTGCCTTTATCGGAATGAACGGTGTGGATGAAGGTTATTATACAACTCCAGATATGGAGGAGGGTGCTGTTAAGCGTGCTATTTTAGAAAATGCCAAACAAACCTATATTTTGGCGGATTCATCCAAGATAGGTCAGTCTTGTTTCGCTAAGGTAGCGCCTATAAAACGAGCAATTGTTATTACAAGCAAGGGTCACGAACTCTTGCCAGCTATCAAAGGAAAAACGGAGGTTATCGAAGTATGATTTATACAGTCACGCTAAATCCATCTATTGACTACATTGTCCGTCTGGATAAAGTGGAAGTTGGTAGTGTTAATCGTATGGATAGTGATGATAAGTTTGCTGGTGGTAAGGGAATCAATGTTAGCCGTGTCTTGAAACGCTTGGATATTCCAAATACAGCGACAGGCTTTATCGGAGGTTTTACTGGTAAATTTATCACAGATACTTTAGCTGAAGAACAAATTGAAACCCGATTTGTTCAAGTAGCAGAAGATACGCGTATCAACGTCAAGATTAAAGCAGACCAAGAAACTGAAATCAACGGAACTGGTCCTACAGTTGAACCTGAGCAATTGGAAGAGCTAAAAGCTATTCTTTCAAGTCTAACAGCAGAAGATACAGTGGTATTTGCTGGTTCAAGCGCTAAAAACTTAGGCAATGTCATCTATAAGGATTTGATTGCCTTGACTCGTCAAACGGGTGCTCAAGTGGTCTGTGACTTTGAAGGTCAGACCTTGATTGATAGTTTGGATTATCAACCACTTTTGGTCAAACCAAACAATCATGAACTTGGAGCTATCTTTGGAGTGAAACTCGAAAGCTTAGATGAGATTGAAAAATACGCTCGAGAGTTGCTGGCTAAAGGTGCTCAAAACGTTATCATCTCTATGGCTGGTGACGGTGCCCTTCTCGTAACATCAGAGGGAGCCTACTTTGCTAAACCGATCAAGGGAACAGTGAAAAACTCAGTTGGTGCTGGTGACTCTATGGTTGCTGGATTTACAGGTGAGTTTGTCAAATCAAAAGACGCAGTAGAAGCCTTCAAATGGGGTGTGGCTTGTGGAACAGCAACTACCTTCTCTGATGACTTGGCAACTGCAGCATTTATTAAAGAAACTTATGAAAAAGTTGAGGTAGAAAAAAGATGAAAATTCAGGATTTACTGAGAAAAGATGTTATGTTGCTCGATTTACAAGCAACTGAAAAAACAGCAGCTATCGAAGAAATGATTCATAGCTTGGTAGAACACGGATACGTGACAGATTTTGAAACTTTTAAAGAAGGAATCTTGGCGCGTGAAGCTTTGACTTCTACAGGTTTGGGTGATGGTATCGCTATGCCACACAGCAAAAATGCTGCTGTAAAGGAAGCAACAGTTCTCTTCGCTAAGTCAAACAAGGGTGTTGACTACGAAAGTTTAGATGGACAACCAACTGACCTCTTCTTTATGATTGCTGCTCCAGAAGGTGCCAATGATACTCACTTGGCTGCCTTGGCAGAATTGTCTCAATACTTGATGAAAGACGGCTTTGCTGACAAACTTCGTCAAGCGACATCAGCTGATCAAGTCATCGAACTCTTTGATCAAGCTTCAGAAAAAGCTGAGGAACCAGCTCAGGCTTCTGCTAATGAATCTGGTGACTTTATCGTTGCTGTAACTGCATGTACAACAGGTATCGCCCACACTTACATGGCTCAAGAAGCCCTTCAAAAAGTGGCTGCTGAAATGGGTGTTGGTATCAAGGTTGAAACAAATGGTGCCAGCGGTGTTGGTAACCAATTGACAGCAGAAGATATCCGTAAGGCTAAAGCTGTTATTATCGCTGCAGATAAGGCTGTTGAGATGGATCGTTTTGATGGTAAACCATTGGTAAATCGTCCAGTTGCAGATGGTATTCGTAAGACAGAAGAGTTGATCAACTTGGCTCTTTCTGGAAATGCTGAAGTTTATCATGCTGCTAACGGAGCAAAAGCTTCAACAGCGTCTAACGAAAAACAAAGTATCGGTGGTGCTTTCTACAAACACTTGATGAGTGGTGTATCTCAAATGTTGCCATTCGTTATCGGTGGTGGTATCATGATTGCTCTTGCCTTCTTGATTGATGGTGCTATGGGTGTGCCAAACGATAGCCTCGGAAATCTTGGTTCTTACCATGAGCTCGCTTCTATGTTCATGAAAATTGGTGGTGCAGCCTTTGGTTTGATGCTTCCAGTATTTGCAGGATATGTTGCTTACTCAATCGCTGAAAAACCAGGTTTGGTAGCAGGTTTCGTTGCTGGAGCTATTGCCAAAGAAGGTTTTGCCTTTGGTAAAATCCCTTACGCTCAAGGTGGTGAAGCAACTTCAGCCCTTGCAGGTGTATCATCAGGTTTCCTAGGAGCCCTTGTTGGTGGATTTATCGCTGGTGCCTTGGTACTCTTAGTTAAGAAATACGTGAAGGTTCCACGTTCACTTGAAGGTGCTAAATCAATCCTTCTCTTGCCACTTCTTGGAACAGTCTTGACAGGATTTGTCATGCTTGCTGTTAACATCCCAATGGCAGCTATTAACACTGCTATGAACGACTTCCTTGGCGGTCTTGGAGGTGGATCAGCTGTCCTCCTTGGTATCGTTCTTGGAGGTATGATGGCTGTCGATATGGGTGGACCTGTCAATAAAGCAGCTTATGTATTTGGTACTGGTACTCTTGCAGCAACAGTGTCAACAGGTGGTTCAGTAGCCATGGCAGCAGTTATGGCTGGAGGAATGGTTCCACCACTTGCAATCTTTGTCGCAACTCTTCTCTTTAAAGATAAATTCACAAAAGAAGAACGCAACTCAGGTTTGACTAACATCGTTATGGGCTTGTCATTCATCACTGAAGGAGCGATTCCATTTGGTGCGGCTGATCCAGCTCGTGCTATCCCAAGCTTTATCCTTGGTTCAGCAGTGGCAGGTGGACTTGTTGGTCTTGCAGGTATCAAACTTATGGCACCTCACGGAGGAATCTTCGTTATCGCCCTTACAACAAATGCCCTTCTTTACCTTGTCTTTGTCTTGATTGGAGCACTTGTTAGTGGTGTAGTTTATGGTTACCTTCGTAAACCTTTAGAAAAATAATTACAAATACATTCAAATGACTGAACACGAAAGTGGGCAGTCATTTTTTGATAATGGAGTTAGAGAGACCGGTCTCTAAAGTGATATAATAGAGGTAAATCGTAGAGAATTTAATACTCAATGAAAATCAAAGAGCAAACTAGGAAGCTAGCCGCAAGCTGTACTTGAGTACGGTAAGGCGACGCTGACGTGGTTTGAAGAGATTTTCGAAGAGTATAAATGACAGAATGCTAAAGTTCTACAAATACCTTTGAGGAGATAAGTGTCATGAATGATTCTAGAAAAGAAGAAATCGACAAACTAGAGAAGTCTAAGATTTATTGCAAAAATCTTACAAAAGAAGAGTTGCAGAAGGTCTATTCCAGCTTGGTGAAAGAGAATTTTCCTGATTCTAAACGAATTCATTTTATAGCTGATTTAGGTAGGAGCCCAGAAATTGCCTTTCATTTTGAGCTCATTTGCAACGATTGGGAGGAAGGAACGGACCTGAATTTTGAAGCGAGTTTTGACCAGCATGGGCAGGCGGGAATAGACTATCTGTTGGAACTTCTCGATCAAAAGAAAGCAGAGAATCAACGCGTTTTGATTGTATATCTTCTAGCGAAAATCCTTTCCAAAGTAAGACATAGAGATTTTTATGCATCTTATTGCAAGCAAGTACTTCCTGTTCTAATCTCTCTTTTATCTAGTTCAGAAGCTTCGAATCGTAGAAAGCTAATCATTGCCCTAGGTTGGATTGGTTCAATAAGTGAGATAGAAATCTTAGGGCAACATCTCTTGACTGACCAAGATGCACTTTGTCGTGCCTGGTCTGCCAGTAGTTTGATGCAATTATCTTTTCATCAAGTTGAAAAAGAAGTCTTGATAGAGAAAACAAAGGATTTGTTTGGTGAAGCTATTGCAGAAGAAAAGGACTTTCGGGCTTGTGCTCTGATGATAGAAGCAGCTCAAGTTTTATTTGGGAAAAAATGGATTCCTACATCTGCTGTAGAGAAGTTGGAAATTGAAAAGATTGAGAAGGCAAGAAAATCAGCATTTAGATTTTTGAATAAGTAGTGAGACAAGGTTGTTGAAAAATCATATAGAATAGAAAATTCAGAAATATCAACGCAAGATGATTGTGTCTAGTAGATGCAGTCATTTTTTGATTTCTCTAGATGTTTCTGAAATATGGTATAATAGAAACATGGCAAACAAAAATACAAGTAAAACAAGACGGAGACCGTCAAAAGCTGAATTAGAAAGAAAGCAAGCTATCCAACGGATGTTAATTTCCTTAGTCATAGCTTTTTGCTTAATGTTCGCTGCTCTGAGATTAGGAGCAGTGGGTCTCACCCTCTATAATCTCATTCGTCTATTAGTAGGAAGTCTGGCCTATCTGGTCATTTTTGTCGTTCTAGTCTATCTTTTTCTCTTCAAATGGATTCGGAAGCAAGAAGGTCTGATCTCAGGTTTTCTTTGCATTTTTTCAGGCTTATTGCTGATTTTTGAAGCTTATCTTGTATGGAAATATGGCTTAGAGCAGTCTGTCTTTAAGGGAACTTTAGCCCAAGTTTTGACAGATTTGACAGGCTTTCGTGTGACTAGCTTTGCTGGAGGAGGGCTGCTAGGTGTTGCTCTCTACATTCCAGTAGCTTTTCTCTTTTCAAATATTGGTACTTACTTTATCGGAGCCATCTTAATCTTGATTGGTGCTCTTCTAGTCAGTCCCTGGTCTGTCTATGACGTTGCTGATTTTCTTGGAGCACGTTTTTCGCTTTGGATGGAGCGACGCGAGCTGAAGAAACAAGAACGCTTCATCAAACGGGAAGAGGAAAAAGCGCGTAAGGAAGCAGAGGAGCAGGAAAAACTAGAAAAAGAACAAGCAGAGCAAACCTTGTTGGACATACCTCCTGTTGATATGGAAACTGGCGAGATTTTAGAAGCTCCCCCTGTTCACTTTGATGATTTACCACCCCTTCCAGAGGAAGAATGGATAGAACCTGAAATTATTCTCCCGCAAGCAGACTATGAAGTTCCTAGCGAAGTTGATATTCCAGAGGAAGCTGAGTTCTTAGATGATGAGGATGTTGAGGTAGATTTTTCTGCTAAAAAAGCCTTGGAATACAAACTTCCAAGCTTGCAACTCTTTGCACCCGATAAACCAAAAGATCAGTCAAAAGAAAAGAAAATCGTTCGAGAAAATATCAAAATTTTGGAAGAAACCTTTGCGAGTTTCGGTATCAAGGTAACGGTTGAACGTGCTGAAATCGGTCCATCAGTTACCAAGTACGAAGTCAAGCCAGCAGTTGGTGTTCGTGTCAATCGCATTTCCAATCTAGCAGATGACTTGGCTCTGGCCTTGGCTGCGAAAGATGTCCGTATCGAAGCTCCAATTCCAGGGAAATCCTTGGTCGGGATTGAAGTGCCTAACTCTGAAATTGCAACCGTATCTTTCCGGGAACTCTGGGAACAATCGCAAACTAAACCTGAAAATCTCCTAGAAATTCCTCTTGGGAAAGCAGTTAACGGAACAGCTCGTAGTTTCGACCTTGCTAAAATGCCTCACTTACTTGTGGCTGGATCGACAGGTTCTGGTAAATCTGTTGCAGTCAATGGTATTATTGCAAGTATTCTCATGAAGGCTCGACCAGATCAAGTCAAGTTTATGATGGTGGATCCGAAGATGGTTGAGTTGTCAGTCTATAATGATATTCCTCACCTCTTGATTCCAGTTGTGACGAACCCTCGTAAGGCCAGCAAGGCCCTTCAAAAAGTCGTAGATGAGATGGAAAACCGTTATGAACTCTTTGCTAAAATTGGGGTTCGTAATATTGCTGGTTTCAATGCTAAGGTGGAGGAATTCAACGCTCAATCTGAGTACAAACAAGTACCTCTTCCTTTAATTGTCGTGATTGTGGACGAGTTAGCTGACCTTATGATGGTGGCCAGCAAAGAAGTAGAAGATGCCATTATCCGACTCGGACAAAAGGCGCGTGCAGCTGGTATTCACATGATTCTTGCAACCCAACGTCCTTCAGTGGATGTTATTTCTGGTCTGATTAAGGCCAATGTACCGTCTCGTGTAGCCTTTGCTGTTTCTTCAGGAACGGATTCACGTACGATTTTGGATGAAAATGGTGCGGAAAAATTGCTTGGTCGAGGGGATATGCTCTTCAAACCAATCGATGAAAATCACCCTGTACGCTTGCAAGGTTCCTTTATCTCTGATGATGATGTGGAACGTATTGTTAGCTTTATCAAGGCTCAAGCAGATGCTGATTATGATGAAAGCTTTGATCCCGGAGAGGTTTCTGAGACAGAAGGTGAGTCTGGTACAGGAGATGAAGGTGGAGATCCGCTATTTGAAGAAGCTAAGGCTCTGGTCATTGAAACTCAAAAAGCGAGCGCATCCATGATTCAACGCCGTCTATCGGTTGGTTTTAACCGAGCAACTCGCTTGATGGAAGAATTAGAGATGGCTGGGGTTATTGGTCCAGCAGAAGGAACGAAGCCACGAAAGGTTTTACAACAATAAAAAACGTAAAAATAGTATAAAAATGCATGGAAACTTTATTGAAAAGTTAGTCAAAAATGGTCTAACTTTTACGATGAAGTTTCCTTTTTTATAGCGATTTCTTTAGAAATAAGGCTATCTGAAAATCGTTTCAGACTTGACTAATAATTGGATTTTACTTTTACTAGTTTTACCTATTAAACTATTGATTTTTTAAACTGTTTTTGATATATTAAATTGGTATAGAAAAAATTATATGTTTATCCAGTAGTGTTTAAAAATTGAGGAGGATATTTTTTTAAAATAAAATGCAAACGCTTACTTGGTAAACTGAAAGGAACAAAAAAATCGATGGATAAAGGATTATTTGAAAAACGTTGCAAATATAGTATTCGGAAATTTTCATTAGGGGTTGCTTCTGTTATGATTGGTGCAGCTTTCTTTGGAACTAGCACTGTTCTCGCAGATTCTGCACAAACAGGTTCAACAGCGACTATGCCAGCTGATTTGGCGGCAGCTCTTGCCAATGCTAAAGAGGATGATGGGCATGACTTTGAAGCACCAAAACCAGGTGAAGATCAAGGCTCTCCTGAAGTAACTGAAGGACCAAAGACTGAAGAAGAATTGCTGGCAAAAGAAAAAGAAACTGCTACAAGCTCAGCAACTTCAGATACTCTTCCTGAAGAACTACGTGGAAAACTTGATAAGGCTGAAGAAAATGGCCGCACTGCCTCAAAAGAAGAACTAGAAAAAGAAGATAAAAGTTTAGTCCCAGAAGATGTTGCTAAAACAAAAAATGGAGAATTAAACTACGGCGCGACTGTCGAAATTAAAAGCCCTGCTGGTCTCGGTAGTGGTATCGTTATCGGGGAAAATCTCGTTTTGTCTGTTTCTCATAACTTTATCAAAGATGTTCCAGATGGCAATAATCGTAAGGTAGCTGATAATGTTGAAAGTGATGAAGATGTTTACACAATTTCTTATCAAGGGGCACCAGACGTCAAATTCAGTAAAAATGATGTGAAACACTGGGATCGTGAAGGATTCCTCAAAGGATATAAAAATGACCTGGCAATCGTTAAGCTTCGTACACCTCTTGCAAATGCGCCTGTTGAAGTGACTGATAAGCCTGCGACAACTAAGGTAGGAGATAAGGTCCATGTATTTGGATATCCAAAAGGAGAGCTTGATCCGATTCTGAATACAACTGTTGAGGATATTAATAATCACGGAGAAGGTGTTCGTGGAATTAGCTATCAAGGAAGTGAACCAGGTGCCAGTGGTGGTGGCATTTTCGATGAAAATGGGAAATTGATTGGTATTCACCAAAATGGTGTATCTGGTAAACGTAGTGGTGGTATACTCTTCTCACCTGCTCAGCTAGAATGGATTCAAAACTACATCAAGGGTATTGAAACAACGAAACCAGCTGGTCTAGATGCTCTCGATAAACAAGTTGAGGACAAGGAAGAAAAACCAAAAGAGGATAAACCTAAGGAAGATAAGCCAAAAGAAGAAACACCAGCAGAAAATAAACCAGCAGAAAATAAACCTGCTGACAACAAGCCAGCTGAGAATAAACCGACTGAATCAAAAGAAGTCACTCCAGAATGGAAAACGGTTGAAAATAAAGACCAACAGGGAACAGTAACAATCCGTGAAGAAAATGGAGTTCGTTACAACCAACTAGCTTCAACTGCTCAAAATGACAATGGTAAGAAACCAGCCTTGTTTGAAAAAGATGGTTTGACAGTCGATGCTAATGGAAATGCCACAGTTGATTTGACCTTTAAAGAAGAATCTGAAACAGGTAAATCTCGCTTTGGTGTCTTTATGAAATTTAAAGATACCGATAATAACGTTTTTGTAGGGTACGACCAAGGTGGATGGTTCTGGGAATACAAGTCAAATGGAAGTGGACTTTGGTACCAAGGTGGACGTGTTGCAGCTCCAGTAAATGGTTCTGTCAACCACTTGACCATCAGCCTCAAATCAGATGGACAACTTAACGCAACAAACAATGATGTCAAACTTTTTGACACACTTACCTTACCATCTGCTGTAAATGACAAGCTCAAAGATGAGAAGAAAATCGTTCTTAAAGCTGGAAGCTATAGCAGTGAGAGAACCATTGTAAATGTTAAAACAGATGACCAAGAAGGCGTGAAAAACGACCAAGAGGCTGCTGAAAAAGAAAAAGGTGATACAGTAGACGATAGCAATGTCAAGTACGACACTATCGAATCTACAGTATTGAAAGCAGTCATCGACCAAGCCTTCCCACGTATTAAAGAGTACGTCCTCAATGGCAACAAGCTTCCAGGTCAAGTGCAACCGATTAATCAAGTTGTGATTAACAAGCACGCTGTGACTCCTGAAGTTACCTATAAGAAGGTCAATGCAACGACTGCCGAGTATGAAATGAAACTCCGTGATGAGGAAAACCTCATCAATGCAGATATGACAGTTCGTTTGCAAGTGGTGGACAACCAACTTCACTTTGATGTGACTAAGATTGTCAACCATAACCAAGTGACACCAGGACAAAAGATTGATGACGAACGTAAATTACTTTCTTCCATCAGCTTCCTAGGAAATGCATTGGTATCTGTTTCTAGCGACCAAGCAGGAGCTAAGTTTGATGGGGCAACCATGTCAAACAATACTCACGTCAGTGGTGATGACCATATCGAAGTAACAAATCCAATGAAAGAATTAGCCAAAGGCTATATGTACGGATTTGTTTCAACAGACAAGCTTGCGGCAGGTGTATGGAGTAACTCACAAAATAGCTACGGTGGCGGTTCTTACGACTGGACACGTTTGACAGCTTATAAGAATACGATTGGCAATGCCAACTACGTGGAAATTCATAGCTCTGAATGGCAATGGGAAAAAGCCCACAACGGAGTTGTCTTCCCAGCATACACTCAAGAACTTCCAAGTGCAAAAGTTGTCATCACTGAAGATGCCAATGCTGACCATAAGGTTGACTGGCAAGATGGTGCGATTGCTTACCGTAGTATCATGAACAACCCTCAAGGTTGGGAAAAAGTTAAAGACATTACAGCTTACCGTATCGCTATGAACTTTGGTTCACAAGCGCAGAACCCATTCCTCATGACCTTGGATGGTATCAAGAAGATCAACCTCAACACCGATGGTCTTGGTCAAGGTGTACTTCTTAAGGGATACGGAAGTGAAGGACATGACTCTGGACACTTGAACTATGCAGACATCGGTAAACGTATCGGTGGTGTTGAAGACTTTAAGACTCTTATTGAGAAAGCTAAGAAATATGGTGCTCACCTCGGTATCCACGTAAATGCTTCAGAAACCTATCCAGAGTCTAAATACTTTAATGAAGATATTCTTCGTAAAAATGCAGATGGTAGTTACAGCTACGGTTGGAACTGGCTTGATCAAGGTATCAATATTGATGCTGGTTATGACCTCGCTCATGGGCGTTTAGCGCGTTGGGAAGAGTTGAAGAAAGAGTTGGGTGAAGGTCTAGACTTCATCTATGTCGACGTTTGGGGTAACGGTCAATCAGGTGACAACGGTGCCTGGGCAACTCACGTTATTGCTAAAGAAATTAACAAACAAGGTTGGCGATTTGCTATTGAGTGGGGCCATGGTGGTGAATATGATTCTACTTTCCAACACTGGGCAGCTGACTTGACCTATGGTGGCTATACAAATAAAGGTATTAACAGTGCCATCACTCGCTTTATCCGTAACCACCAAAAAGATTCTTGGGTTGGGGACTACAGAAGTTATGGTGGTGCAGCTGACTACCCACTTTTAGGCGGCTATAGCATGAAGGACTTCGAAGGATGGCAAGGACGTAGTGATTATAACGGTTATGTAACAAACTTGTTCGCTCATGACGTTATGACTAAGTACTTCCAACACTTCACAGTCAGCAAATGGGAAGATGGTAAACCAGTAACCATGACTGACAATGGTAGTACCTATAAATGGACTCCAGAAATGAAAGTCGAATTGGTTGATGCTGCAAATAACAAGGTTGTGGTAACTCGTAAATCCAATGATGTCAACAGCCCACAATATCGTGAACGAATTGTTACACTTAACGATCGTGTCATTCAAGATGGTTCAGCCTACTTGACACCTTGGAACTGGGATGCAAATGGTAATAAGCTTGAAAGTGACAAGGAAAAAATGTACTACTTCAATACTGAAGCAGGTGCAACAACTTGGACACTTCCTAGCGACTGGGCAAATGGTAAGGTTTACCTTTATAAACTAACTGACCAAGGTAAGACTGAGGAAAAAGAAGTTGCCGTGAAAGACGGTAAGATTACCCTTGATCTTACTGCAAATCAGCCATATGTTCTCTATCGTTCTAAACAAACAAATCCAGAAATGTCATGGAGTGAAGGAATGCACATCTATGACCAAGGATTTAACAGTGAATCTTTGGATCATTGGAAGATTTCAGGAGATGCTTCTAAGGCTGAAATCGTGAAGTCTCAAGGTGCAAACCAAATGCTCCGCATCCAAGGCAATAAAGAAAAAGTTAGTCTCACTCAAAAATTGACTGGCTTGAAGCCAAATACTAAATACGCAGTCTATGTCGGTGTAGACAACCGTAGTAATGCTAAAGCAAGTATTACCGTTAATACTGGTGAAAAAGAAGTAACCAACTACACTAATAAGTCACTTGCTCTCAACTATGTAAAAGCCTATGCTCACAATACTCGTCGAAGCAATGCAACAGTTGATAACACAAGTTACTTCCAAAATATGTATGCTTTCTTCACAACAGGTTCAGATGTATCAAACGTAACCTTGACCTTGAGTCGTGAAGCAGGCGATGAAGCAACTTACTTTGATGAAATTCGTACCTTTGAGAATGAATCAAATATGTACGGTGACGGTCACGATACTGCAACAGGCGTCTTCAAACAAGACTTTGAAAATGTCGGTCAAGGTATCTTCCCATTTGTCATCGGTGGTATCGAAGGCGTTGAAGATAACCGTACTCACTTGTCTGAAAAACATGGACCATACACACAACGTGATTGGAACGGCAAGAAAGTTGATGACGTTATCGAAGGAAATTGGTCACTCAAGACAAATGGTCTCGTAAGTCGTCGTAACTTGGTTTACCAAACAATTCCACAAAACTTCCGCTTTGAAGCAGGCAAGACCTACCGTATTACATTTGACTATGAAGCTGGATCTGACAGTACTTACGCCTTTGTAGTCGGTAAGGGAGAATTCCAATCTGGACAAGCAAGTAATTTGGAAATGCATGAATTGGCAAATACTTGGACAGATTCTAAGAAAGCGAAACGTGCAACCTTCCTCGTGACAGGTGCAGAAACTGGCGATACATGGGTAGGTATCTACTCTACAGGCAATGCAAGCAACACTCGCGGAGACTCTGGTGGTAATGCTAACTTCCGTGGCTACAATGACTTCATCATGGACAGACTTCAAATCGAAGAAATTGTCTTGACTGGTAAGATGATAACAGAAAATGCTGTCAAGAACTATCTTCCAACTGTTGCGATGACCAACTACACCAAAGAAACAATGGATGCTTTGAAAGAAGCAGTCTTCAACCTCAGCCAAGCAGACGATGATATCAGTGTAGAAGAAGCTAAGTCTGAAATTGCTAAGGTCAATGCTCTTAAAGACGCTTTAGTGATGAAGAAAACAGCTCTTGTAGCAGATGACTTTGCAAGTCTTACAGCTCCTGCTCAGGCTGGTGAAGGTCTTGAAAATGCCTTTGATAGCAACGTGTCAAGTCTATGGCATACATCATGGAGCGGAGGAGATGTTGGTAAACCTGCAACTATGGTCTTGAAGGAACCAACTGAAATTACTGGCTTCCGTTACGTTCCACGTGGTTCAGGATCAAATGGTAACTTGAGAGATGTTACTCTTGTGGTTACTGATGAAACAGGTAAGGAACATACCTTCAATGCAACCAATTGGGCTAACAATAATAAACCAAAAGATATTGACTTTGGTAAGACTATCAAGGCTAAAAAGATTGTTCTAACTGGAACAAGAACCTACGGTGATACTGAAAACCAATATCAATCAGCTGCAGAATTGATCTTTGCTCGTCCACAAGTTGCTGAAACTGGTCTTGATACTGCAGCCTATGAAGCAGCCTTGGCAAAAGCTCAAAAATTGACTGATAAGAGTAATCAAGAGGAAGTAGCAAGTGTTGTTGCCAGCATGAAATTTGCAACAGATAATCATCTCTTAACAAATAGAATGCTTGAATTCTTTGCAGATTATCTCGACCAATTGAAAGACCAAACACCTACTCCAACTCCAGATCCAGAACCAACTCCAGAACCTAAACCTGAAACTCCAACTTCAAGCAAGGGTGATGAAGCAGCACCAGTTGTTGACCTTCCAGAATTCACAGGTGGTGTAAATGGTGTTGAAGCCGCAATCCATGAAGTACCAGAGTACAATGAAGTTGAGGGAACAGCAGGAAATGAAGTAGCTATCCACGAAGTTCCAGAATTTACTGGAGGTGTGAATGGAGCTGAAGCCGCTGTCCATGAAGTACCAGAGTACACAGGTGCGATTGGAACAGCAGGTGATCAAGCCGCACCTACTGTAGAAAAACCAACTGAAGGTGTTCGTGTCTTGTCAGATAAGACTACAGGAGTTGTAGTTGCAGGACTAGCAAGAGATTTGGCTACAGATCTTAATCTTAAAGTTCAAAAAGTAACAGACCAAAGTCTACAAGGTGTGAAATTTGATGCTTATGCTCTTCATTTAGTTGATAAAGATAAGCATGAGGTTCAAGCGAAGGGTGTAGTGCTTGTTCGACTTCCAGTTTCTAGTGAAGTAGCTGGAGTATACTACACTGCATCAGGTGAGGCAGTAAGCTTTACAAATGGTCAAGGTACAGTTGAGTTTACAACTAGTCAGCTAGGACATTTTGCAGTAGTTTATAAACAAGTTTCTAAACCACAAACGCCATCAGTAGGAGAACCTGGTCATAAACCACAAACTCCATTAACTGAGGAACCTGGAAGTCAAGTACAGACTCCATCAACAGAGAAACTGGATCATAAACCACAAAATGCAGCAGTACAAAAACTTGATCAGAAATCAGATGATACTGCTAAACCAGAAATGAAGGAAGTAGCAGCTAAACAAGAAGCGAAGGATAAACTTCCAGAAACTGGTACTAGCAAGTCAGAGCATCTCTTCTTCCTTGCCAGCCTCAGTCTAGCAATGTCTGCTCTATTTCTTGCAAAGAGAAAAGAAGATTAAAAAATAAAAAGTTTTCAATAAAAGAGAGCTTAAAACTCCACAATCATTGTAGTGGAGAAAAAGAAAACCCAGAGAGGACCCTCTAGGTCCTCTCTTTTTTTAAAGGGGAATGAGAGCGCTTACTCTTGAAGGCGTATGAAAGGAAATAGGAAAAAATGGGAAAACATTTTTTTGAGAAACGGTGTCATTACAGTATACGTAAATTTACAATCGGCGCAGCTTCTGTTATGATTGGTGCTAGCATTTTTGGTGCTGGTGCAGTTCAGGCTGCTGAAACAGAAGGACCTGCAGAGACAGAAGGTACGGTAACACAAGCTCAGCCTCTGGATAAACTGCCAGCAGATATAGCAGCAGCTATTGAAAAAGCAGAAGCAAGTGCTGGAACTGTAGATGAACAACCTGCAGGGTCAGAAACTGGGGCAACTGCAGCTGAAACAACTACTCCAAAACCAACTGAAACTCCTGCTCCTAAGGAAGAAGTAGCTTCAAAACCAGCTACAAATCCAAAAGAGGAAGCAGCTTCTGAGGCGAAACCAGCTGCAACTCCTGCGACTAAAGATGTAGTAGATACACCAGATGTCAATCATTTAGAAAAAGCTTCTGCTACAGCATCAAACCATGAAGCCAACACACAATACACAGCAGAAAAGGCGATAGACGGAAAACCTGACACTCGCTGGGCTACTGACCAAAACGTTGAGAAACCAACAATCGAATTTACACTTGAAAAGACAACAGTGATTAAGCATGTTGAGATTGATTGGGACCGCCGCGTTCGTGGTGAACAAAATGATCCAAATATCAAATCATGGAACCTCTATTACGCCGGCCAGGATGAGGTGAATGGTTCAGGAGTTAAAGAATGGAAGTTGGCTTATCAAAGAACAGGGAATCCTCTTCTTGATGAAAAAATTGACTTGAAAGAAGCTATCCAAGCCAAGTACCTTAAACTTGAAATCACGGATTATCAAGCTGGTACAATGAACTGGAAAAATGTTGGGATTCAAGAAATTCGTGCCTACTCAAACATTCCAGACGCTAGCAAACCAACAGATATTCGCCAAGTGACAGAATTAGCTGTTGCTGAAGATGGGAAATCACTTGTTTTACCTAAATTACCAGGCCAAGTCAGCTTGATTGGTAGCAACAAACAGGGTGTTGTTGACCTAAATAACAAAATCTATAAACCCTTAACAGATCAAACTGTTAAGGTCATGGTCCAACAAGTCAAGGATACTCATACTTTCACAAAAGAATTTGAAGTCCTTATTAAAGGATTACATGCAGATGAAGGTGTTGGCACTAAACCAGCAGTTGCTCCAGCAGTTCAACAATGGTATGGTACTGAAGGTAAAACTTCAATTACAGCTGATACCGTCATTTCAGTCGGAGATTCTGGATTTGGCCAAGAAGCTAAATTCTATCAGACTGACCTTGAAAGTCGTGGGTTAGAAATCGCTACAGGTGATCAAACAGCTCAAAAACGGATCGAATTTAAAAAGGTTGAAGACAAGGGCTATGGCAAGGAAGGCTATGGTATCACTGTTAAAGATGGAGTTATCACCGTAGAAGCTGCGACCAATGCAGGAGCATTTTATGCTACACGTACCCTTCTTCAAATGGGTGAAAATGATTTGCAAAACGGAGAAATCCGTGACTTCCCAAGCTTTAGCCATCGTGGATTTATGCTAGACACAGGTCGTAAGTTTATCCCTTACGACACTCTTGTAGATATTATGCTCAATATGGCCTACTACAAGATGAACGACTTGCAGTTGCACTTGAATGACAACTATATCTTCTTAAAAGATCATTTAGCAGGGAAAAATCTTACTCCACAAGAGGAACTGGATTATGTTCTTAAAAATGCTAAGACAGGCTTCCGTGTAGAAACTGATGTTGTCGGTGAAAATGGTGAAAAATTAACATCTGACGAGCATTACACTAAGGAAGAAATGCAAGAAATCATCAAGTTGGCCAAAGCTTTACATATCAATCTTGTTCCTGAAATTGACACACCAGGTCACGCCCTTTCATTTGTTAAAGTTAGACCTGACCTTATGTATAAGGGACGACTAAGCACTAACAAGCATAATGTAGAGCGCGTGGCTATGCTAGATTTGGATAACAAGTACGAAGAGACACTTGCTTTTGTCAAATCAGTCTATGATAAATTGTTAGATGGAGAAGACGCACCTCTCCATGGCGTATCTACAGTTCATATCGGTACAGATGAATATTATGGAAATCCAGAAAGCTATCGTCGCTATGTCAATGATATGATCCAGTACATCAAAGGCAAAGGCTTAACACCACGTATTTGGGGTTCCCTCAGTGCCAAACAAGGAACTACGCCGGTCGATTGGAAAGATGTAGAAGTCGATATTTGGAGCATTGGATGGCAACGTCCAGCTGCCGCAATTGCTCAAGGTGCTAAGATTATCAATATCACAGATATTCCAACCTATAGTGTTCCAAGTGGTAGCAATAGTCAAGGTGGATATGGAGATTATGCAAACTATGAAACTCAATACAATCGCTGGACACCAAATGATTTCTCAACAGGTGGAGGACCACGCCTAGAAGCCTCTAATCCAAATATCCTTGGTGGTGGTCATGCGGTCTGGAATGATAACATTGACCTCCATGAAACTGGACTCACTTCTTACGATATCTTTAAACGCTTCTTCAAGAGTATGCAATCAACTGCAGAACGCACTTGGGGTTCAGACCGTGCAGCCAAGACCTATGCAGAACGTGTTCAACCAGCAAGTGTTTATGCACCACAATCTAACCCAGATAAGACCGTAGCTGAAGAAGACTTGTTCAAGATCAATCCTGATACTGTCAAAGATTATCTTGCTAAGAAAGTACAGAAGACTGAAGCAGGTTTGAATTTCGAAAAAGATAGCACTATCGAAGGCCTAGTTGGTGATGCTGGACCAAGTCATGTCTTGAAATTGGATGTGACAGTGACTGGTGATGGCGAGCAAACCTTCTCAACAAGTGGAAACAATCAACTCTATCTTGCGGACAAAGATGGCTACCTTGCCTATACTTTTGAACAATTTCATATTCAATTTAACAAGAAACTTGAAAAGAACAAACGTTATCAAATTTCTGTTGTAACCAAACCTCAAGTGACTGAAGTTTATGTGGACGGTGAAAAGGTTGAACGAATTGCAAATCCAGCTAATCCACGTTTGGCCCATAATAGCTTGGTACTTCCACTTGAAACAATCGGTGGCTTTAAAGGAATCTTGCATAGTGCTGAGTTGTCAAATGAAGCATTTGTAAACCCACGTTTGATTCCAAATGACCATTTTACAGTTTCTGCAACAAGTCAAGAATTACCAGGAACCAATGCAGAAGGTCCAGTCGAAAAAGCCTTTGACAATGATCCAAATACTTTCTGGCATTCAAAATGGTCTGGTCATCAGGCTCCATTTACAGTGGCAATGAACTTGAAAGCAGCTGAAACAGTGAATGGCTTGACTTATCTTCCACGTCCAGGTGGAGGCAACGGTGTTGTGACATCTTATGAAATCTATGCTCAAAAAGATGGTCAAATGGTTAAAGTTGCTTCAGGAACTTGGGAAAACAATGCCAAAGAGAAAACAGTTAACTTTGATGCCATTGAAACCGATAAGGTAGAATTTAAAGTTCTAGCTGGTGCTGCAGGATTTGGTAGTGCTGCAGAAATTCAACTTCTTAAACCAGTTTCTTCTAACAAGATGGAAGAGCCAGTTAGTCCAGAGAAACCTGTGACACCAGAAAAACCTGAAACTCCAGAAAAACCTAAAGTTGAGGAAATGGGCGATGGTACAACTGAACTTGCTGATAGCTTTGTAGCTACGAAACCTACAAGTGACGAAGCAGTTGCCGCAGCAGCTCAAAGTCAGGATTATCTCAAGAAAGAGTACAAGGTCTTCCCAACACCACAAAAAGTAACTTATGATGAAGGTGTTACGAAACTCCATAAACAAGTCAATCTTGTCATGGGCGATCAATTAGATATCTATACTCGTAACCGCTTGAAGAGTGTCCTACAAGATCATCAAATCTCTTACACAAGTAGTCAAACAGCAGTGGCAGGTGCTACCAACATCTACCTTGGTGTTCATGGCCAAAATTCACAGGCTGAAAAAGAAGTATCTGGTATTTCTCAAGGACTCTTTGATAAGATTGATGCCTATGCCTTGTCTATCAAGAATAATACAATCTCTATCGTCGGTAAGGATACAGATGCTGTCTTCTACGGTTTGACAACTCTCAAACACATGCTTAATGAAAGTGAAGCTCCAGTCTTGCGTAACGTAACAGTTGAAGACTTTGCTGAAATTAAGAACCGTGGCTTTATCGAAGGATACTATGGTAACCCTTGGAGCAATGCTGATCGTGCTGAGTTGATGCGTTATGGTGGTGACTTGAAGTTGACCCAATACTTCTTTGCACCAAAAGACGATCCATATCACAACAAGAAATGGCGTGAACTTTATCCAGAAGAAAAATTAGCTGAAATCCGTGAATTGGCACGTGTCGGAAACCAAAACAAGACTCGTTATGTTTGGACCATCCACCCATTCATGAACAACCGTATCCGTTTTGGCAACGATGCTGATTACCAAAAAGACCTTGAAACTATTAAGGCTAAATTCACTCAATTGATGGATGTCGGTGTCCGTGAGTTCGGTATTTTGGCCGATGATGCTCCAAGTCCAGTTGGTGGCTACAATAGCTACAACCGCTTGATGAAGGACATGACAGACTGGTTGACTGAAAAACAAGCAACTTATGTTGGTCTTCGTAAGGAAATGATCTTCGTTCCAGGTCAATATTGGGGTAATGGACGTGAAGATGAGTTGAAATCACTCAACGAAAACCTTCCAACTTCAACTTCTATGACCCTTACTGGTGGTAAGATTTGGGGTGAAGTATCAGAAAACTTCCTTTCTAACCTTAAGAACAACCTGACTGCAGGTGGTAAGACCTACCGTCCAGTTTCCCTATGGATTAACTGGCCATGTACAGATAACTCTAAACAACACTTGATTTTGGGTGGCGGTGAGAAATTCCTTCATCCGAATGTAGACCCAAGTCTTCTTTCAGGTATCATGTTGAATCCAATGCAACAATCTGAGCCATCGAAGATTGCCCTCTTCTCAGCAGCCCAATATGCATGGAAACAATGGAAATCAGAAGAAGAAGCTAAGAGAGTGAATGACATCGCCTTCAACTTTGTTGAAAACGGTAAGTTTACAGATAGCGAAGCATCTCTTGCCTTCCGTGAGCTTGGTAAACATATGATCAACCAAAACATGGATGGTCGTGTTGTGAAATTGGAAGAGTCTGTTGAACTTGCACCGAAATTAGATGCCTTTATGTCTAAGTTGAAAGCTGGTCAAGATGTCGGTGCAGAGCGTGAAGGCTTGCGTGCAGAATTTGCAAAACTTAAAGCAGCAGCTCAACTTTATAAAGCATCTGGTGATGAAAAGATGCGTGCTCAAATCCACTACTGGTTGGATAATACCATCGACCAAATGGATGCTTTGAGTGCTCTCCTTGATGGTACAGAAGCTATCGAAAAGAACGATTCTGCAAAACTTTGGGATAGCTACTATAAGGGATTAAAACTTTATGAACAGTCTCAAACTTATACCTTCCACTATGTAGACCATGATGAAAGAGCTGAGTTGGGTGTTCAACATATCCGTCCATTCTTGCTTGGACTTCGTGAAATCCTTGCAACAGAAGTTCAAAAAGCCTTGCATCCAGACCAAGTGATTAGTACCTTTATCACGAACCGTACTGGTGTCGAAGGTGGACTTGCTGAAGTGACTGACGGAGATTTGGGAACACATGCTTTGATCAAATCACCAAACAGCATTCAAACTGGTGACTACATTGGTTTGAAATTTAATAAGGCTGTTCCAGTTCAAAACTTGGCCTTTGCAATGGGAACTCAAGCAAATCCTCGTGATACCTTCAACAACGCTAAGGTTGAATACCTCAATGAAAATGATGAGTGGGTAACCCTTTCAGAACCAAGCTACACTGGTAATGAACCACTGCTTAAGTTTGAAAACCTCAACATCAACGCCAAAGCTGTTCGTATGATTGCGACTTCAGATCGTGGAAATACTTGGTTTGCTGTACGAGAAATTGCTGTTAACCGCCCTGTAGAAGTTACTCGTGCTAAACAGTCAGCCACTGTGACTATCAGTCCAAATCTTATGTACAAGTACAACACAACAGTTGGTCAGATTACAGACGGACGTGATAATACTGAAGCCATGCTTGCAAATGCTGATAGAACAGACACAACTCCAGTCAATGGTTGGGTACAACTTGACTTGGGTGAAGTCAAACCTGTGACTAAGGTTCGTTTGGTTCAAGGATCAGGAGATAAGTTGGCAGAAGGTGTTCTTGAATATTCTGCAGATGGTAACTCATGGCAAGAATTGGATCGCTTGACTGGTGAACAAACGAAAGAAATTGAAACTCCAATTTCAGCTCGCTACGTTCGTGTTCGCAATACTAAGAACATCAACCTATGGTGGCGTATCGCTGACTTCTCAGTTGAGACACGTGCAGGCAATAGCGAATTGACTGATACAAACGTTGAAAGCTTGAAGTCAACTCCAGTTTATGACAGCCTTGGCCGTTATGACCTGCAAATTCCAAGCGGAACTAAGCTTCCAGCTAATAGCTACTTGGGTATGAAGCTTGATCGTCTACACCAAGCTGAAAGCATTCAAGCACTTGGTACAGAAAATCCATCTCTCAACTTGGAATACTCTCCAAATGCCCAAGAATGGTATCCAGCTAATCAAGTGACTGATAAGTCCTTGGTACGTTATGTTCGTCTGGTTAATAAGACTGACCAAGAACAAGCAGTGACAGCAACTTCTCTACTTGTTCAGACAAAAGAAGTTCAGCCAACCACACTTGATTCTACATCAATGGGAATCCACCCAACATACGGTAGAAACGACGTTCGTAAGATCAAGAACTTGGATCAATTGTTTGACGGTGTCTACAATAACTTTGTAGAGTTCTCAGACTATGCTCGTAAAGACGGTCATATTACCTTGAAACTTGGTAGCGAACGTGATATTAAGAAGATTAGAGCTTACATCCAAGACGGCACTCAAAACTATCTCCGTGATGGTAAGATTCAAGTCAGTCAAGATGGCAAGACTTGGACAGATGTTGTGACAGTTGGTGACGGTGTTGCTAATGAAACACGTGATGACTCCTTGACAGATGGCTGGACACATGATTCTAAGATGCCAGGAAATCGCTATATCGAGGGTGAACTTTCAAGCCCAGTTAAAGCCAACTATCTCCGTGTTCTATTTACAGCAGACTATGATGCTCGTTTTGTAGGCTTCACTGAGTTGGTGATCAATGATGGCGAATTCGTGAAACCAATCAATGACCCAACTGTAGAAGGAAACAGCGGTGAAAGCCAAGGCAACCTTTACACTAATCTTGTAGATGGTAAAGTCTTGACAAGCTACAAGGCTGAGAAAGAACAAGGTGAGCTTGTTTACCACTTGTCAGAACCAACAGATGCTAACCATATCCGACTTGTTTCAAGTATTCCTCAAGGAGTTACTGCACGTGTGTTTGCTCGCACTTTGAAAGCAGATAGAGACGGAGCTTGGACAGATCTAGGAGCAATTACCTCAAGCTTCCAAACATTTGCAGTGAGAGAAAAAGCGCCATTGTTAGATGTCAAAGTTGTTTGGGAAGGTGGCAAACCTGAGTTTTACGAAATGACGACCTTCCACCAAGAGCTTCCAGAAGAACCAGAGAAACCAGCTTTAACTACAAGCAAGGGTGATGAGCCAGCACCAGTAGTAGAAGTCCCAGAATTTACTGGTGGCGTAAAT
This sequence comes from Streptococcus sp. SO4, assembly GCF_030440055.1. Classification (NCBI taxonomy): domain Bacteria; kingdom Bacillati; phylum Bacillota; class Bacilli; order Lactobacillales; family Streptococcaceae; genus Streptococcus; species Streptococcus sp. SO4. The sequence goes on from NZ_JAQFJI010000007.1 coordinate 96,900, forward strand.
GGTGTTGAAGCAGCTGTTCATGAAGTTCCAGAATATACTGAAGCTATTGGCACAGCAGGTGAAGAAGCAGCACCAGTAGTAGAAGTCCCAGAATTCACAGGCGGCGTGAATGGTGTCGAAGCGGCTATCCATGAAGTTCCAGAGTATACTGAAGCTACGGCAGAAGCAGACAAGCTTCCAGCACCAGTAGTAGAAGTCCCAGAATTCACAGGTGGTGTAAATGGCACTGAAGCAGCTGTCCACGAAGTCCCAGAATATACTGGTGGGGTGAATGGTGTCGAAGCAGCTGTCCATGAAGTCCCAGAGTTCACTGGTCACGTAAATGGATCAGAAGGAACTACTCACGAAGTTCCAGAATTTACTGGAAGTGTGAATGGTTCAGCCCCAACTACACGTGAAACTCCAGCATACACAGATGAGCAGTCTCTTGTAGCTCTTGCTATGTCACAAGATAAGACCTACCAAGCACCTGCAAGTCATCCATACAAGCTCCCAGAAACAGGTACTAAAGAAAATGCTGGCCTTGCAGCCGTTGGTGTTGTAGGTGCACTTCTTGGTCTCTTTGCTATGGGAAAGAAAAAAGACGACGAATAAGATGATGTAAAAGCATCTAATACTCAATGAAAATCAAAGAGCAAACTAGGAAACTAGCCGCAGGCTGTACTTGAGTACGGCAAGGCGACGTTGACGCGGTTTGAATTTGATTTTCGAAGAGTATAAGTCATAGAGATTGGATCAAGAGACTAATCTCGAATATAAAAAGCGGACAAAACTAGTTTTCTGATAAACAGAATCTGGTCTTGTTCGCTTTTTCTTAAAGTGAGGAAGCTGATGGTCACTGAAGTTCCTTGGATAAAACATTTCGAACTCCTAATGAAGTCCTTAAGTCACAAGCCAATTTCTACCATTTAGGATGTTTTGATGACAATTTAAGAAAGAGCAATCTTTTCCTAGAAATAAATGCTAAACTATGGTTGTTCCTAAACATGATTTAGTAGATCGGTGGTTTGGTTCAAACCTAAAAGAATAGAGCTGATCTTACAAGTTAATCTGAAGAGTATTATTGGATTGGATTTAGAGATAGCTAGTAGAAAAAAGTAAATCTGAAATTTGATGTTCTCTTGTGAGCAAGACTAAGAAGTTATTCTATTCATTTATTTGTAGAAAGCTTTTGGGAGTATCTATGAAATTTAATAAATGTGCCTATCCCTTAGCGTAAGCCTGTTTGGGTTTGTATTTATTCGCTAATGGAGGTAGTTTAATCAATTTAGATATTAGGGTTATCCTTGTGTTATTATCCCTGATCAAGGGAGTAAGAATCTATAAAGAGGAAAGAAAACACAGATGAGCATCGTTAGTAAGTGGAGATGCTGGAGTTTAGGAAAGAAGAGGTAGTGGTTTGCAAAAGTTGAAAAATAGTTTAAAATTTGTAGGAATGATCTTACTGATTATAAATGTAAATACATTTCCCATGAGAATGTTGGCTCTCGAAGATTCTAGTTCTATGTCCTTAAAGTGGACGATTAGTATTGGGTATTTGGTACTGGCTACTTTCTTGCTAGTTGCTGTTTGGCGACAATACAAAAAGAAAATTCCGAATCAGCAGAAGGTTTTCAAGTTCACCTGGAAGGATTTTGGAATAGCCCTTTTATTTTATGTGGCTACTCGACTAGTAGCGATTGTAGGTACTCTCCTGATCCAAGTAGTTACTGGAAATCCAACATCCGCTAACGATGCTGCCTTGCTGGCTACAAGCGAGCAGGTTACTCGTGTTTTTCCTCTATTTTTCATCGCCTTTCATTTTGCAATTGGTATATTTGCTCCAATCATGGAAGAATTAGTATTTAGAGGATTCTTCAGCCACTATTTTTTTAAAGAAGATCAAAAGTGGTTGAAATTGCTAATAAGTTCTGCGATTTTTGGCTATCTGCATATGTTTTATCCGATAGAGTTTGTAACTTATTTTTTACTGGGAGTGATATTTTACTTAGCCTATGCTCGTAGAGGGAATATCCTTGATTCCATAGCTGTTCATTTGCTAAATAACGGAGTGCTGGTACTGGTATCTATTTTAAACTATCTATTTTAAACTATCTATTTTTAGTTTTTGGCTAATACTCTTCGAAAATCAAATTCAAACCGCGTCAGCGTCGCCTTGCCGTATATTTGTTACTGACTTCGTCAGTTCTATTCACAACCTCAAAACAGTATTTTGAGCAACCTGCGGCTAGCTTCCTAGTTTGCTCTTTGATTTTCATTGAGTATAAAATATATTCAAAAAATGATTGGTTTAAAGGCTGATCATTTTTCTGTTGCAAAGATCAACTTTTGCTGATAAATGCTGAAGATAGCAATAAAAAACCAGCGATTCAATCACTGGCTGTTAGATCGTTCTTTTAGGAAGCTCCATTAGTAGTAGATGTTTTTGTATCTGTTGTTTGAGTGCTAGATGAAGGAACAGTCGGTTGTTCTTGTTTACTGCTAGTATCTTCTTTCTTACTTTCTGCACTGCTACTAGATTGAGTTGTTGTTTCTTCTTGTGTGTTTTCTTTTGTAGAAGTATTGTCCTTGTTTGGAGTAGTATTCTCTTGAGGGGATTCCTTTTGAATCTCTTTTATGACTGTTGTCTGGGTTGTCGTAGTTTCTTTTTTAGAGTTATTGTTATTATTATTATTATTCATAGCATTCATGATGGTGATACTTGCAGTAATCAGCCCCAGAATACTACCGATAGTAGCTATCGTTTTTTGAAAAACAGTAAATCCTTTTTTAATGTGTTCTGTTTTGGGTTTTGATGTTCTACGATAATTAGACATAATATCTCTCCTTTACTAAAATTCATTATACCGAAAATCTTTAAAAAAAACTTAAATGAACCTGAATTGCCTTTCTTGTCGCCTGAACTGTTTCGTGATACAATAGAAGGAGTGATTTTAGAAAGCGTGAGAAACCATGATTTACTTTGATAATTCGGCAACGACTAAGCCTTATCCAGAAGCACTTGAAACCTATATGCAAGTGTCTGCAAAAATTATTGGAAATCCTTCAAGTCTCCATCGTTTGGGAGACCAATCTACCAGAATTTTAGAAGCTTCCCGTCAGCAGATTGCAGAATTGATTGGCAAGAAAAGCGAGGAAATCTTCTTTACCTCTGGTGGTACTGAAGGTGATAACTGGGTTATCAAAGGTGTAGCTTTTGAAAAAGCGCAATTTGGTAAACACATTATTGTGTCAGCTATTGAGCACCCAGCAGTCAAGGAGTCAGCTCTTTGGCTCAAGACTCAAGGTTTTGAAGTGGATTTTGCACCAGTTGATGAAAAAGGATTTGTAGATGTAACTGCTTTAGAAAATCTACTTCGTCCTAATACGACTCTTGTTTCTGTTATGGCTGTCAACAATGAAATTGGCTCCATCCAGCCCATCCAAGATATTTCAGAACTTTTAGCGGATAAACCAACCATTTCTTTCCATGTAGATGCTGTTCAGGCCTTGGCCAAGATTCCGACAGAAAAGTATTTGACAGACCGAGTAGATTTTGCAACCTTCTCTAGTCATAAGTTCCATGGAGTTCGTGGTGTTGGCTTTGTTTATATCAAGTCTGGAAAGAAAATTACACCGCTTTTAACTGGTGGTGGCCAAGAGCGCGACTATCGTTCAACAACTGAGAATGTAGCAGGGATTGCTGCGACTGCCAAGGCCCTACGTTTGGCTATGGAGAGATTGGACTTATTTGCTAGCAAAACAAGTCAGATGAAAGAGGTCATCCGTCAGGCTCTTCTTGACTATCCAGATATTTTTGTCTTTTCGGGTGAGGAAGACTTTGCCCCTCATATTCTGACCTTTGGGATTAAGGGAGTTCGTGGGGAAGTCATTGTTCATGCCTTTGAAGACTATGATATTTTCATTTCTACAACATCAGCTTGCTCGTCCAAGGCTGGGAAACCTGCTGGGACTCTGATTGCTATGGGCATTGAAAAAGATAAAGCCCAGTCAGCAGTTCGTCTCAGTCTAGATCTAGAAAATGATATGAGTCAGGTAGAGCAGTTCTTGACCAAGTTGAAATTAATCTACAATCAAACTAAAAAAGTAAGATAGGAGCATTCATGCAGTATTCAGAAATTATGATTCGCTACGGAGAGCTTTCAACCAAGGGTAAAAACCGTATGCGTTTCATCAATAAACTACGTAATAATATCTCAGATGTCTTGTCCATCTATCCTCAAGTTAAAGTGACAGCAGACCGCGATCGTGCCCATGCTTATCTGAATGGGGCAGATTATGAACCAGTGGCAGAATCTCTCAAGCAAGTTTTCGGGATTCAAAACTTTTCTCCAGTATATAAGGTTGAAAAATCCGTAGAAGTTCTTAAGTCTGCCGTGCAAGAAATTATGAAGGACATCTACAAGGAAGGGATGACCTTTAAAATCTCAAGTAAGCGCAGCGACCATAACTTTGAGTTAGACAGTCGTGAACTCAACCAGACACTTGGTGGAGCAGTATTTGAAGCCATTCCAAATGTGCAAGCACAAATGAAAAATCCTGACATTAATCTGCAAGTGGAGATTCGTGAAGAAGCAGCCTACCTTTCATATGAAACCATTCGTGGTGCAGGTGGTTTGCCTGTCGGAACTTCTGGCAAAGGCATGCTCATGTTGTCAGGAGGGATTGACTCTCCTGTAGCAGGCTATCTTGCTCTAAAACGTGGTGTAGATATTGAGGCTGTTCACTTTGCTAGCCCTCCATACACAAGTCCAGGTGCCCTCAAGAAAGCGCAAGATTTGACCCGTAAATTGACTAAATTTGGTGGCAATATCCAGTTTATCGAAGTACCTTTCACTGAAATCCAAGAAGAGATTAAGGCTAAAGCTCCAGAAGCTTATCTCATGACTTTGACTCGCCGCTTTATGATGCGGATTACAGACCGTATCCGTGAAGTGAGAAATGGTTTGGTCATTATCAATGGTGAAAGTCTTGGTCAGGTGGCTAGTCAAACCTTAGAAAGTATGCAGGCTATCAATGCCGTGACCAATACACCAATTATCCGTCCAGTTGTGACCATGGATAAGTTGGAAATTATTGATATTGCTCAGGAAATTGACACCTTTGAAATTTCTATCCAACCTTTTGAAGACTGTTGTACAATTTTTGCGCCTGATCGTCCGAAAACAAATCCAAAGATTAAGAATGCGGAACAGTATGAAACACGTATGGACGTCGAAGGATTGGTTGAGCGAGCAGTAGCAGGAATCATGATTACTGAAATTACGCCTCAAGCTGAGAAGGATGCAGTTGATGAGCTAATTGACGATCTCCTCTAATTAGAAAATCCAGAAGAATAGAGAAAATAAGTAGAAAAAGTTAGTTTTTTGTTCTAAATTTAGACGGAAACTGACTTTTTTTCTATTTTTGTGCTATAATAAGATAAAATTTTGAATATAGAGAGTTTTCTGACAATGAATCAATCATATTTTTACCTGAAAATGCGAGAGCATAAATTAGTGGTTCCTTACACAGGTAAGGAGCGCCGGGTACGTGTTCTCCTCCCCAAAAACTATGATAAAGACACGGATAGAAGCTACCCAGTTGTGTATTTTCACGATGGACAAAACGTCTTTTATAGCAAGGAATCTTACGTTGGACATTCCTGGAAGATTATCCCAGCTATCAAGCGAAATCCAGATATCAGCCGTATGATTGTTGTGGCTATTGACAATGATGGACTTGGACGGATGAATGAGTATGCGGCATGGAAATTCCAAGAGTCCAACATTCCTGGCCAACAATTTGGTGGTAAGGGAGTCGAGTACGCTGAGTTTGTCATGGAAGTGGTCAAACCCTTTATCGACGAAAACTATCGGACAAAGTCTGATCGCAAGCATACTGCTATGGTTGGATCTTCTCTGGGTGGAAATATTACCCAGTTTATTGGCTTGGAGTATCAGGATCAGATTGGATGTTTGGGAGTTTTCTCATCAGCTAACTGGCTTCACCAAGATGCCTTTGATCGCTATATCGAGCGAAAAAAACTATTGCCTGACCAGCGTGTCTTTATCTATGTTGGTACGGAAGAAGCAGACGAAACAGACAAGACCCTCATGGCTGGCAATATTAAGCAGGCCTATATCGACTCTTCCCTTCGCTATTATCATGATTTGATAGCAGGAGGAGTTCAGTTGGAAAATCTCTCTCTCAAGGTTCAGGCTGGAGCCATTCACCATGAAGTGCCATGGTCAGAAAATCTCCCAGCTTGCCTACGCTTTTTTGCAGAAAATTGGTAATTAGTATAAAGGAGACAGGATATGAATATTGAACATCTTAGCCACTGGAGTGGTCATCTTAACCGTGAAATGTATGTTAATCGTTACGGACACGCAGGTATTCCAGTGGTTGTCTTTGCTTCCTCAGGTGGTAGCCACAATGAATACTATGATTTTGGCATGATTGATGCATGTGCATCCTTTATCGAGGAAGGTCGAGTGCAATTCTTTACTCTTTCAAGTGTCGATAGTGAAAGTTGGCTAGCAACATGGAAAAATGGTCATGACCAAGCTGAAATGCACCGTACCTATGAACGATATGTGATTGAAGAAGCCATTCCTTTTATCAAGCACAAGACAGGCTGGTTCGACGGCATGATGACGACAGGCTGCTCTATGGGAGCTTACCATGCACTCAACTTCTTCCTGCAGCATCCAGATGTCTTTACCAAGGTTATCGCCCTCAGTGGTGTCTATGATGCGCGTTTCTTTGTAGGTGACTACTACAATGATGATGCTATCTATCAAAATTCACCAGTAGACTATATCTGGAATCAAAATGATGGTTGGTTTATTGACCGTTACCGTCAGGCTGAGATTGTGATTTGTACTGGCTTAGGTGCTTGGGAGCATGATGGCCTGCCTTCTTACTACAAGTTAAAAGAAGCCTTTGACCAAAAACAAATTCCTGCCTGGTTTGCAGAATGGGGACATGATGTCGCCCATGATTGGGATTGGTGGCGCAAACAAATGCCATATTTCCTCGGTCACATGAGTCTATAAAAGGAGTCGCTTATGAATTATCTTGTAATTTCACCCTATTACCCACAAAATTTCCAACAGTTTAGTATTGAACTAGCCAATAAAGGAATCACCGTTCTAGGGATTGGGCAAGAACCCTATGAACAACTAGATGAGCCATTGCGCAATAGCTTGACTGAGTATTTCCGTGTTGATAATCTTGAAAATATTGATGAAGTTAAACGTGCAGTTGCCTTTCTCTTTTATAAGCATGGTCCAATTGACCGCATCGAATCTCATAATGAATACTGGCTAGAGTTGGATGCTGCTCTTCGTGAACAATTTAATGTCTTTGGTGCCAAACCAGACGACCTCAAAAAGACCAAGTTCAAGTCTGAAATGAAGAAACTCTTCAAAAAAGCTGGAGTTCCAGTGGTTCCAGGTGCTGTCATTGAAACAGATGCAGATGTTGACAAAGCTGTGAAAGAAATTGGCCTTCCGATGATTGCCAAACCTGACAATGGAGTGGGAGCGGCAGCAACCTTCAAGCTTGAAACAGAAGAGGATATCCATCATTTCAAGGCAGAGTGGGATCATTCAACCGTTTATTTCTTTGAAAAATTTGTTACTTCTAGTGAAATCTGTACCTTCGATGGTTTGGTAGATAGAGATGGAAATATCGTCTTTTCTACGACCTTTGACTATGCCCATACACCGCTTGATCTTATGATTTACAAGATGGACAATTCTTATTATGTTCTTAAAGATATGGATCCAAAATTGCGCAAGTATGGTGAGGCAATCGTTAAAGAATTTGGCATGAAAGAACGTTTCTTCCATATCGAGTTCTTCCGTGAAGGTGATGATTATATTGCCATTGAGTATAATAACCGTCCAGCGGGTGGATTCACCATTGATGTTTATAACTATGCCCATTCTTTTGATTTGTACAAGGGCTATGCAGCGATCGTTGCGGGTGAACCATTCCCTGCTTCACAATTCGAGCCCCTGTACTGCTTGGCAACATCTCGTCGCGCCAATGCCAACTATGTTTATTCAGAAGAAGACTTGCTCGCCAAATACGGTCAGCAATTTAAGGTTAAGAAAATCATGCCTGCAGCCTTTGCTGAATTGCAAGGAGACTTTCTCTATATGCTAACGACACCAAGTCGTGAGGAAATGGATCAGATGATTAAGGACTTTGGTCAGCGTCAAGAATAATCAAAATTTTGACTTAACAAACTAGGTTTGTTAGGTCTTTTTTTAAGAACTAAAATAAAAGCGTTTTCCTACAGTATTCTTTTAGAAAATCTGTTGCTAAAAGGCTTAAAAATTGATAGAATAGGGATTGTCTAAAAAATATTAAGGAGAATCTATCAATGGATTTCGCATGGGCAGTCAAATATGCCACTGAATTTTTGGGAACAGCCATCTTGATCATCTTGGGAAATGGTGCAGTTGCCAACGTTGAACTTAAAGGTACGAAAGGTCACCAAAGTGGCTGGCTCGTTATCGCTGTTGGTTACGGTATGGGGGTTATGATCCCTGCCTTGATGTTTGGTAATGTTTCTGGTAACCACATCAACCCAGCCTTCACTCTTGGTCTAGCAGTTAGCGGACTTTTCCCTTGGGCACAAGTAGTACCATACATCGTTGCACAAGTCTTGGGAGCAATCTTCGGACAAGCCTTGGTTGTTGCAACTCACCGTCCTTACTACTTGCAAACTGAAAAAGCAAACAATATCTTGGGAACATTCTCAACAATTTCAAGTATTGACCAAGGTACAAAAGAATCACGCTTTGCAGCAACAGTTAACGGTTTTATCAACGAGTTTGTTGGTTCATTCGTTCTCTTCTTTGCAGCACTTGGTATGACAAAGAACTTCTTTGGAGCTGAAGTCCTCCAATACATGAAACAAATGGCAACTCAAGCTGGTCAAAATGTTGACTTCTCTGATTTGGCAATTAAAGCTCAAGTAGCGCCTCATACAGCATCAGGACTTGCTGTTGGTCACTTGGCACTTGGTTTCCTAGTAATGGCTTTGGTTACTTCACTTGGAGGACCTACAGGACCTGGTTTGAACCCAGCTCGTGACTTTGGACCACGTCTCCTTCATGCCTTCCTTCCAAAATCAATCCTTGGTCAACACAAGGGTGATTCAAAATGGTGGTATGCTTGGGTACCAGTAGTTGCACCGATTGCAGCTGGTATTGCAGCAGTAGCACTTTTCAAATTACTTTACCTATAATCACTCAAAACTGGGAAACCCCAGTTTTTTCTTGTATACAAAAGTCGAGTTTTTAGATAGAGATTCTTATACTCAATGAAAATCAAAGAGCAAACTAGGAAGCGAGCCGCAGGCTGCTCAAAGCATTGCTTTGAGGTTGTAGATAAGACTGACGAAGTCAGTCACATATATAATCTAAGACGAAGCTGACGTGGTTTGAAGAGATTTTTGAAGAGTATTAAATCGTCAGATTTTTTTCATTTTAATACTAAAGGTGAAAATGTGGCGAAAATATGGTAGAATAGAGTATTAAGTAATCGTTGAAAAAGGAAGATTATGCGTAAAGAAATTGCACCCGAATTATATAATTACAATAAATTCCCTGGTCCCGAATTTCAACTGACTGGAAACAGAGTGGAAGCTGAAGATTTTGTTTTTACTCTAGTTGAAAATAGCAAGGATGCTTTTGATGCAACAGCTTTTACTCAACGCTTTTCAGAAGTACTAACCAAGTTTGATTATATTGTTGGAGACTGGAGTAATGAGCAGTTACGCTTACGGGGATTTTATAAGAATGAACGAGCTGAAGAATCTTTAGAAAAAATCAGTCGTTTGCAAGACTACCTACTAGAGTATTGTAGCTATGGATGTGCCTATTTTGTTCTAGAAAATGAAGCTCCTAAACGAGCACCATTTGACCAAAAGATGCGCAAAAAAGAGGAAGAAAAGGACTCTCGCAAAGGGAAAAAGACTTCTCAAAGTAAGAAAAAAAATCATACGGATAAGAGAAATAGACGCCGTTCAAAAGACCAAAAATCTCAGAAAGAAGACAAGGTGCAACGTCATTTTGTCATCCGTAAGAAGGACTAGAAAGTAAGGAGAAAAGATGAAACCGTCGATTTATAGTTTAACACGTCAAGGAATGCAAGAGTGGGTCTTGGAGCAAGGAGAAAAGAAATTCCGTGCTGATCAAATCTGGGAATGGCTTTACCGTAAACGTGTCCAGTCATTTGAAGAAATGACCAACTTGTCTAAGGATTTGATTGCCAAACTCAATGATCAATTTGTGGTAAATCCTTTGAAACAACGCATCGTGCAAGAGTCAGCCGATGGTACTGTCAAGTACCTCTTTGAGTTGCCAGATGGTATGCTGATTGAGACTGTACTGATGCGCCAACACTACGGTTTGTCAGTCTGTGTAACCACTCAGGTAGGCTGCAATATCGGTTGTACCTTCTGTGCATCAGGCTTGATCAAGAAACAACGTGACCTCAATAACGGTGAAATCGTTGCGCAGATTATGTTAGTCCAAAAATATTTTGATGAACGTGGACAAGATGAACGTGTTAGTCATATCGTTGTTATGGGTATTGGAGAACCTTTTGATAACTACAATAATGTCTTGAACTTTATCCGTACCATCAATGACGATAAGGGAATGGCTATCGGTGCTCGCCATATCACCGTATCAACTTCAGGTTTGGCTCACAAGATTCGTGATTTTGCCAATGAAGGTGTTCAGGTTAACCTTGCTGTTTCTCTTCATGCACCAAACAATGAACTTCGTTCAAGCATCATGAAGATTAACCGTGCCTTTCCAATTGAAAAACTCTTTGCAGCTATCGAGTATTATATTGAAACAACTAACCGTCGCGTAACTTTTGAATATATCATGCTAAATGAAGTGAACGATGGAGTTGAACAAGCACTTGAGTTGGCTGAATTGCTTAAGAATATCAAGAAATTGTCTTATGTCAACTTGATTCCTTACAACCCAGTTAGTGAACATGATCAATATAGTCGTAGTCCTAAAGAACGTGTCATGGCTTTCTATGATACACTCAAGAAAAAAGGTGTCAACTGTGTCGTTCGCCAGGAACATGGTACAGATATCGATGCGGCTTGTGGACAATTGCGTTCAAATACCATGAAGCGTGATCGCCAAAAAGCAGTAGCTGAAGTAAATCCATAAGATGAGTCGAAAAACATTACTAAGCTTGGGAGTGCTTTTATACAGTCTTTGTATCGTCTGTTTTTGTTTTACTCCCCAGCCTCAACTTCCTACAGGAGTGGAAACTCCAGGTATTCAAACTTTTGGACGCCTGGTTTTTCTTTTGACGCCTTTTAACTCCCTCTGGAAACTGGGTGAAGTAACAAGTCTTTTTCAGTTATTTTGGATTTTTTTGCAGAATGCCTTAAATATCCTCTTGCTTTTCCCACTGATTTTCCAGCTTCTCTTTCTCATGCCTAGTCTAAGAAATACTAAGAAAGTGATATTGGTCAGCTTTTTATTGAGCTTGGGAATTGAATGCACGCAACTAGTTTTAGACTTTTTCTTGGACTTTAATCGGGTCTTTGAGATTGATGATTTGTGGACCAATACCTTGGGTGGCTACCTGGCTTGGCTTCTCTATAAACTACTACATAAAAACAAGATAAGGAATTAAAATGAGTATCTTAGAAGTTAAAAATTTGAGTCACGGTTTTGGTGACCGTGCGATTTTTGAAGATGTATCTTTCCGCCTCCTTAAAGGTGAACATATCGGCTTAGTTGGTGCCAATGGTGAAGGAAAATCAACCTTCATGAGCATCGTAACTGGTAAAATGTTACCTGATGAAGGTAAGGTGGAATGGTCTAAATATGTGACAGCTGGTTATCTGGACCAGCACGCTGTGCTCAAAGAAGGACAAACTGTGCGTGACGTCCTCCGAACAGCTTTTGACGAATTATTCAAAGCAGAAGCACGTATCAATGAACTCTACATGGAAATGGCAGAAGAGGGAGCTGATATTGATGCATTGATGGAAGAAGTTGGAGAACTTCAGGACCGTTTGGAAAGTCGTGATTTCTATACCTTGGATGCCAAGATTGATGAAGTAGCGCGTGCCCTTGGTGTCATGGACTTTGGAATGGATACGGATGTAACAGCCTTGTCAGGTGGACAAAGAACCAAGGTACTTTTGGCAAAACTCCTTCTTGAAAAACCAGATATCTTGCTTCTGGATGAGCCAACCAACTATCTCGATGCTGAACATATCGACTGGCTCAAGCGCTACCTCCAGAACTATGAGAATGCCTTTGTTCTTATTTCACACGATATTCCTTTCCTCAACGACGTTATCAATATCGTCTATCATGTAGAAAATCAACAGTTGATTCGCTACTCTGGAGATTACTACCAGTTCCAAGAAGTCTATGCCATGAAGAAATCGCAATTGGAAGCAGCCTATGAACGTCAACAGAAAGAAATTGCGGATCTCAAGGATTTTGTGGCTCGAAACAAGGCGCGTGTTGCAACACGAAACATGGCCATGTCCCGCCAGAAGAAATTGGATAAGATGGATATCATCGAACTTCAAAGTGAGAAACCAAAGCCATCCTTTGAATTCAAAACAGCTCGTACACCTGGTCGCTTTATCTTCCAAGCTAAGGACTTGCAGATTGGCTACGATCGTCCCCTTACCAAACCCTTAAATCTTACCTTTGAACGCAATCAAAAGGTTGCCATTATCGGTGCCAACGGTATCGGGAAAACAACTCTCTTGAAGAGTCTTTTGGGGATTATTCCACCTATTGCTGGGGAAGTTGAGCGTGGTGACTACCTAGAACTTGGCTACTTTGAACAAGAAGTGGAAGGTGGCAATCGTCAGACACCACTGGAAGCAGTCTGGAATGCCTTTCCGGCACTCAATCAAGCCGAAGTTCGTGCAGCCCTTGCTCGTTGTGGTCTGACGACTAAACATATCGAGAGTCAAATCCAAGTATTGTCAGGTGGAGAGCAAGCTAAGGTTCGTTTCTGTCTCTTGATGAACCGAGAGAATAATGTCCTTGTTCTTGACGAACCTACCAATCACTTGGATGTGGATGCCAAGGATGAACTCAAACGTGCTCTGAAAGAATACAAGGGGTCTATCCTCATGGTGTGTCACGAACCAGACTTCTACGAAGGCTGGATGGACCAAATCTGGGACTTCAATGAGTTGACATAAAAAGAGAATCCCGCAAAACTAGAATAGGAAAAAGCCAAGTCTGGGTGACTTGGCTTTTTGGCTAGTAATTCAAATAGGTTTCAAGATCAGATTTTTGGATTTCTTTCCCGTAGTGACAAATCGGGCAAGAAACAAAATAAGTTTTTCCGTAAGGAAAGAGCGGAATCCAGTAGAGGGTAAACTTACGTCCAGTTTCTGAAATTTCCCAAGTGTCGGTATTGTTACAGTGACCACACTCGATAGTGGTTTGAGTATGTCCTAAGATCTTTTGGTAACCTTTTGAACCCCAGAATAAAATCATTTTCACATCTCCTTATTTTAGGGTCATCCTATTTTTTACTGAAATCGTAGTCCTTAACAATTTCAATGCTGTCAATAGTGATAGCAGTAGTTGGTTTGTCTTTTTCGTCTTTTTCAGCCTTGGCAATCTTGTCAACAACATCCATACCGTCGATGACTTGACCAAAGACAGGGTGTTTACCGTCTAGACTAGGATTTCCACCTTCTTTGTAGGCTTCGATAATTTTCTTTGGATAGCTACTTGTAGGGAGTTTGGCAGAAATATCTGTCGTATTTTGGTTGATGAAGAACTGGCTACCATTTGAATTTGGTTGACCAGTATTGGCCATAGAGAGAGAACCACGAATGTTATAGAGGTAAGGAGAGATTTCGCTCTTGAAACCAGTTCCCTGGTCTTTAGTCTTGTCCTTATCATGCCAGATGGATTCCCCACCAGTACCATCCCCTTTTGGATCACCAGTCTGGACCATGAAGCCATCGATCACTCGGTGGAAGGTAACGCCATTATAGTAGCCTTCTTTTGCGTGAGTTAGGAAATTTTCAACCGCAAGTGGAGCTAGCTTTGGAAAGAGTTTGATGCGGATATCTCCTTGACTGGTGTGGAGAATGACTTCAGCTTCGTCTTCAGCAACTTCCTTAGAGAGTTGTGGGAAGTTAGCATTTTCATTTGTCAAGGCGTCTTTGAGATCCTTGGCAGATTGGGCAGCTGCTTTGGAACTTTCTTCGGCAGCTAAGCTAGAATCTACATAGTCATCCCCTCGGAGACTACGTTGGATACTGCTACATCCAGCAAGGGCAAAAGTTGAGATTAATAGAAGTGTTGCTATTTTTTTCATGGTAATCCTTTCAAAAATCATTTCTACCATTGTACCCTAATTGAAAGTGGATTTCAAATATTCAATTGTGATCATTCCGATAGTACATACAATTTTATGGCCTTACTTACCCCATTTTGATCATTAGAATCTGTTACTTTATTTGCACAGACTTTAACATCTGTAGGAGCGTTTCCCATTGCAACACCAAGTCCAGCAGTCTCAATCATTGGAATATCGTTATAATTATCTCCAATACTCATAATTTCAGTGAATGATAGTTGATAATAGTTGGCTAATTCTAACAAAGCTTGTTTTTTTGAGACTTGATTATGTGTGACTTCAAGATAGTTATCCTTCGAAAGGTAAAAGTCAGTTTGAGGGAAATCCATGGTTGCTAATGTCTCTTTAAGTTTCTGGATAGTAGCTGCGTTATCTATTAGTAAAAGTTTATGAATAAGATTCTTTTCTTCCTGAAGAAGATCTCCTAGTGAAGTAACTTTTGGGTTCTCTCCAGTAATCTGGGCTTCAATTTCTACCCATTTATCTAAAGTATTTACGTACCAATCTTTTCCAGAATAAACATTAATTGAAACTGTCGGAAATTCTTTTGTTAAAAAATCATGTAGTAAGAGTAATTCCTTTTTATTAATAGAATGCTGACTCAGAATTTTATCTCCTGTACTAATGAGAGCACCGTTATAACTTGCAATTGGAAAACTTGTAATCCCCAGTGCTTTCGAAATTGGAGCTATACCAAGAGGAGATCGAGCAGAAGCTAGAACAAAAGGGATATCACTTTGTTTTAAAAGCGGCATCAGTTCTATCAAATGAGAATCTAATTGGTGATTTTTATCCAAAATAGTGCCGTCAATATCACTCATAATTAATTTAATTCTTGACATATTTTGCTCCTTTTTAAAATAGAATAGTTGTTTTGCCATCTAAAGATTGTTGAATTTCCAGGTCGGGTTCTTTGTCTGTAATCCAATAATCAAAATCTATAAGTTCGGAAAGAATATAATGAGAGTGTTTGTTTATCTTGCTGGTTTCAGCTAACAAGACGCGAATTTTACTGGTTTTAAATGCTCTTTTTTTCATTAGAACATCTTCTTGATCTTCAAAACTAACTTGTCCGTCTGAAAGACTAGCTGCACCAAAAAATGCTAAGTCAAATTTAATTCTATTCAAAGATTCGGATTCTTCTAATGAGTAATAGAAACGATTCTTTTTATGAAATCGTCCACCGATAATGTGAAAATCGACATTTTCATTTTCTCCTAAGACCAGTGCATTATCCAATGAATGGCTGAAAATAGTAACTTTTTTATCTGTTATTTTTGCTAACTCAAGTACAGTTGTTGAAACATCATAGAAAATTAATTGTGAATCAGAAATGAGTTGGGTAGCTAAATGAGCAATTTTCTCTTTTTCTTTAGAAGATTGTTCTGCTCGACCTTTATAACCAAGAATCCGTTGCTTTTGAATTGGCAATAAACCTCCATGAGTTCTTTTTGCTCGTTTCTCCTTTGCAAGAATGGAAAAATCTCTCCGGATGGTATCCTTGGATACTTGGAAATAGTCAACCATTTCTCTTGCCGATAGACTTCCTCTCTCTTCTAAAAGTTTTATGATTTCTTCTAATCGTTGTTCTTGGTACATAGGAATTCCCCCTTTTAATACTAATATACCTCTTTTGTAAGCGATTGTCAATAAATGTAATGATTTATAAGTGTTTTAAATGATTTACAAAAAAATCAACCTGACTTGGTTGATTAAAGATTCTTCTTTGGATGGCGGTCAATGATTGCCTGATGGTCCTTGAGAGCCTGTTCTCCTTTTGGAGTTAGTTTATAACCGCGAATCGAAAAGAGACTAGCTAATTCCTCTTCTGAAAAATGGTCATGAAGGGCTTGATTCAAGTCAGAAGCCTTCATCTTGGAAAGTCCAGTAACTCCCTTCTTCTTCAGGATATTCTTTTTCATGGTACTATTTAGATGGTCAAGCGAGTCAAAAGCAGTTTCGACAAGAGCATAGCCTTTTTCAACAAGCGTTTCTAAATGTTTTGGAGCATCGATGCCATAAGTATACTCAAAATATTTTGGAAACCAAGTTTCTGTAGTAAAGGTACCAAACTGAATTCGCCAGAGGAGGATAATATCTCCTGCCAGGAGCTTGTCTTCTAGTAATTCCATATTTCGTTTTGGGACAGGCTTGGGATTTAGTAGCCAAGTCTCGATATCACGATTTGGAGAGATGTAAGGTTTGACTTGATGGTCTTTGTAAATCTTCTCTAGACTAGTATTCATAAAGTTTCTCTTTCTAATGTATCCCTATTAGCCTAACAAATTTCTAAAAAAATTTAAAAATTTTAAAGTCTGTCAAGTTTTTTTCTTGACACCTATCAGAAATCTGCTATAATAGAACATGTGCTAAATAGCTAAGCTATTTCACCGAACTAAAAAAATAAAAGAAAAGAGATATTAAAAATGGCAGTAAAAATCCGTTTGACTCGTATGGGTTCTAAGAAAAAACCTTTTTACCGTATTAACGTAGCAGATTCACGTTCACCACGTGACGGACGTTTCATCGAAACAGTTGGAACTTACAACCCACTTGTTGCTGAAAACCAAGTAACTTTGAAAGAAGACCGCGTTCTTGCATGGTTGGCTGATGGAGCTCAACCTTCAGATACAGTACGCAACATCCTTTCAAAAGAAGGCGTATTGAAGAAATTCCACGATTCTAAATTCTCTAAATAATTCTAAAGTAGGTTGACAGATGGATACGATTGAAAATCTCATTATTGCGATTGTGAAACCCTTGATTTCACAACCAGATGCCTTAACTATCAAGATTGAAGATACACCAGAGTTTTTGGAATATCATTTGGATCTTGATCAAAGTGATGTGGGTCGTGTAATCGGTCGTAAGGGTCGCACTATTTCTGCGATAAGAACGATTGTCTACTCTGTCCCAACTGAAGACAAAAAAGTAAGAATCGTTATTGACGAAAAATAAGAAGGGCGGGACGGATGTCTCGCTTTTTTGCAAGGAGCAGAATATGAAGGATTTAACGTTTAGACAATTACAAGACTACTTACTCGAACATTACCAGCAGTCTCGGACTGAGGAAGGTCTTTTTATCAAATTGGTAGAAGAAGTTGGTGAAGTAGCTGAAGTTTTAAATGGACGCTCTGGTCGAAAAGAGGGTGTTCAAGACTCGAACGAGGAACTTGCTAAAGAACTTGCTGATATCATTCACTACACCATTGCAATTGCAGCCATCAACGACATTGATCTAACCAAGACCATTTTTGAAAAAGACAAAAAGGCAGCTATCAAATATCAGCATGAACGAGATTTGGAAGGATTTTTAGAAGCCGAAGATCAGAACTAGCTTTTTCCTCCAACTTGTGAAAATCCCTGGAACGTGATAAAATAAAGGATAAGGATTTTTAATAAATCATTGTTATAGAATGAGTGGATTTCTTTATGAAGAGGTTTGAAGTAACTACAAAAATTGGCGGTCTCTCTGTTACTTATAAAAAGCAAAAGAAAGTGCTTGTTTGTTTAAATGGCGCAGGTTTGCTACCAAGTTATGAAAATTTTTCACTTATACTTGAAAAACTTCCTCCTACAATTGGTTATTTGACAATTGATTTTCCGAACACAGGTAGGAGTCCGATTCATGACCAAGCTGGAAAAAATCTGGATAATCTTGCAGATGCAGTTTATGAAGTACTTGAAGAATTGGCGATTTCTGAATATATACTTTGTGCACATAGTTTGAGTGGAATTTTAGCTTGCAAATTGCTCAACAAACCAATTAAGTGTCAGGCTTTAGTAGCGCTTGAACCGACCACTAAAAAAGTAATGTTTGCTGATTTTTCAGAAAATTCTTATCCAGAAATGGAAGAGCAAATGAGACTGATTGAAGAATTTGGTCCTGAACTTTATTTTAAGAACTTAACTCAATCCACATTTAACCCTGAAACTAACAAAGAAATCTGGAAATTAATGCAAGAAAAAGGATTAGAGTTGGAAAATCAAGATCCAGAATTTCAGATATCTGGAGAAATTACTGAGGAAGATTTTGAGAATTTGTCGATAGAATCTCATATCCCTGTATTTATTTTTTGTCAGGCTTATAGAGAAAAAGAGTACAGAGAATCAGAATATTGGGCTTCCAATACTAAACTTATTTTAGGAGGGAATCACCATTATTTACAGTGGTCCGAATCAGAGAAAATTGTAGATATTATTAAAAAATTGTAAGAAGAAAATGGAGATAAGGAAATTACAGGAGATCAAATGAACTATTTTAACGTTGGAAAAATCGTCAATACACAAGGTTTGCAAGGTGAGATGAGAGTCTTATCTGTGACGGATTTTTCGGAAGAACGCTTTAAAAAAGGTGCAGAGCTGGCCTTGTTTGATGAAAAAGATCAGTTTGTCAAAACAGTGACCATCGCTAGCCACCGTAAACAGAAAAACTTTGATATCATCAAATTTAAGGATATGTATCACATCAATGATATCGAAAAATACAAGGGCTACAGTTTGAAGGTTGCGGAAGAAAACCTTAATGACCTGGATGAGGGTGAATTTTACTATCACGAGATTATTGGACTAGAGGTCTACGAGGGTGACAACTTGATTGGAACCATTAAGGAAATCTTGCAACCAGGGGCCAATGATGTTTGGGTAGTTAAGCGTAAGGGAAAACGTGATCTGCTTTTACCATATATCCCACCGGTCGTGCTCAATGTTGATATTCCTAATAAGCGCGTGGATGTAGAACTCTTAGAAGGGTTAGACGATGAAGATTGATATTTTAACCCTCTTTCCAGAGATGTTCTCTCCGCTAGAACATTCTATCGTTGGAAAGGCCCGTGAAAAGGGGCTTTTAGATATCCAGTATCATAATTTTCGTGACTATGCTGAAAAGGCCCGTCATGTGGATGATGAACCATATGGCGGTGGTCAAGGGATGTTGCTGCGTGCTCAGCCAATCTTTGATGCCTTTGATACTATTCAAAAGAAAAATCCGCGCGTGATCCTTTTGGATCCTGCTGGTAAGCAGTTTGACCAGGCTTATGCTGAAGATTTAGCACAAGAAGAGGAACTCATCTTTATCTGTGGTCACTACGAGGGCTATGATGAGCGCATTAAGACCTTGGTAACAGATGAGATTTCCCTGGGTGATTATGTGCTAACTGGAGGAGAATTGGCGGCTATGACCATGATTGATGCGACGGTTCGCTTGATACCAGAAGTGATTGGGAAAGAAACCAGTCACCAAGATGATAGCTTTTCATCTGGGCTCCTTGAATATCCTCAGTACACACGTCCCTATGATTATCGAGGTATGGTGGTTCCAGAAGTGCTTATGAGTGGGCATCATGAGAAGATTCGCCAATGGCGTCTCTATGAGAGTCTCAAAAAAACTTATGAGCGTAGACCAGATTTGTTGGAACATTATGAATTAACAGCAGAAGAAGCTAAAATATTAGCGGACATTAAAGAAAATACAAATTAAAAGGAGAAGCCTATGCAAGTCATTAAACGTGATGGACAAGTTGCTGACTTTGATCCAGATAAAATCTATCAAGCCATTCTCAAAGCTGCTCAAACGGTTTATGTTTTGACAGATGATTTACGTCAAAATCTAGCTCAGGTAACTAAGAAAGTTGTCTTGGATCTAGAAGAGGCAAAAGTGGAGCGTGCGACAATCAGCATGATTCAATCAATGGTTGAGCATCGCTTGCTTGGTGCAGGTTACATCACCATCGCTGAACACTATATCTCTTACCGTTTGCAACGGGATTTAGAGAGAAGTGGTTACGGAGAACACATTGCTGTTCACCTTCATTTTGAACAAATTCGTTAATAGAAAAGAGTGAGATGAAGAAAACACATCTCACTCTTTCTTGAATCGATTTTTTTGGGCAGTTTGGACAGTTGAGGGAACAAAACTTATTTTTTGAATATCTGGGATTCGAATAATGCGGGTCACATTTTTTGCAAAATTTTTAACGATAATTTGCTGGCGGTCCGTATCAAATTTGATGATATCCCCTGTAAAACTTGTATCTGAAAAAATAATGTGGACAGCAGTTTTTTTCAGGAGTGCCTCTTTAATGGCACTTGTCAGGGAGTCAGCTTTGGAATGATCTGGTTCTTCTCGTCCGTTGAGAAATCCTTGGAATTTTTGTTGAATATGTTTAAATAAATCTTTCATCGGAGCCTCCCTTCTTTTTACCATTATTATATACAATTTTAAAAAAATCTACAAGATTTTACGAATAATCAAGTGAAGACAATCAAAAGGAGAATACAATGGCAGAATTTACATTTGAAATCGAAGAACACTTACTTACGCTCTCAGAGAATGAAAAAGGTTGGACCAAGGAAATCAATCGTGTCAGCTTTAATGGTGCACCAGCAAAGTTTGACATTCGTGCTTGGAGTCCAGACCACACTAAGATGGGGAAAGGAATCACCCTCTCAAACGAGGAGTTTCAAGTGATGGTCGATGCCTTTAAGAATCAATAAGCAATCATGTAAGAATAATCCAAAAGAAGCTGGGAAAAACCCCAATGTCATTAAGTTAAGAAATTCAAATACAATTCTGTATTTGGGTTTCTTTTTTTATGTGCTAAACTGATAGTTAAGGAGGTACTTCCTATGATAAAACAGATAAAAGCCCACTTGAATAAGAGT
>NZ_JAQFJI010000008.1:0-115103 GCF_030440055.1 Streptococcus sp. SO4
AAAAAATAGGGTGAAAAAACCTTTATTTGTTATGCAAAAAAAATAGAAGATAGGATAGAGAATCACTTTGATGATCTCAATCCTATCTCCTATTCAAATAGTTAGATTACTAACTTAATGACATTGGCTTTTCAGCTGGTTCCTTTTTTGATTCGCAAAACTTTGATTTAGGCTTTTTCACGAATGACCAAGACACCATCTTCCATGTCGGCTTCAAGGTGTTTAGCATCCAAATTATCTAAGTGGAAGTCTGTTACTTTGTCACGAATTTGTTGTTCAACTACTCGACGTAGTGGACGAACACCCATGACTTCATCATAACCTTCTTCAGTCATGTATTCTTTAGCTGCATCGCTCACTGCCAAGTCGATTTCTTTCTTAGCAAGTGTCTTATTGACATCAATCAACATCAAATCAACAATCTTAGAAAGATCTTCCTTACTCAAGTGTGAGAATTCAATCACAGCGTTGAAACGGTTCAAGAATTCTGGACGGAAGTAAGGTTTCAAACGATCCATCAATTCTGGTTTGTCTGCATCTTCTGTCAAGTTTGCTTCATAACCAAAACCAGCGTTTGAAGTTGCGATAATAACAGTGTTCTTGAAGTTTACAGTATTACCTTGACCGTCTGTCAAACGACCATCATCCAAGACTTGAAGAAGAAGAGTAATCACTTGAGGGTCAGCCTTTTCAATTTCGTCGAGAAGGACAATTGAGTAAGGATTACGGCGAACACGTTCAGTCAAGGTATTGTTATTGTCATCGTAACCAACATAACCAGCTGTTGTACCAATCAATTTAGAAACGGCTGTACGGTCGCTGTATTCAGACATATCCAAACGGATGATAGCATCTTTCGTTCCGAACATATCAAGAGCTAATTGTTTAGCCAACTCAGTCTTACCAACGCCAGTAGGTCCTACAAAGAGGAAGCTACCGATTGGGCGATTTCCTTCATCAAAACCTGCACGGTTACGACGGATAGCACGTGCCACTGCTTCAACGGCTTTATCTTGACCGATAACCTTAGTTTGCAAACGGTGACCCATGTCTTTCAAACGTTCGATATCAGTCGCACCCATTTGTGAAACAGGAATACCTGTCATACGTTCTACAGACTCAGCTACGTCATTGACAGTCGCTGTCACCTTGTGATCTTCAGTATGGTTGGCAATTTGTTTTTCAAGTTCTTCGATACGAATTTTTGCATTAAGGGCTGCTTCGTAATCTTCTTTAGCAGCTGCAGCTTCTTGTTTAGCTTTTTCTTCTTCAATTTCATGTTCCACAGCATGTACATCTGTCACTGGGTGTTGTGCTGCCAAGTGAGCAGCTGTCACATCGACAAGGTCGATAGCCTTATCTGGCAAGCTACGTTGTGGAATGTATTGAACAGAGTAATCAACAGCCGCTTTCAAAACTTCATCTGGCAAAATAACATTGTGGTGTTGTTGATAAAGATCACGGATCCCTTGGAGAATCTTGAAAGTATCTTCAGCAGATGGTGCATTAACTTTTACTTCGTTGAAACGACGAGCAAGAGCAGCATTTTTCAAAATAGTGTTGCGATACTCATCTTGAGTTGTCGCGCCAATTACTGTCAATTCACCACGTGAAAGAGCTGGTTTCAAGATATCAGCAAGACCTTTAGATCCTTGACCATCCCCTGTGCTACCTGCACCAAGGATTTGGTGGATTTCATCGAAGAAGAGGATAATATTTCCAGCTTCTTTAACTTCTTTTACCAAGTTCTGAATATTTTCTTCAAAGCTACCACGATATTGAGTACCAGCTTCAAGTCCAGAAATATCAATAGAAATGATTTCTTTGTTCTTGATTGCTGCTGGAACGTCACCATTCACAATAGCTTGTGCAAGGCCTTCTACTACAGCAGTTTTACCAACACCAGCATCACCGACAAGAACTGGGTTATTCTTTGTACGACGAGAAAGGATTTCAGATGTTTCTTGAATTTCCTTATTACGTCCAATAACCGGATCCAGCTTACCTTCACGCGCTTCAGCTGTTAAGTTACGTCCAAGTTTCGCAAGAATACCATCTTGTTTCATAGCTTTACCTTGAACATATTGAGCTTGGTCACTTCCTTCACTAGGAAGTTGACCAGTTTGACGGTAAATCGCGAACTCTTCCGGAGTTACCTCACGACCGTTAATCAAGTAACGACGATTTTCAGAACTATATCCACGCATACCGCCCATCAATTGGTTAAATAAATCATCCATATTGTTAAAGTTGTTATTCATATTTTATACCTCGTTTAATTTCAAAATTAGTTAGTCAAATTACTTTGACTTTCTCTGACCTTTGTTTTAAAAATTTTAGACTAGCAATTTGCTACTCTACGTATAATTTCAGGTTTTTCTTTTTCCAATACAGAATTTCTGATTGGACTTCTAAAAATACTAATGTTAAACATAGGTTGCACCTCTTTTCTAGGTTTTACCCATA
The DNA here is from genome assembly GCF_030440055.1 of Streptococcus sp. SO4. Classification (NCBI taxonomy): domain Bacteria; kingdom Bacillati; phylum Bacillota; class Bacilli; order Lactobacillales; family Streptococcaceae; genus Streptococcus; species Streptococcus sp. SO4. The sequence goes on from NZ_JAQFJI010000008.1 coordinate 2,467, forward strand.
CTTTGATCTTAAGATGAAATACATAATCACCTTAAAATCAAGATTTTCTAAGGATTTCCTTATCCTTATGTTCTTAGTTTATCACTTTGGTCAGTAATAGTCAAGATATTTGACCAAATTTGACCAAATTTTTTAAAATATTTTTTTATAGCAAAAAAACCAGTCAAAGTGACTGGTTTTTAATTTATTATTTATGAATCTTAGCTCAAAGCATCGTCCATTGAAAGAACTTCGTGGAAGACACGTTGTGTCAATTCAGTTTTTTGTTCTGGAGTGAGGTATTTAGTATTTACACAGTATCCAGAGATACGAACGATAACATCTTCACCTGCCATGATTTTATCATAAACATCGTTCAAGTCCATAACGTTCAAGTTACAGTGTTGACCACCATTTTCAAAGTAACCATCAAGAATTGTTACCAAGTTATCAACTTGTTCGTCACGAGTCTTACCAAGGGCACGTGGTGAAACTTGAGTTGTCAATGAGATACCATCAGCTGCATAACCAAAGTCAAGGCTAGCAAGTGAGTTCAAGTTTTGCAACCATCCACCTTTAGCTTTGTTAGATGGATTAGCACCTGGTGAGAAGAATTCAAGTTTAGACAAGTTCACAGAACCATCTTCGTTGAGGTATACACCTTTGTGGACTGGTGAGTTACCAGTTTGTTTAGAGTAAGCAACGTTAGATGTGATTGTCAAAAGTGATACTGTAGCTTCTGCATCTTTGTATAGTTTGTGGCTACGTAGACGAGTTGTATAAGCTTCGATCAACCATTCTGCCAATTCGTTTGAGCGTGGGTCATCTTCACCCCAACGTGGGTATTCACCGATTGTTTCGTAATCGTAGATGTAGCCATTTTCATCACGGATTGGTTTAACTGTAGCGTATTTGATAGCTGACAATGTGTCAACAGTGTTAGCGAATCCACAGATACCGAATCCCATGTTAGCACGTTGTTTAGTTGGCAAGAAGGCCATTTGAACAGCTTCGTAGTTGTACTTATCAGTCATGTAGTGGATGATGTTCAAAGCATCTACGTACGTGTCTGTCAACCAGTCAAGAGATTTTTCAAAGTTAGCTTTAACTGATTCGAATTCAAGAACTTCATCACGGATTGGTTCGATGTCAAATACTTTGTAGTCTTTATGAACATCGTCGTAACCACCGTTCAAACCAGTAAGAAGAGCTTTAAGAACGTTAACGCGAGCACCGAAGTACTGGATGTTGTGACGTTGTTCTTCGTTTTCTGGGTCAAGTGGAGATACACAACATGAGATACAGCTCATTTCACCATATCCATCTTTAGCCATTGTTGTTACACCTTCGTATTGGATTGAAGAGTGTTTGTGGCTCATGTGCATACAGTAACGACGGAAGCTATAAGGTAATTTGTCAGTCCAAAGTACTGTCAAGTTTGGTTCTGGAGAGTTACCGATATTGTCAAGAGTGTTCAAGAAACGGTAGTCCATCTTAGTAACACGGTGACGACCGTCGTTACCCATACCAGCCATAGAAGTTGTGATGAAGGTTGGGTCACCTGAGTACAATTCGTCGTAAGCTTTTGTACGAGCAAATTTAACTGTACGAAGTTTCATTACGAAATCATCAACAAATTCTTGAATTTCAGATTCTGTATAAGTACCGCGAGCCAAGTCACGTTCTGCGTAGATGTCCAACACGATTGGTACACGTCCTAGAGATGTAGCGGCACCATTGATAACACGACAAACTGCCATGAATGCAATGTTAGTCCATTGGATAGCTTCTTTTGTGTCAAATGCTGGACGACGTACATCTACACCATAAAGGTCACCTAATTCAACAACTTGTTTTAATGCTTGATATTGAAGGTTGATTTCTTCACGAAGGCGGATAGATTCTTCATCGATTTCAGTGATAGCATTCCAGTCACTTACTTTTTCAGCCATCAAATAATCAGCACCATAAAGAGCCAAACGAGCATAAACCCCGATGATACGTCCACGTGAATATGCATCTGGAAGACCAGTTACTGTGTGAGCGTGACGAGCACGACGAATATTTGTAGTGTAGGCACGGAAGATACCATCATTTACAGTTGTCACATATTTTGTAAAGATTTCATGAACTGCTGGGTCTGGTTCAAAACCATTTTCTTTTAAAGTAGTTTCAGCCATACGGATACCACCTTTTGGCATGAAGTTCAATTTGAAGAGTTCATCATTTTGAATACCATAAATCAATTCATTTTCTTTATCAATGTATCCAGCATCAATTCCTGCGATAGAAGTTGGACGGTTATCGTATGGGAAACGAGTAGCTTCATAGTGTGCTTTAGTTTCTTCTACGATTTTTTTGATGTGGAGTGAACGTTCTGTTGGTCCTGCAAGGAAGCTTTCATCTCCATCATAAGGAGTGTAGTTTGCTTGTACAAAGCGTGATACACTTGCTTTTTCTTTCCAGTCAACACCTTTAAAGCCTTCCCAAGCTTTGTCAAAAATGTCCTGTGCTTCAACAACTGTCTTAACAACCATGTTAATTCCTCTTTTTTCTTTCTAGTAACAGTCATCTGTTACATTCATGTATTCAGTATAACACACAGTAAACGATTTCAACAACTAAAAACTCACTTTTTTAATACTTTCTTTTCTAATACAGTCCAAAATATCCCGCGAACTGTATTATATTTTTGAAAGAGGTTATTTGATTTTCATTTTTTCAGAAAAAGAGTATAATAAAATTAAACAAACTAGTACTGAGAGGTTTTTCCATGTTAATTTTTCCACTAATGAATGATTTATCTCGTAAAATCATCCATATTGACATGGATGCCTTTTTTGCTGCTGTTGAAATTCGAGACAATCCCAAACTTAAAGGGAAGCCAGTTGTGATTGGTAGTGATCCTAGAAAAACTGGTGGTCGAGGAGTTGTTTCTACCTGTAGCTATGAAGCGCGAGTCTTTGGCATCCACTCAGCTATGAGTTCTAAAGAAGCCTATGAACGTTGCCCGCAAGCCGTTTTCATTTCTGGAAACTACGAAAAATATACTACGGTCGGTCAACAGATTCGAGCTATTTTCAAACGTTATACGGATAAGATCGAGCCTATGAGTATCGATGAAGCTTATCTAGACGTGACTGAAAATAAACTCGGTATCAAGTCCGCTGTTAAAATCGCTCGACTAATTCAACAAGATATTTGGCAAGAACTTCATTTGACTGCTTCTGCTGGTGTGTCTTATAATAAGTTTTTAGCTAAAATAGCCAGCGATTACCAAAAACCTCGAGGCCTGACAGTTATTCTCCCTGATGAAGCTGAAGATTTTCTCAAACAAATGGATATCGCTAAATTCCACGGTGTAGGTAAGAAAACAGTTGAGAAATTGCATCAAATGGGGGTATTTACAGGTGCTGATCTTTTAAAAATTTCTGAAATTAGTCTCATTGATCGTTTTGGTCGACTCGGTTTTGACCTGTATCGCAAAGCTCGTGGCATTGATAATTCTCCCGTCAAATCCAATCGCATTCGTAAATCTATTGGAAAAGAAAAAACTTATAGTAAAATTCTCAATCTAGAAGAGGATATCAAAAAAGAGCTAACTCTCCTTTCGGAAAGAGTTGCCCTGAGTCTTCAAAAACATGAAAAATCTGGAAAGATTGTTATTTTAAAAATCCGCTATGCTGACTTTTCTACAATGACTAAGCGGAAAAGCTTATCTCAAAAGATCCAAGATGCTGAAACTATTTCACAAATGGCTATCCAACTTTACGAATCTCTGACAGATAAAGATAAAGACGTTCGCTTATTGGGTGTCACTGTGACTGGATTTTAAAACCTTGAAGGAATCTTCCCTCAAGGTTTTTTTCTTATACAAATAATCGTACAAAGCTATAAAGTAGCAAGACACTACCAAGAACAATGCGGTATTTACCAAACATCGTAAAGTCATGTTTTTTAACATAGCTGGTCAAGAAACGAATAGCAACCATGCTGACTGCAAAAGCGACTACCATGGCTACTAAGAGTAAGAAGAATTGACCAAAACTCAAAACTTCTCCTGCCTTGATGAATTTAAAAATCTTCAAGGCACTAGCTCCAAACATAACAGGAATTCCTAGGTAGAAGGTAAACTCAGTTACCACCGAACGACTAGTTCCATTTAACAAACCACCAACGATAGTGGCGCCCGAACGGCTAGTCCCAGGTAAAAGAGCCAAGACTTGGAAAAGTCCGATATAGAGGGCTGTTTTATAAGGCAACTTGTCTAGCTCTGTGACTGTTGGCTCAATCGCTTGCGCTTTGTTACGTTTTTCAAGATAGATAAAGGCAACCCCATAAACAATCAACATAATGGCTACTGAAACCATATTGTGGAAATGGGTATCAAACCAATCATCAAACTTAAAGACAAGGAGAAGAGGTAAAGTCGCAACAAATACTTTCGACCATAATTGCCAAGTTCTACGAACTTGAACTTTATCTTTCCCTGGTTTGAAAGGATTAAGTTTGTTAAAGTAGATAACCATAACGGCTAAGATTGCACCAAGTTGAATAACCACGTTAAACATAGACATAAAGGCTTCACTTTGGTCTTTATATTGGACAAATTCTTCCGCTAGGATCAGGTGACCAGTACTTGAAATCGGCAACCATTCCGTAATTCCTTCAACAATCCCAAAAAAGATCGATTTTAAAATTTCAAAAAAATACATAGATTACTCCTTTTTCTACCCTCCATTATATCATACTTTTAAAGGCTGTGTTGAGTTTTCTTTAGAAAGCACCAATACTTCCACCACCGCCACCGCCTGAAAAACCTCCACCAGAGCTACCGCTTCCGGATGATACAGAGAAAGTACTTGCTGTATTTGCGACCGAAGTGTATTGATTAATGTGAGCAGCAGATGTATGAAACTGTTTATCCCATCCACAAGATACATAAAGATTCATAGTTTCATTTTCAAGTTGAATATTGTGGAGCTTCATGATTTTATTCACTTTCTTTGCGTATCCATACAGAGTTGCATAGACCAAAAGACGGTTCCACAGTACAATGCTCTCTAGTTCAGCCTTATCAAGATGAGCAATCTCTCGAAGCATATTTTCAAAACTTGTCCAAAGGTAATAGGCTTCTGCCCCCTCTTCATTTAAGACTCCATCACGAGATGGACCTCGAGTCACAAAATGAACTAAGGCACTGGCAAGTAACCCTATTAATCCTAGGGAAAGTAAAGGAAGTGAAAAATAACCACGTGTTCGCAGACTATAATAGAAAATAAGAAGGCCAAATAAACCTGTTATAGCTGAACAGACTTTCATCCCATTCACAAAACTATTTTCTTTATCAGTCAAAGGACGATAATAGCTTGGAAGACGTAGAATTTTTACCTTGTCTCGAACACAACTTTGCATGCGTTCAAGCCGTCTCTCGAAGGAACGCTTGAGATGCAAGCCGAATTCTCGAATATGCTGCTCATCAGCTTCCTTAGCTCCATGGAATAGTCCTGAAGAAACTTGATACTCTGGGAAAAGGTCTGAAAGAGCCAGTTCTTTACTAGTTGAGAGAGTCATCCGCAAACATTCTTTTTCAAAATTCGACAAGCCTTTTTCACTATTGATTTTCAAACACGGTTCCTCCTCACCCTGAAAAATGGATAAATGCCCTCGATCAACTAAGTCTAGCAAAGTCGCCTGAAGCAATCGTTCAAAAGAGAATTTGCCAAACTTCTTCTTATTCAAGGGACTGATTTCCTCTAGGGAGGTAGAGTAAATAGCCTCCGCCAAAACCATTGGAGGTAGATCCATTGGCGGTTCGTAAAGTCGATGATCCTTGGAATATACCTTTTTGAGCGTCGTATGTTTACGAAATGCTCGATAATACATGATAGTCATCATCAATAACACAATAAAGATTATTGGAAAAATCCACTTTATCATGAGACTGGCTTGCACTTTGTTAGCTTTTATTTCTATCTCAATTTTTTTGAAATCTTTTAAACGCTCTTCTTCCAGTCCTTGGCTTGGAGCTACCGAGAAATCCTCCCTGGGCCAATAGGCATGTAGCTCAACTTGACGTTTTCTAGGAAGATTTTTCATCTTCACCCGATAAATATCGTTTACTTTTTCGACACTTCCATCGTTGAGGAGTTTGCCTGTATGAAAAAAGAATTTCTCTGCCGGACTATCTGAAGTTACTCGAAATTCTAAGTCTTTGATGTCTCCTGAACTATCTGTCAGTGGTTGCCAATTCAGCTCAGCAATATCCTGATACAAGAAAAGAAGGTTTTTCAATTGCCAGGTAATGGTTACACGTACAGTGTCTCCAGCTTTTCCAGGATTTAAAATGATTACTTGATAGCCTTTCTCATTTTTCTTTGTGTAGGAAAGTGCATCTTCTATAATTTCTCCATTCTTTGATACTAGAACAGTTGGATCATCATCAATCTCAAAGCCTTCTGGCATTTTCCCTGCTTTTCCTAGTCCAACCGATTGACCATTAAAATCATCTTTAAAACGATAGGTGATTGTTTGTTGGAAAACTGCTGTATTATCTGCATGAATATTCAAATCTCCCTTATAAGATAGAATATCAAAGTCTACAGCAAAAACCAGGCGAGGTAGCAATAGCAAACAGGCAAACACCAAAGTAAATAGCCATCTTTTTTTCATCGTATACTCCCTTTCAAGTTTTTCACTATTATATCATTTTTTACAAGTAAGGGTTTACTAAGATTGAAAAAGTTCCGCTTTTTCGATACAATAGAGAGAAGCAATTTTAGACTAGAAATAGGAGAAATCATGAAAAAATTATGCTTAACTATCCTTGCTAGCCTAGCCCTTACTTTAGGACTAGTTAGCCAGGTCCAAGCCGATGAATATTTACGCATCGGTATGGAGGCAGCCTACGCACCCTTTAACTGGACTCAAGATGATGACAGTAACGGTGCTGTCAAAATCGATGGAACCAACCAATATGCTAATGGTTACGACGTCCAAATAGCTAAAAAGATTGCTAAGGACCTAGGTAAAGAGCCCTTGGTTGTTAAAACCAAGTGGGAAGGACTTGTTCCAGCCCTTACTTCTGGTAAGATTGATATGATCATTGCAGGTATGAGCCCAACTGCTGAACGCAAACAAGAAATTGCATTTTCAAGCAGCTACTATACTAGCGAACCAGTACTTTTGGTCAAAAAGGATTCTGCCTATGCAAACGCCAAATCACTAGAGGACTTTAGCGGAGCAAAAATCACTTCTCAACAAGGTGTTTACCTTTACGACTTGATTTCTCAAATTCCAGGCGCTAAAAAAGAAACTGCCATGGGTGATTTCGCACAAATGCGTCAAGCTCTTGAAGCTGGTGTCATTGATGCCTATGTTTCTGAACGACCAGAAGCCCTAACTGCTGAGTCAGCAAATGCAAAGTTCAAAATGATTCAGCCTGAACCTGGTTTTAAAACTGGAGAAGAGGATACCTCTATCGCTATCGGTCTTCGTAAAGACGACGAACGTATTAGCCAAATCAATGCTAGTATCGAAACCATTTCTAAGGATGAACAAGTTGCTCTCATGGATCGTATGATCAAAGAGCAACCTGCAGAATCTACAACGACAGAAGAAAGCAACAGTAATTTCTTTGGCCAAGTCGCTAAAATTCTGACTGAAAACTGGCAGCAACTCTTGCGTGGTGCTGGTATTACCCTTCTCATTTCAATTATCGGTACTATCGTTGGTCTCGCTATCGGTCTTGCTATCGGGGTCTTCCGTACGGCACCTCTATCAGAAAATCAATTTATTTTCGGCATTCAAAAACTAATCGGTTGGATTCTCAATATCTATATCGAAATTTTCCGTGGAACTCCTATGATTGTACAATCTATGGTTATCTACTATGGAACTGCTCAAGCTTTCGGGATCAACCTAGACCGTACGCTAGCTGCTATCTTTATCGTTTCGATCAACACTGGTGCCTACATGACTGAAATCGTCCGTGGTGGTATCCTAGCTGTTGATAAGGGACAATTTGAAGCAGCAACTGCACTTGGTATGACTCATAACCAGACCATGCGTAAGATTGTTTTGCCTCAAGTTGTTCGAAATATTCTACCAGCAACTGGTAATGAGTTCGTCATCAACATCAAGGATACTTCTGTATTGAACGTTATCTCTGTTGTAGAACTTTACTTCTCAGGAAATACAGTAGCAACACAAACCTACCAGTACTTCCAAACCTTTACCATCATCGCAGTTATCTACTTTGTCCTCACCTTCACAGTAACGCGTATCCTACGCTTCATCGAAAAACGTATGGATATGGATACTTATACAACAGGTGCTAACCAAATGCAAACGGAGGATTTGAAATAATGAGTCAACCAATCCTTGAAATCAAACACCTCAAAAAATCCTACGGGCAAAACGAGGTCCTAAAAGACATCTCTCTCACTATTCATAAAGGAGAAGTGATTTCTATCATCGGTAGTTCCGGTAGTGGTAAATCAACTTTCCTACGTTCTATCAACCTTCTCGAAACACCAACTGAAGGTGAGATCCTTTATCACGGTGAAAACGTCCTTGAAAAAGGGTATAACCTCACTCACTATCGTGAAAAACTAGGCATGGTTTTCCAATCCTTTAACCTCTTTGAAAATCTCAACGTTCTTGAAAATACGATTGTTGCACAGACAACTGTCCTCAAACGTGAACGATCAGAAGCAGAGAAAATTGCTAAAGAAAACCTTGAAAAAGTTGGAATGGGAGAGCGCTACTGGCAAGCTAAACCAAAACAACTTTCTGGTGGTCAAAAGCAACGAGTCGCCATTGCTCGTGCACTTTCAATGAATCCTGATGCCATTCTCTTTGACGAACCTACTTCAGCCCTTGATCCTGAAATGGTCGGTGAAGTTCTAAAAATCATGCAAGAACTAGCTCAAGAAGGATTGACAATGATCGTTGTAACCCACGAAATGGAATTTGCTCGTGACGTATCACACCGTGTCATCTTTATGGACAAAGGTGTGATTGCAGAAGAAGGCAAACCTGAAGATTTATTTACAAATCCTAAAGAGGAACGTACAAGAGAATTTTTACAACGCTATTTAGGTTAAGACAAAAGTGGTTGAATAAACCTCTTAAACCAAGAGTTGTTTTCCTATTCAATCCCCAATCAACATTGAGTCAAAGGCTCATGAACATAAGAATATAAAAATCAAGGTCGGAGTTTTTTATCCCGACCTCTTTTTATATACTTTAAAAATCAGCTTTATCCCTTCTTCTGTTTCCTGAGCAAGTATTGCTTGTAGCTATATTCCTAATCTTTTATTTGATTTTCATGAGTGATACTCAATGAAAATCAAAGAGCAAACTAGGAAGCGAGCCGCAGGCTGTACTTGAGTACGGCAAGGCGAAGCTGACGTGGTTTGAATTTGATTTTCGAAGAGTATGAGATCACTCAGCTCCCTGTCAACCTAGTTCATTCTAACAGATAGATTTGTTTAGTAGGTCATAGCATGGCTATTTCGCCGTTCCATAAATAAAAGCAGACCCTAATTAGAGTCTGCTTGTATCCAAAGATTAATCTTCAAATTTTTCATGATTTTTTTCATAGAAATCAATTAATCCAAGGGCTGTTTCAAAGGAAATATTTTTAACTTTTGCACGTCCTTGAGCTAGAGCAATGATAGACATTTCACGTGCATTCGTTTCTTTAGAAATACGATAACCAGTGATCTTCTTATCACGAACCCAGCTAACAACTGATTCTACTTTTTCAAAGTTAGTCTTAGCCATGTTTTTCTCCTATTTTATTCTTTACGATATTTAATTGTATACGTTTTTATGGCATTTGTCAATAAAAAAACATATATCCAATCAAATAAGACGTTAAGATTACATTTACTTAGCTTTTAAAGCCGATAATATATGGGTTCGTATATCTTCAACTCCGTTAGGATTTGCTGGTAAGAAAATTGTATTATTACCTTGTTTTTCTGCAAAATTATTCAATGTATCTAAATACTGGTTAGTTAACAAGATTGACATGATTTGCTCTTCAGTTAATTCAACATTGGCTCCTTTTAACTCTTTAATAGAATCAGCAAGTCCATCAACAATTGCTTTTCGTTGCTCTGCGATCCCCACACCATGTAGGCGATCCTTTTCTGCCTCTGCTTCGGCCGCTGTTACGATCTTAATTTTATCTGCTTCGGCCAATTCTTGTGCTGCTACTCTCTTACGTTGAGCAGCATTGATTTCATTCATCGATTGCTTGACTTCCGCATCCGGCTCTACTTTGGTAATGAGCGTTTTGACGATAATGTACCCATACGTTGACATTTCTTCCGCTACTTGTTTTTGAACTTCTAATGCAATTTCATCCTTTTTCTCAAACAATTCATCCAAAGTTAACTTAGGAACTGATGAGCGCAATGCGTCTTCAATATAAGATTTGATTTGAGCCTCAGGTCTCATTAGTTTATAGTAAGCATCTGTAACATTTTGTTCATTTACTCGGTACTGTGTCGCAACATTCATCGTCACAAATACGTTATCTTGAGTCTTGGTTTCCACAACGATTTCACTTTGCAAGAGACGTAGTTGTACACGAGCTGCAATTTTATCAATTCCAAATGGTGCTCTTAGGTGAATACCACTATTGCTCAATTTTTGATACTTACCAAATCGTTCAATGATAGCTACTGATTGTTGTCGAACAACATAGATTGAGCTCATTAATATAGCTCCTACAATAAGCATTAGAATAATTAGAACAAGTATAACTTTTAAAACCATGGGAATCTCCCCCTTTCTTCACTTACATTATAGCACTAGTAAATAGGTTAGGCAAATAATATGATAAAAATTTCATAGCATATTAAACAAGCATATTATATAGGGTCTCATTCCCATTCAAGTTAATATAAGACGGGTCGAATTTTTCCATCCGGTGAATCAATCCCGCATAATCATGTTTATCAGCAAGTGCAATCCCTATTAGTACTGGACCAGTTCCCTTGCTAGCTCGTTTGATATATTCAAAACGAGTAATATCATCATGAGGTCCTAAGATATCATTTACAAACTCTCGAAGTGCTCCCGGGCGTTGTGGGAAATTCACTACAAAGTAATGCTTGATACCATCATAAATCAAGGCACGTTCTTCCATCTCTGGCATACGGTTGATGTCATTATTCCCTCCAGAAATGATACAACAAATAGTCTTGCCTTTAATATAATCGGATAATACTTCTAGAGCTGCAACACTAGCAGCACCCGCAGGTTCTGCTACGATACCTTGTTTAGAGTAGAGATCAATTAAGGTCTCAGAAATCAAGCCTTCATCTACTCCGATAAGAGTTTCTACATGTTTGCGTGTTGCTTCATAGGTCAACTGTCCTACCTTTTGCACTGCAATTCCATCCGCAAACTTATCAATTTCTTTAAGTTTAACCGGTCCTCCAGCTTCAAAGGCAGCCTTCATAGAACGAGCACCTTCAGCCTCTACTCCAATGACCTCAATCTGAGGATTTGTCTCTTTAATATAAGTAGAAACACCTGAAATGAGACCTCCGCCTCCAACAGGTACCAAGACAGTATCAAATTCAATAGATTCTTTACGAGCTTCTTCTAAAATTTCATAGGCTACTGTCCCCTGACCAGCTTGAACATAGGGATCATCAAAGGGATCAATAAAAGTACGATTTTCAGCTACGGTAAAGTCTTGAGCAGCCTTGGCTGAAGCATCAAAAGTATCCCCTACTAATTTGATCGTAACAAAATCTCCTCCAAAGAAACGAACCTGACCAATTTTCTGTTGAGGTGTCGTAATTGGCATAAAGATTGTTGCAGGAATCTTCATCTCATTACATGTGTAGGCAACTCCTTGAGCGTGATTTCCCGCTGAAGCACACACTACACCACGTTCACGTTCCTCTTTTGTCAATTGGGAAATTGCGTAATAAGCCCCACGAATTTTAAAAGAACGGACACGTTGAGCATTTTCCTTTTTAAGATAAATTTTCGCTCCGTATTTTTCGGATAAATAATGATCGTAGTCAAGTGGCGTATTGGCTACTACACCACTCAAAACCTTGTGGGCTTTCACCACATCTTTTGCACTTAGCATAATCTCCTCCTAGATGAGTCTTCAAGATAAAAAACGAGTTAGGTTCCCCCCAACTCGCCTTCTGTTTATATTCTTAAAAATTAGTTGTAGATCTTGAATGCATCATCGTCGTTTTTACCGACAAATGGCATTGCTTTACGCAATTCTGCACCAACTTTTTCAATTTCAAGGTTTGCTGCTTGTTCACGGTAAGCAGTCAATTTTGGACGTCCAGCTTTGTAGTCATTTACAAAGTCGTTGGCAAATTTACCATTTTGGATGTCCGCAAGAACTGCTTTCATATTTTCTTTGACTTGTTCAGTGATTACACGTGGACCTGAAACATAGTCACCATATTCAGCAGTGTTTGAAATTGATTGACGCATTTTCTTGAATCCACCTTCGTAGATCAAGTCAACGATCAATTTCATTTCGTGAAGAACTTCAAAGTAAGCCAATTCTGGAGCATAACCAGCTTCTGTCAAGACTTCAAAACCAGCTTCAATAAGGGCAGTCAAACCACCACAAAGTACTGCTTGTTCACCAAACAAATCTTCTTCAGTTTCTTCTTTGTAAGTTGTTTCAAGAAGACCTACACGAGCTGCACCAACACCTTTACACCAGTCCATAGCGATGTCTTTAGCATTTCCTGTAGCATCTTGGTAGACAGCGTAAAGTGCTGGAACACCAAATCCTTCTTCGTAAGTACGACGTACCAAGTGTCCTGGCCCTTTAGGAGCACACATGAAGACGTCAACATCTGCAGGAACTTTGATGAATTCGAAGTGGATGTTGAAACCATGTGCAAACCCAACAGCATTTCCAGCTTCCAAGTTTGGTGCAATTTCTGCTTCGTACAATTCTTGTTGGATTTCGTCTGGAGCCAAGATCATGATAACATCAGCCAATTTAGTTGCTTCTGCTACTGTGTATGTATCAAAACCATCTTCTTTTGCTTTGTCAAAAGATTTACCTGGGCGTACACCGATGATGACATCACGACCTGAATCACGCAAGTTTTGAGCGTGAGCATGACCTTGTGAACCATAACCGATAACGGCGATTTTTTTACCGTCAAGTGCTGCTACTTTTACATCTTTTTCGTATTCCATTTGAACTGCCATAGTTTTTTCTCTCTTTTCTATTTTTATTGCCTATTAGGCTAGTTTAACAAATTGAGGTTGGATTTTTAGTCGCGGGTAAATCCAGTTGCACCCGTACGAGCGATATTCTTAATACCATATGGTCGAATCACTCGAATTAAGGCTTCACTCTTCTCTGCATTCCCAGTCATCTGAACGGTAATGGAGCTTGGAGCTACATCGACTACTGTTGCACGGAAAGGTTGGATAATAGCCAAAATTTCTGCACGTTTTTCAGCAGGCGCTGAAACCTTTATTAGAATTACTTCTCGTTCTAAGTGGGGCTGATCCGTGATATCACGAATGCGAATCACATCAATCTGACGATTAAGTTGTTTGATGATTTGCTCCACTTCATCATGTGAGGCAACATCGATGATAATGGTAATTCGTGATACATTTGGATTTTCCGTTGCACCAACAGAAATGCTTTCGATATTGACTTGGCGTCTCGATAAGACTCCTGTAAAGCGATTGAGAACACCTGAACGGTTTTGAAGTTTGGCTGTTAACATTCTACGCATTAAACTTCACCCCCAACATCTCATGATTACTCTTACCAGCTGGTACCATCGGTAAAACATGCTCTTTTCTAGAAATATCTACCTCGATAAACATTGGTACATCTTCCATGATGACTTCCAAATCCTTCTCTAAGGTTTCAGGATTATCGAATTTATAATTCTTAATCCCATAGGCTTGAGCCATCAATTGGAAGTCTGGAAGGCTATCAAAGACTGATTCAGACGTTCGACCATCATAGAAGGCTTCTTGCCACTGGCGAACCATTCCAAGTGAGTGGTTGTTAAGCATGATGACCTTGATTGGAATCTTGTAAATATTTAAGATTGCTAATTCCTGATTGGTCATCTGGAAACCACCATCACCGACAAAGAGAACAACTTCTTTATCTGGATTGGCAATCTTAGCACCAATAGCTGCTGGGACTCCGAATCCCATAGTTCCTAGTCCACCTGATGTTACCAATTGACGCTCGTTTTGGTAAGGATAGTATTGTGCCGTCCACATTTGGTGTTGTCCAACGTCTGTTACGACAATGGCATCTCCCTTGGTCAACTCACCGATACGTTCAATAACTGCTTGGGGTTGTACAACTCGTTCTTTCTTATCATAAGAACGAACACGATTCTTATCTTTGGTAACTTTTTCAATCCACTTTTCAGTATTGTTACGAACGATCGGCTCAGCTAGTAACTGTTGCAAAGCCTTTTTCGCATCTCCAACAACTGGAATATCAACTGCGATAATCTTACCAATCTCTGCAGGATCGATATCAATATGCGCTACTTTTGCATTCTTAGCAAAGGTCTTAGGATTTCCAGTCAAACGGTCATCAAAACGACAACCAATAGAAATCATAAAATCTGCTTCTGTCATGGCAATGTTAGCTGCAAAGGAACCATGCATTCCGCCCATTCCCAAAAACAGTGGATGGCTAGTTGCAATTGTTCCCTGTCCCAAAAGACTTGTCACAACTGGAATTTGATAACGCTCTGCAAATTCATTTAACTCTGCCGCAGCCTCAGCGTAACTAATCCCACCCCCAGCTAGCAAGACTGGTTTTTTAGCCTTAGACAATTGCTTCAAGATTTTCTTGATTTGCATATCATTTGGCTCAAGTGTTGGCTGATAACTTGGTAAATCTATCTCTGGAGAGTAAATAAAGTCTGTCTCAAGCGCAGAAACATCTTTTGGTAGGTCAATGACGACTGGTCCCGGACGACCTGTGGTCGCAATATGTACCGCCTCTGTAATAATACGTGGAATATCTGCTGTTTCTCGAACCTGATAATTGTACTTAGTGATTGGCATGGTGATACCAACGATATCAGCTTCTTGAAAAGCATCCTTACCGATTCCCGCTCTTGCAACTTGTCCTGTGAAGACCAAAAGGGGAACACTATCGCTCATAGCATCTGCGATCCCTGTAATGGCATTTGTAGCTCCTGGTCCGCTTGTGACGACTGCAACACCCAGTTTTCCTGTTGACTTAGCATAACCTTCAGCTTCGTGAAGACAGCCCTGCTCATGGCGACCTAGAATATGGCGGATTCCCTTAAAATTATAAATAGCATCATATAAAGGAAGTACTGCTCCACCAGGATAACCAAAAATCGTGTCGATTCCTAAGTCGCGAAGTGTTTCCAAAACAAGATCCGATCCCGTCTTAGGTGAGTCTAAAATGATTTTCTCCATCGTTCCCCTTTCTCTTCTCTTAAAAATAGCTTGTTACTATCATACCATTTTTTCAAAAATTTTCAAGAGAAAAGAGCAAATTTTCTGAATTTTCTATCTAGATACTTTACAATATCAAATAGATTAGAAAGTTTATACGTATTTATATTTTTTGAATAGAAAAAGGTTGAGACAAAATGTCCCAACCTTTTGATTCTTTACTAATTAAAGTGAGTTAACGTCAACCTTGATACCAACACCTTGAGTAGTTGTGATTGTCAAGCTTGTTACATAAGTTCCTTTAGCAGTAGCTGGTTTAGCTTTTTGGATTGTTTCGTTGAATGCTTTGAAGTTTTCAACCAACTTGTCAGCTTCAAATGAAACTTTACCGATGATCGCTTGTACGATACCTGCACGGTCTGCACGGTAAGTGATTTTACCACCTTTAGACTCTTCAACTGCTTTAGCAACATCCATTGTTACAGTACCAGTTTTAGGGTTTGGCATCAAGTTACGAGGTCCAAGGACACGTCCAAGACGTCCAACAAGAGCCATCATGTCAGGTGTAGCGATAACTACGTCGAAGTCCAACCAACCGTCGTTGATTTTAGCAACAAGGTCATCTTCACCAACGAAGTCTGCACCAGCAGCTTTTGCTTCTTCAGCTTTTGCACCACGTGCAAATACAAGAACGCGAGCTGTTTTACCAGTACCGTTTGGCAATACCATTGCTCCACGGATTTGTTGGTCAGCTTTTTTAACGTCAATGTTCAAGTTGTAAGCAACTTCTACAGTTGCATCAAATTTTGCAAAGTTAGTTTCTTTTGCAAGAGCTACAGCTTCTTCTACGCTGTATGCTTTTGTGCTGTCGATCTTCTCAAGAGCAGCACGAAGTTGTTTGCTTTTTTTAGCCATTTTCTATTCTCCTTGTAAGTGGTTCAATCGATTTTCATCTCCCACGTCACTTCTCGAAATGATGAAGTCTTGCGGGTTATATAGGGATGTTATTGATTAGTCAACAACAGTGAATCCCATAGAACGAGCAGTACCTTCGATCATACGCATTGCAGACTCAATGTTTGCAGCGTTCAAATCTGGCATTTTAGTTTCTGCAATTTCTTGTACTTGTGCACGAGTAACTGTAGCAACCTTAGTTTTGTTAGGTGTACCTGATCCTTTTTCAACACCTGCAGCTTTTTTCAAAAGAACAGCAGCTGGTGGTGTTTTTGTAACGAAAGTAAATGATTTGTCTTCGTATACTGAGATAACAACTGGAATGATCATACCAGCTTGGTCAGCAGTACGAGCGTTGAACTCTTTTGTGAATCCCATGATGTTGATACCAGCTTGACCAAGAGCAGGTCCAACCGGTGGAGCTGGTGTAGCTTTACCAGCAGGGATTTGCAATTTTACAAGTTTTTCGACTTTTTTAGCCATTTTTAAATCCTCCTTTGTGGTTTTGGCGGTAATTTAGAGATTTTTACCTCCCACAAGTATGCTTTATACATACCTATCCATTATACACTATTTTAAAAAAAATGCAAGAGAAATTTTTATTTTTGATATTTCTTTTTGTTACACTTTTTTAGTGAAATCAATCTTCAGAATCTTCTACCACGATGGAGTGAATTCATTCAATCAAAGTCAGTACAAAACTCACTCCATTTTCAGTAGTACCACTTTCCACAAATCCAAGAGACTCAAAACATCTTCTAGAGATACGGTTGAAAGTATAGATTTCTTGAACTTTCAATTGTTTCCAACCCTTTTGACGAGCTAGATCAATCAAAGTCTTCAATACCTTGCGTCCAAGTCCCTGATGTTGATAAGTTGGATTGCCGATCACAATAGGAAGATTCTCCTGAGATAAGGTGACATCCCCAATTGGAAGCCACTCTCCCTTTTCTCGAAACTCAATCCAGAACAAATCCCCGTGTCTTTCTAAATAGGAATACATGGCATTTAATTTTTCCGGACTATAAGGTATTCTAATACCGTCTACAAGTTCCACCAAATCCACATCTTGATACCAGGCCAAAGCTGCATCATGATGATCCGCTAAAAAATAGGGAACTAGACGCAAGGAATCATCTATCTGAATGATTTTTGTCATCATTTTCTAATCCTAATACCAGCTCCGCTGCTTGATTAAAACCATCACACCAGTTATACCATTTTGCTTCATACTCATCTTGAGGTAAGATATGATCTTTTAAATCCAGAACAGAGTATATCTTTCTTTTCTCACAAGCCTGCGCATAGAGATGATATAGTTCATCACCTCCATCTCTATCCCACTCAGCAGAAATCGTATTCTGGCCTATCAATAAAGCCTGATAAGCCCTGTGATGCCCATCTGTAATCAACAAATAATCTCCAAATGCAAGAACACTGATTGGATTGATATTGTGCTTTTCTACCGATTGATAAAGCATCTGGATATTTTGTAATTTCTTTTCTGATAAGTATAGTTGACTCGGATGAAGATCTTTTATGTTGACTTCCATTTCTTCCTCCTCAAGAAGGGTTAATGCCTACTTCTGCTTTCCTTTGAAGCGCCATTGAAAACGCAGTTTATCATAGAAAGGAAACTCCATAAACAAAACTCCTAGGCCTACACAAAGGCTGGCAATCACATCTGATGGGTAGTGAACTCCCAGATAAATTCTTGATACCAATACACTGACGATGTATAAACTTAGCAAGATTTGAACGATTTTTCTCCAGATTGTATTCTTAATCCTTTGGCTCAAAATCACAATCAAAGTTCCAACCATAATCGTTACTGCCAGAGAATGTCCGCTTGGAAAAGAAAAACCTTTTTCTTCTACCAAGTGTAGAATTTCTGGCCGTGGTCGTTGGTAGATATTTTTAAAAGTTACGATTAAGATTCCAGCTAAAGCTAGATTTCCCAACATGAGATAACTTTCCATCTTCCATTGCTTACGATAAAATACAAAAGCTACAATTAAAACCCAGCTAATAATGACTGGGATGTCAATTAAGTGCGTAATTGCCCGAAAAAGAAGCGTTAAGGTCTCAGGTAAATCACCTCTAATGGCAGTCTGAATCGGCTGATCAAAACTGACCAGCATTTCTGGATAAAATTTGACAATATAGCCAATAATCATAAAAAGTAAAAGGGCAAAAGAGCCCTTCATCATAAATGTTTGTTTATCTTTCATAGTATTTTAAAGTTGGTTTCAAAAGGACAAACAACAACCAGAAAGAGATGGCAAATATAATACCTTCAATCAGATTAAAAGGCAAGACCATAGTCATCAGATAGTTGCTCAATCCTAAGATTTTCTCAATATCAAAATTAGCAAACTTAGCGTACAAAGGAACAGCATAAACATAGTTTAGAACTAGCATAGCTAGAGTTAAACCAAGCGTACCAGCTAGTGAAGCTAGGACGAAACGCATGGTTGTTCGCTCTTTTTTCCAAATCAAACCAAAAGCAAGTACAAAGACTCCCAAGGCAACAATATTCATCGGTAAACCAATATAGGTACTAACCCCTTGATTGTTCAGAAGGATTTTCAACAAGGACCGAAGGAAAAGCACTCCAAAAGCTGCTGGTAAATCCAAGACTACCAAGCCCACAAGGACCGGTAAAATACTGAACTCAATCCTCAAAAATGATGCCGCTGGCAAAAGCGGAAAGTCAAAGTACATCAACACAAATGAAAGTGCTGATAAAATTGCAATGGTCGAAAGTCGACGTGTGTTTGTCATAACAGGTTCCTCCAATTTTCTATAAAATCAGAAGAAGTTGGAAAGGATTCCTCTATCTATCCTTTATTTTTATATTCCAAAAGTTCCCCCTCACTCTTTTTTTAGCAAGCGGTTGCAATTTACCTATAAAAAATCAATTAGAATAGACAAAGCCATTCTTTCGTCTTCTCCCATCCAGACTATACTGTCGGTTGTGGAATCTCACCACATCAGCTTGCGCTCGCGGACTTATTTGGCTAAGATATTTTAGATTTATCTAGACGTCGCAGTCGAAGATAATACTTAAAGTATATCGAGACAAGACAACAAAGAGAAAGCTAAAATAGCTAGTCAAATTTACCGCCGGTCGGGAATTTCACCCTGCCCTGAAGACCCCTTTATGATAACAAAAAAAGCTTGCAAGCGCAAGCATTTTATCTAAGTGTTTATTTCAACTTATCTGTTTCGTAAGTGTGAACCAGTTCGAGACCCGCAAAGTTTTGTTGACGAAGTGCCTCATAAACAATCATACAAACTGTATTTGAAACATTGAGACTACGAACATGCTCATCATTCATGGGAATGCGGAGAACTTTTTCTGGATGCTCACGCATAAATTCCTCAGGCAAGCCCTTATCTTCTCTCCCAAAAAGAAAATAATGATCTCCTTCTGTCGTGAAATCTGCATCTGAATAGACTTTTTCTGCAAACTTGGAAATCAAGTAGAGCTGACCATCCATTTTTTCCATAAAATCAGCCAAACTATCATAAAAATGAATCTCAAGTTTGTCCCAATAATCTAGACCTGCTCGCTTCATCTTACGATCATCGATAGGAAAGCCCATCGGTTTAATAATATGAAGGGGCGCATTCGTTGCTGCGCAGGTACGAGCAATATTACCCGTATTTTGTGGAATTTGGGGTTCAAATAATACAATGTGATTTGCCATGCCTTGTTTCCTCTCACTAGTGCAAAAAAATAGCCACACTGCCCGGAGTCTAGCTCAGCAAACAGCGTGGTTAAGGCATCGTTAACTTACCTCACAACAGGTTTGAAGTAAATCAGCGAAACTACTGTTTTAGTATATCACTTTCAGCTTGATTGTCAATAGAAATGACTTGATTTTTTCAATTTTTTTACAAACATATTTACATTAGTTAAAAATGTTTCTGTATTCATTAGAATTACACGAAAACAGCTGATTTATATCTTAAATTTTGAACAAGTAAGATTATCAATGGAACAATTTTCCACCCTAATATAATGAAAAGAGTCGGTTGCCGAGTGCATTTTATTCTAAAAAAAGGTATGATAGAGACATATTGAAAAAGTAGGTTATATAACTATGAAAATTATTCTTGTCGGAGGGGGGAAAGTTGGTTCTGCCCTTTGTCGTTCACTTGTCGCTGACAATCATGATGTTGTCTTAATTGAACAGAACGAAACAGTTCTTAATTACATGACAAGCCGTTTTGATATAATTGGGATTGCAGGTAACGGGGCTGACTTTGCCATGCTAGAAGCTGCCAATGTTCAAGACTGCGATATTTTCATTGCTATGACTCAATATGACGAGGTCAATATGGTCTCTGCTGTCTTAGCTAAAAAGATGGGGGCTAAAGAAACCATCGTCCGTGTCCGCAATCCTGAGTATTCCAACCCTTACTTTAAAGAAAAAAATATTCTCGGATTTTCTCTCATTGTCAATCCAGAACTCCTAGCAGCTCGTGCTATTGCTAACATCATCGACTTCCCAAATGCTCTTTCTGTTGAGCGTTTTGCAGGTGGCTTGGTTAGTTTGATGGAATTTGTTGTCCGTAAGGATAGCAATATCTGTCAGATGTCTATCGCAGACTTCCGGAAAAAGTTTGGTAATGTGATTGTCTGTGCTATTGAGCGCGATCATAAACTGATGATCCCTAGTGGCGACCTTATTTTAGAAGATAAAGACCGTATCTTTGTAACAGGTCATCGTGTCGATATGATGCTTTTTCATAACTATGTCAAATCTCGTGTCGTTAAGAGTTTACTCATTATCGGAGCAGGAAAAATCGCCTACTACCTTGTTGGTATTTTGAAAGATAGCCGTATTGATACCAAGGTCATTGAACTCAATCCAGATCGCGCAGCATTTTTCAGTCAAAAATATCCAAAACTCTACATTGTACAAGGGGATGGGACTGCAAAAGATATTCTCCTGGAAGAAAGTGCACAACACTACGATGCTGTCGCAACCCTTACTGGAGTTGACGAAGAAAACATTATTACATCTATGTTCTTGGATAGTGTTGGTGTTCAGAAAAACATCACTAAGGTCAATCGAACTAGTCTCTTAGAGATTATCCATGCACCTGAGTTTTCTAGTATCATCACACCGAAAACCATTGCTGTAGATACGATTATGCACTTTATCCATGGTCGTGCCAATGCCCAATATTCAGATCTTCAAGCGATGCACCACCTAGCAAATGGACAGGTTGAGACTCTTCAATTCCTTATCAAGGAAGCTAACAAGATGACTGGTAAACCTTTGTCTCAATTGAAACTCAAAAAAGATATTTTAATTGCTGCTATTATCCGCAACGGAAAAACAATTTTCCCAACTGGTGAAGATAGCCTTCAAGTCGGTGATAAGTTAGTTGTCATCACACTACTATCAAATATCACCAAGATCTATGATCTGTTAGAGAGGTAAGCTATGAATAGAAGTATGGTACGATTTCTTCTTGCAAAGCTACTCTTGATCGAGGCTGGTCTACTCTTAGTTCCAGTTAGCATTGCTATTTATTATCAAGAATCGAGTCAAGTTTTTACAGCTCTTTTCTCTACCATCGGAATCCTTGTTGTTCTAGGTCTTCTGGGAATTATCAGTAAGCCTAAAAAACAGCGAATCTATGCAAAAGAAGGGGTCTTAATTGTTGCTCTCTGTTGGATTCTCTGGTCATTCTTTGGTGCCCTTCCCTTTGTCTTTTCAGGACAAATTCCCAAGATGATAGACGCCTTCTTTGAGATTAGTTCTGGCTTCACAACAACGGGAGCAACCATTTTAAATGATGTTTCTGTCTTAAGCCGTTCCCTTCTATTTTGGAGGAGTTTTACTCACCTTATCGGAGGGATGGGGGTGCTGGTTTTTGCCCTAGCTATCATGGACAATGCAAAAAACAGTCACTTAGAGGTTATGAAGGCAGAGGTTCCTGGACCAGTATTTGGTAAGGTTGTATCTAAGCTAAAAAATACAGCTCAAATCCTTTATATCCTCTACCTGGCTATGTTTGCCCTCTTTGTGGTTATTTATTACCTTGCTGGGATGCCACTCTACGATAGTTTTGTCATCGCTATGGGTACTGCTGGTACAGGTGGCTTTACTGTTTATAATGATGGAATTGCCCACTATCACAGTTCTCTCATTACCTATCTGACAAGTATCGGGGTTTTAATGTTTGGTGTCAATTTCAACCTCTACTACTATCTCATGCTCCGTCGTATTAAGGAATTCTTTTTTGATGAAGAACTCCGAGCCTATCTCTTGATTGTAGCCATATCAACTGGCTTAATCACGCTTAACACACTCCACCTCTATAGCGGCGTTTCACAAAGCTTTGAGATGGCCTTCTTCCAAGTATCTAACATCATTACCACTACCGGCTTTGGATATGGAGATATCACGAACTGGCCTTTGTTCTCTCAATATATCTTGCTAATGCTGATGGCAATCGGTGGTTCTGCTGGCTCCACTGCAGGTGGTCTCAAGGTCATTCGCGGAGTCATCCTCTCTAAAATTGCTAAAAATCAAGTCTTGTCTACCATATCACCTCACCGTGTTTTAACCCTTCAGGTTAATCAAACGGTTATTGATAAGGATACTCAGCACAAGATTCTGAAGTACTTTGTGGTTTATATCATGATTCTACTCAGTTTGATTTTCATCGTCAGTTTAGATACCAATAATTTAATGGTTGTCACGAGTGCTGTTTTCAGTTGCTTTAACAATATCGGTCCTATTTTAGGAACAACTGCAAGTTTCTCAATTTTTAGTCCATTTTCAAAACTTCTACTATCCTTTGCAATGATTGCAGGACGTCTTGAAATCTATCCAATCATACTGCTCTTTATGAAGCGCACTTGGTCTAAACGTTAGAACACCTATCTCCTCTCTTCAAGGAACCCTTGAAGGGGGATTTTTTAGTTTCAAAAGACAAGACAGCTCTAAAAATCGACAATTGGGAATTTAAGGATTTTTCTCTCCTATATTTTAGCTATAATAAGAAAAAAATATAGGGGATACTTTATGGAAAAAGTCATAAAATCAATTCGACTACTCTTGTTCTTTGCCTTAATCCAACTGGCACTTTGTAGTTGTATCTTTTGGTCTGGAACCTCTCTGGCCCTCAAACAATCCTGTTTTTATTTTCTACTGGCTTTATTGGGCTTATCTGGGTCTTGTGCCTTTATGCATTATTTATCTAGTCACAACTTAAAAAGAGATAGACTGATTGACAGGAGTCGCTTTATCTTTTTATTTTATAGTATGATGATTGTGGTCAACCTCTGCGGGGTTGGGCTGGTTCTATCAGATACTATCGTTACTGTCAACTTACTTCAAAAAGAAGCCGTGGACCTCATCCTACCCTCCTTCTTTTTTCTCTTTGGAGTTGACCTTGTTACTTTTCTGCCTTTAAAAAAATGGAAAGGACTGCAAAAGAATGCCAGTAGTAAGGAAGTGAGATTTTCCATCATCATCATTTCTATTTTAATCTTCTTATGTAATCCAATCACCATTTTATCGATTGCTTTTTATATTGGTCTTGGTGCTCTATTTCTCAGTTTTTTATTCCCCAAAAATTTGAGACAGGATGTATCATTCTACAGTCATTTGATTCGGGATATTCTATTTGTCGTCTGTACGTTCCTCTTATGGTAACAAATAGAATCCTTGCAATAATTATGTTATAATTAATAAAAATTTTTTAGGAGATACATCAATGAACTTTTTTAAAGATTTTCGTAAGCGACTCGCTTGGTTTGGGATTTTGTTAGTAGCTATCTTTCTATCTCAGACTCCTATGCTAACTCTAGCTATACTAACTAAAATTCAGTTTAATCCAATCTGGTCAACAATTCTTGTGTCCCTTATTTCGATTCTTGTACTTGCTATCTTTTTATACGGAGCCCATAAGAGCAAGTTGCTGGATTTAAAATCTAAACTTTTCACCGTTAACGATCTTCCTCGCATTGTCTTTAGCTACCTAGCTATTTATGTTGGAAATCTTGTAGGTGGAATCTGGTTACAACTCATGAAACAAACAACAACTTCTAATCAACAAGTAATTAACAACCTTATTTCTGAAAGTTCTCTGATTAGCAGTTTCTTCCTCATCGTTTTAATCGCACCTATTTGTGAAGAAATCATCTGTCGCGGGATTATTCCTACCAAACTCTTCCAAGGCTATGAAAAGTTTGGATATGTTATTGGTTGGCTAATCTTCCTCCTTGCACATATGCCTTCTAATCTCCCTTCCTTCTTGATTTATGGTTGGATGTCTACTGTCCTCACTTGGACTGCTTATCGTACTAGACGTTTGGAAATGTCTATCTCGGTCCATATGCTACTTAACAGTATCAGCTTCATCTTACTGGCACTCTTTACAATTTTTATGAAAAATTTCGGTATGTAATACCCAACTATCTATTCCCTTAGACTAGAATGTTTCGTTCCAGTCTAAGGGATTTTTTGTTTCAACAAACTTTTCACCTCAGAAAATCCACCTTTTTCTACAATCTCAAAATTTTTTAAAAAAATTTTAAAAATATTTTTATGCATAAATTTTATAGAATATAAATATAAGTTAACTTAACATGTATATTTGTGAATATTCTTATAAAAAAATGTAAGAAATCCTATAAAATAGCCATTTTCAAGCCTTTTTGGCCTTATCATATCCCTTGTAATGCATATTAATTTGTGATACTATTAACTTGTAAGCGATACCAATATAGTTTGGTACACACGAGAAAAAAGGAGGAAACACATGTCTTCACATCCAATTCATGTTTTCTCAGAAATTGGAAAACTGAAAAAAGTTATGTTGCACCGTCCGGGTCAAGAATTAGAAAACTTGATGCCAGATCACCTTGAGAGGTTGCTCTTTGATGACATCCCATTTTTAGCAGATGCCCAAAGTGAACACGACGCCTTTGCTCAAGCACTCCGTGACGAGGGAATCGAAGTGCTCTATCTTGAACAATTGGCTGCTGAATCATTAACTTCTCCTGAAATACGTGACCAGTTCATAGAAGAATATCTCAATGA
The DNA here is from genome assembly GCF_030440055.1 of Streptococcus sp. SO4. NCBI lineage: Bacteria > Bacillati > Bacillota > Bacilli > Lactobacillales > Streptococcaceae > Streptococcus > Streptococcus sp. SO4. The sequence continues at coordinate 27,915 of NZ_JAQFJI010000008.1, forward strand.
AGCAAATATTCGTGGTCGACAAACTAAAAATGCCATCCGAAAACTGCTTCATGATATTGACGACAATCTTGAACTGATCAAGAAAACAATGGCAGGTGTTCAAAAAGTTGAATTGCCTGACATCCCTGAAGAAGGCAAAGGATTAACTGACTTGGTTGAATCTGACTATCCGTTTGCCATCGATCCAATGCCAAACCTTTACTTCACCCGCGACCCATTTGCGACTATCGGGAATGCAGTATCACTCAATCACATGTACGCCGATACACGCAATCGCGAAACACTTTATGGTAAGTATATCTTCAAGCATCACCCAATCTATGGTGGTAAGGTAGAGCTCATCTATAACCGTGAAGAAACTACTCGGATTGAAGGTGGAGATGAACTTGTTCTTTCAAAAGATGTCCTAGCAGTTGGAATCTCTCAACGGACCGATGCCGCTTCTATCGAAAAACTTTTGGTTAATATCTTCAAAAAGAATGTTGGCTTCAAGAAAGTTTTGGCTTTTGAATTTTCAAACAGCCGTAAGTTCATGCACTTGGATACTGTCTTCACCATGGTAGACTATGATAAATTTACAATCCACCCAGAAATCCAAGGCAATCTTCACGTCTATTCTGTCACTTACGAAAATGAAGAACTCAAGATTGTTGAAGAAAAAGGAGATTTGGCAGAGCTCCTTGCTCAAAACCTTGGTTTAGAAAAAGTTACACTCATTCCTTGTGGTGATGGTAATATTGTTGCAGCTGCTCGTGAACAATGGAATGATGGCTCTAACACACTCGCTATTGCACCAGGTGTCGTAGTCGTTTATGAACGCAACACTGTGACCAATAAGAAACTTGAAGAATATGGACTTCGTTTAATTAAGATTCGTGGACGGGAATTGGTACGTGGACGTGGTGGACCTCGTTGTATGTCAATGCCGTTTGAACGCGAAGACATTTAGATTCTTCCTATTTCTGCCTAGCATCTGCTAGCAGAATCATGCTTGTTAGAAAAGGATATATAGAATGATACATTCAGTATTTCAAGGAAGAAGTTTTCTAGCTGAAAAAGATTTTACCCGTGCAGAGCTCGAATATTTGATTGGACTTTCAGCTCACTTGAAGGATCTTAAAAAACGAAACATCGAACACCGCTATCTAGCTGGTAAAAATATTGCTCTTTTGTTCGAAAAAACTTCTACCCGTACACGCGCAGCCTTCACAACTGCTGCAATCGATCTTGGTGCACATCCAGAATACCTGGGGGCAAACGATATTCAACTAGGTAAAAAAGAAACTACTGAAGATACCGCAAAAGTTTTAGGACGTATGTTTGATGGTATTGAATTCCGTGGTTTTAGTCAGGATATGGTTGAAGAATTAGCTGAATTCTCTGGTGTTCCTGTTTGGAACGGCTTGACGGATAAATGGCACCCAACTCAAATGCTTGCAGACTATTTGACAGTACTAGAAAATTTCGGACATCTTGAAGGTTTGACTTTGGTTTACTGTGGTGACGGTCGTAATAATGTTGCCAATAGCCTTCTAGTAACAGGAGCGATCCTTGGTGTGAACGTTCATGTCTTTTCACCAAAAGAACTCTTCCCAGATCAAGCAGTTGTTGCACTGGCTGAGGAATATGCCAAAGAAAGTGGGGCTCACATTCTCATCACAGAAGATGCTGATGAAGCTGTAAAAGGGGCTGATGTCCTTTACACTGATGTTTGGGTATCTATGGGCGAAGAAGATAAGTTTGCAGAACGCGTCGCTTTGCTAAAACCTTACCAAGTCAATATGGATCTTGTTAAGAAAGCAGGCAATGAAAACTTAATCTTCCTCCACTGTTTACCAGCCTTTCATGATACGAACACTATCTATGGCAGACAAGTAGCTGAGAAATTTGGCGTAAAAGAAATGGAAGTAACTGATGAGGTCTTCCATAGCAAGTATGCTCGTCAATTTGATCAAGCAGAAAATCGTATGCACACCATTAAAGCCGTTATGGCCGCTACACTAGGAAATCTCTATATTCCTAAAGTGTGATGCCAACTATAACAAACAGCTTAGGGGCTGAGACTAGTGTTTTAGTCCAGTCCCTTTTTGTAGAAGTTACGAGCTCTGAGTTGAAATTCCCCAATAGTCACCATTCAAGCAAAAACCTCATAACAAGTAACTGCCTTCCAGTTATCCGCATTTCGAAATTCCAACTCAACTCGTCCCTACAAAGTCTTTCTTATCAACTTCCAAATCCAAGCTTTTAACCAAAATTGGTTTTTGTTCATCCAAAAGAAAGGAGCGCTCATGTCTCATCGTAAAATCGTTGTCGCTCTTGGAGGAAATGCCATTCTGTCCACAGATCCATCTGCTCAAGCTCAAGAAGCTGCTCTGGCAGAAACAGCACGTCATCTGGTGAAACTCATCCAAAATGGCGATGAATTGATTATCACCCATGGCAATGGACCGCAAGTTGGTAACCTACTCCTCCAACACCTAGCAGCGAATTCCGAAAAAAATCCCGCCTTTCCTCTCGATTCACTTGTTGCTATGACAGAGGGTAGCATCGGTTTTTGGCTCCAGAATGCTCTAGAAAATGCTTTACAGGATATTCATCTTGATAAAACTGTCGTTTCTGTTGTCACACAGGTTGTCGTAGACAAGGATGACCCTGCCTTTCTCAATCCAACCAAACCAATCGGTCCATTCTACTCAGAAGAAGAGGCTAAAGCGGAAAGCGAAAAAACTGGGGCTAACTTTAAAGAAGATGCAGGTCGTGGTTGGCGTAAGGTAGTGGCTTCTCCAAAACCCATTTACATCAAAGAAATCGACAGTATACGCGCACTCTTAGATAAGGGACAAATTGTCATCGCAGCAGGCGGTGGAGGTATTCCTATCGCCAAAAATGAAAACGGTTACTTTTCAGGAGTGGAAGCTGTCATCGATAAGGACTTTGCATCGCAATGCTTGGCAGAGCTAGTCGAAGCAGATCTCTTCATCATTTTAACTGGTGTCGATTATGCCTATATCAACTATAACAAACCAAATCAGGAAAAATTGGAACGGGTAACTGTAAGCCAACTCCAAGAATACATCCAAGAGGGGCAATTTGCTCCTGGTAGTATGCTGCCAAAAATCCAAGCTGCCATTGATTTTGTGACCAATCGTCCAGCAGGAAAAGCAGTTATCACTTCTCTTATCAATCTAGGAGCCTTGATTGAATCTGAAAGTGGAACAATCATTGTGAAAGAATAATAGTTTAGTCATACCTTTCAAGAAAGTTTAGTCAGCACTCTTGCCACATCATTCGTTTTTATACTGTGTGACATAGTTTAGGAGGAAAAACAAATGAGTGAAAATAAAAAAAGGTTTCAAATGCCCTCATCATACACTGTTTTGATTATCATCATTGCCATTATGGCATTTTTAACCTGGATCATTCCAGCAGGTAAGTATGATACCAATGAAGCAGGTAACCTCATCGCAGGTACCTATCAAACTGTTGACTCAAATCCTCAAGGGATTTACGATATCCTTATGGCACCAATTCGTGCCATGCTCGGTCACAAACCAACCAGCGCAGCTATCGACGTTGCCTTCTTTATCCTTATGGTCGGAGGTTTCCTTGGTGTCGTAAACGCTACTGGTACACTCGATGTAGGGATTGCCTCCATCGTTAAAAAATACAAGGGTCGCGAAAAAATGTTGATTCTCATCCTCATGCCCCTCTTCGCACTTGGAGGAACTACCTATGGTATGGGAGAAGAAACCATGGCCTTCTATCCCCTTCTTATTCCTGTAATGATGGCAGTTGGTTTTGACAGTATCACTGCCGTAGCCATCATCTTACTAGGTTCTCAAGTTGGTTGTTTGGCATCTACATTGAATCCATTTGCTACTGTTATCGCCTCTGATACTGCGGGAATTTCTTCTATGGATGGGGTTATTCTCCGTGTTATCTTCTGGTTCGTAATGACAGGTATCAGCACTTACTTTGTCTATCGTTATGCAGAAAAGATTCAAAAAGATCCTACTAAATCACTCGTTTACGCTCAACGCGAAGAAGATATCAAACACTTTAATGTTTCAGATAACGATGATGCACCATCTACCTTGAGCAAGAAACAAAAACATGTCCTCGCTTTATTTGTATTAACCTTTATAATTATGATTGCAAGTTTCATCCCTTGGGTTGATTTGCATGTTACTGTATTTGAAGACTTCAAGAATTGGTTAATCGGCCTTCCTGTAATTGGAGGAGTTATCGGTTCAGATGCTCTACCATTTGGTAGCTGGTACTTCCCAGAAGGCGCTATGCTCTTTGCCGTTATGGGGATTTTGATCGGTGTTGTCTATGGTCTCAAAGAAAGCAAGATTGTCTCAACCTTCCTAACTGGTGCTGCAGATTTGCTTTCAGTAGCCTTGATTTGTGCGGTTGCTCGTGGTATCCAAGTTATCATGAACGATGGTATGATTACTGCAACCATCCTACACTGGGGTGAAGTTGGCCTTCAAGGTCTTTCTCCTCAAATCTTCATCGTATTGACCTATATCTTCTACCTACCTATGTCCTTCCTCATTCCTTCTTCATCTGGTCTTGCTAGTGCAACTATGGGTATCATGGCTCCTCTTGGAGAGTTCGTCAATGTTAAAGCAAGCCTTATCGTCACTGCCTACCAATCTGCATCTGGTGTCCTTAACCTTGTAACTCCTACTTCAGGTATTGTTATGGGTGCTCTTGCTCTTGGTCGTGTCAGCCTTGGAACTTGGTGGAAATTTGTTGGAAAACTCGTCATCGTCATTGTCGTTGCAAGTATTCTACTTCTTATCTTAGGTACCTTAGTGCCATTCTTATAGAAACAAAGGGAGATACGGATGAAATCCTATATTACAGAATCAATCAAAGAGGATTTTCTTCAAAGTTTGAAAACCATCATCTCCTATCCATCTGTTCTCAAGGAAGGTGAAAATGGTACTCCTTTTGGTCAAGCCATCCAAGATGTCCTGAAAAAAATGCTGGACTTGTGTCAAGATCTTGGTTTTAAAACCTATCTGGATCCTCAAGGATATTATGGGTATGCAGAAGTTGGTGAAGGTGATCTCCTTGCCATCCTCTGCCACCTAGATGTAGTTCCTGCAGGCGATTTGAAAGACTGGGAAACTCCTCCATTTGAAGCAAGTATCAGAGATGGGCGGGTTTATGGTCGGGGTGCGCAGGATGATAAAGGGCCTTCTCTTGCAGCCCTTTACGCAGTCAAAGGAATACTTGACCAAGGAATTCAATTTAAAAAACGGGTTCGTTTCATATTTGGTACCGATGAGGAAACCCTTTGGCGTTGTATGGCAAGATATAATGCTATTGAAGAACAAGCCAGTATGGGATTTGCTCCAGATTCCTCATTTCCATTAACCTATGCAGAAAAAGGACTCCTTCAGGTCAAACTTCATGGTCCTGGATCAGAACAACTCGCCTTGGATGTTGGTGGTGCCTTCAATGTCGTTCCTGATAAGGCAACTTATCAAGGACCACTTATGGATCAGCTCCAGACAGGTCTGATAGCTGCCGGCTACGATTATCAACAAAATGACCAGAGCATTACCGTTCTAGGTGTATCCAAGCATGCCAAGGATGCCAGTCAAGGGATTAATGCAGTCATTCGATTAGCCACCATCCTTGATTCCATTCAATCTCATCCTGCACTGACATTTCTTACCAAAGAAGTTGGTCAAGATGGTCAAGGAAAAAGAATCTTTGGTGATATCAGTGACCAGCCTTCTGGACATTTATCCTTTAATGTGGCCGCCTTAACCATTACTCCCGAAAGTTCTGAGATTCGAATTGATATCCGAATCCCAGTCCTTACTGACAAGGATGAACTTGTCAATCAGTTGATAGAGTGTGCAAAATCTTACCAACTTAGCTACCAAGAATTTGACTACCTAGCACCACTTTACGTGGCAAGAGATAGTATGCTCGTCACTACACTCATGCAGGTTTATGAAGAAAAAACTGGTGACAATAGTCCCGCTCTATCATCTGGCGGTGCAACCTTTGCACGTACGATGCCAAACTGTGTCGCTTTTGGTGCCCTCTTCCCAGGAAGAGAGCAAACGGAACACCAAGCAAATGAATATGCAATCCTAGATGATCTCTATCATGCTATGGATATCTATGCTGAAGCTGTTTACCGATTAGCGACCTAAAAAAGACCTCCTAAACTCCGTCCCTCACCAGGGCGGAGTTTTAGGAATTTTGTTAACACCAGCCTACAAGAAAAGCCAAGAAGATATTTTTCTTGGCTTTTTTCAATAGATTTGAGGTATGGGACCAACTAAGGTACTCATTTTCCGCTACAACACGCAGTTAGTATGGCAATAGCAGGCAGCTAGACTACTTTCTAACTGTTACGACGGAAAAGCCCACGAATCGATACCGTTCGTGGACTTTTCCTAATGAAGCGTTTAGGTAAACCGCCATAGCGGTTGCCGTTTATTAGATTACGACACAGAGCATTACGACACAAAGAGGAGAAAACGATTATTTTTCGTCGATGAGTTAGTGAGGCAGTCAGGCCACTTTCTACCCATCACGACGTAAAGTTTTACGAATCGATAAAATTCGTAAAACTTTACTAGTGGAGCGCCTAGCCAAGTTCTATAGAAACTTGGCGTTAGTTACTTAGATTGTTATACAACTACATAAATTTACTGAACTACGACACGGAGTTTGTAAATCGATTTTATTTGCCAAACGCAGTTAGTAAGGCAGTTAGCTAGACCGCAAAATAGCGACTAGCGTCCAACAATTAGGAACTTTAGTTCCAATTGTTGGTACTGAGTTACATCTTCTCTTCTAACTCTACATCCGGATACTTGTCCGCAAACCAGCGGAGGGCAAAGTCGTTTTCAAAGAGGAAGACAGGTTGGTCAAAGCGGTCTTTAGCCAAGATGTTTCGACTTGAAGACATACGCTCATCCAAATCCTCTGGTTTAATCCAGCGAACGGTCTTTTTACCCATTGGGCTCATAACGACTTCTGCATTGTACTCATTTTCCATACGGTGTTTGAAGACTTCAAACTGCAATTGACCAACGGCACCCAACATATATTCACCTGTTTGGTAGCTGGTATAAAGCTGAATAGCTCCTTCTTGAACCAATTGCTCAATTCCCTTGTGGAAGGATTTTTGCTTCATAACGTTCTTAGCAGAAACTTTCATGAAGATTTCAGGGGTAAAGGTTGGCAGTGGTTCAAATTCAAATTTGTTTTTCCCAACTGTCAAAGTATCTCCCACCTGATAAGTACCAGTATCGTAAACTCCGATAATATCCCCTGCTACGGCATTAGTGACATTCTCACGACTCTCCGCCATAAACTGAGTAACATTTGATAGTTTAGCACTCTTACCAGTACGAGGAAGATTAACACTCATACCACGCTCAAATTCACCAGAGACAATACGGACAAAGGCAATACGGTCACGGTGACGAGGGTCCATGTTGGCTTGGATTTTAAAGACAAATCCTGAGAAATCCTTGTCGTAAGGATCCACAATTTCGCCATCTGTTTTCTTGTGACCGTGTGGTTCTGGAGCAAACTTGAGGAAGGTTTCAAGGAAGGTCTGTACTCCAAAGTTAGTAAGAGCTGAACCGAAGAATACTGGAGTTAATTCACCCGCAAGGATGGCTTCTTCTGAGAATTCATTTCCAGCTTCTTGCAAGAGTTCGATATCATCCTTGACTTGCTCGTAGAATGGGTTGCTAGCAAATAGCTTGTCCCCATCTTCCAGACTAGCAAAGCGTTCATCCCCTTTGTAAAGTTCCAAGCGTTTATTGTAAAGGTCATAGAGTCCCTCAAAAGCTTTCCCCATCCCAATCGGCCAGTTCATCGGATAGCTAGCAATGCCCAAGACTTCTTCCAATTCTTGCAAGAGGTCTAGTGGCTCTCGGCCATCACGGTCAAGCTTGTTCATAAAAGTGAAGACTGGAATACCACGATGTTTGACAACCTCAAACAATTTCTTGGTCTGGGCCTCGATACCCTTGGCAGAGTCCACAACCATGACAGCCGCATCCACCGCCATCAAGGTACGGTAAGTATCTTCTGAGAAGTCCTCGTGCCCTGGTGTATCTAGGATATTGACACGTTTGCCATCGTAGTCAAACTGCATGACAGATGAGGTTACCGAAATCCCACGTTGTTTCTCGATATCCATCCAGTCAGACTTAGCAAAGTTTCCTGTCTTCTTCCCTTTTACAGTACCTGCCTCACGAATCTCTCCCCCAAAGTAAAGCAATTGCTCAGTGATAGTCGTTTTACCAGCGTCCGGGTGGGAGATGATGGCAAAGGTACGACGTTTTTTGATTTCTTCTTGAATACTCATAACTTCTCTTTCTTTTTACTTTTTTTGAATTATTTGAATTTCTAATCGCTCTTTGTTACATTGGACCCTAAAATTCCTTTCAACACTCCATTATATCGGATTTTAGAGAGTTTTTCAATCGCCTACACAAGAAAAAGCAGGTCTCTATAATAGACTTGCTTTTAAATAATGGATGTTGTAATTTATATTTTGTGATTGGTCGACTCAAATTCTATATCTTCTTTTAGCTTACAATCTAAATCATGAAAGAGTTGATTCTAGTGCCATTTTCTTTTGCCAGCGTTTCTTAAACAAGATATCAAAGAGCACCAAGGCTGAAGATAGAATGATTGAAACCAACAGATATTTTATCCAAATAGGAGCATCTGGGATAAAAGGCGTGGTATTCAAAAGCCCATAGTTTCCACCTGTCACTTGATTGACTCCAACTAGAAAAAGATTAAGAACAAAAGTGTAGACGATGATTCGATACTTTTTAAGCAGGGTCTTATCGTAGTGGTTCATGAGATAGACAAGTGAATTTACCAGGAGAGCATAATGTCCAATCAAGAATGAAAAACTGGTAATATGCGGAAAGTCATAGGGATCAAAAACCGGATAACCCAAGGCAAATACTGCTCCACTAGCTCCCATAAGGGCAAAATACTGCTTGGTTTTCCATCTGTCTGGTAGGAAGATAACTGCGAACATGGCTAAACGACAATGGTAAAGAGGCAGACTATTTGAAAATGGAATGCCAAAACCAATATACCAAGTGTAAAGAGCTAGCAGTTGCGCTATTTGAATCCACTTAAATAATCGAACAAATTTGGGATTTTTGTAGTAAGTAAGAGATCCATAGATAGGCAGTGCAAGAAGGCCTATCATGACACCGTACCAAAAAATGGGAATAGGAGGCGGTGTGGTTTGGGTTCTTGTAATAAAATGATGCATAAAATCTCCTTAAAACAATAAATTCAGTTGTTCGCTAACTATTCTGATGTTTGTATTTAACAAATTGATTGATGAGGACGAGAATCCCTGTCATCAGACTGGTTACTATCAAATAATTAACCAAGGCGCTATGATCCCCAATCACAGGGGGATTACTCAAAAAGCCATAATTCCCTCCTGTCAAGAGGTTGGCTAGAAAGATAATTGCATTGACACCAAAGGTCATCTGACATATTTTCCAAGCATCTCCTTTTTCAACTTTATAATATCTAATAAGATAAATCAAGCAGTTAGCCAAGAGGGCTCAGTGTCCGAAAACATTGTTGACCGAGGAAACATGAGGGAAAGGAAACGGATAAAAAACTGGATAAACTAAAGCCATAATAGAACCAAATACTCCAACCAAGGCAAAGTATTGTTTGAAAAAGGTCTTATTAGGGGCAAAAAGAATCATCCACATAGCCATGCGACTATGGTAAAAAGGGAGAGCCTCAGACAGGGGCAGGCGCACAGCAATATACCAAGCGTTGATAATCAGTAATTGAATCAATTGACCCCAATACCAAAAATCTCGATAAGGTTTAAAGGAGGCATAGCGAATTGATAGAGCAGCTATGACTAGCAAAGAAGTCGGTAACAAAATGTACCATGTCCCCAAGTCTGGAGAAACTGTTTTTTTACTAGTAAAAAGTAAATCCCAAATTGTCATATGTTCTCCTTAACTTATTCGAATCGGTAAATGTCTCCATCTTGTTTGCCGACTAAAAACCAATGCTGTTCTTGCTTCTATTTTCAACCATTATATCGAATTAAAATCCTTTTTTCAATTTCTACTTCTTTTCAACTTGACTTACCTTATTTATAGGAAAATATGGTAAAATAGAACAGATAAATAATCATCATTTCACGAAAGGATGCAAGATGAAAATTACGCAAGAAGAGGTAACACACGTTGCCAATCTTTCAAAATTAAAATTCTCAGAAGAAGAAACTGCCGCCTTTGCGACTACCTTGTCTAAAATTGTTGACATGGTTGAGTTGCTAGGCGAAGTTGACACAACTGGTGTCGCACCAACTACGACTATGGCCGACCGCAAGACCGTACTCCGCCCTGATGTGGCTGAAGAAGGAACAGACCGTGATCGCTTGTTTAAAAACGTACCTGAAAAAGATAACTACTACATCAAGGTACCAGCTATCTTAGACGATGGAGGAGATGCCTAATGACTTTTAACAATAAAACCATTGAAGACTTGCACAATCTCCTTGTCTCTAAGGAAATTTCAGCAACAGAACTTACCCAAGCGACACTTGACGATATCAAGGCGCGTGAAGAAGCTATCAATGCCTTTGTCACTATCGCTGAAGATCAAGCTCTTGCTCAAGCTAAAGCTATTGACGAAACTGGAATTGACGCTGACAATGTCCTTTCAGGAATTCCGCTAGCAGTTAAGGATAATATCTCTACAGACGGCATCCTCACAACTGCAGCCTCAAAAATGCTTTATAACTACGAGCCAATCTTTGATGCGACAGCTGTTGCCAATGCAAAATCTAAGGGCATGATCGTTGTTGGGAAAACCAACATGGACGAGTTTGCCATGGGTGGTTCTGGTGAAACATCTTACTACGGTGCAACTAAAAATGCCTGGGACCACAGCAAGGTTCCCGGTGGATCATCTAGTGGTTCCGCAGCTTCTGTAGCTTCAGGACAAGTCCGTTTGTCTCTTGGTTCTGATACAGGTGGATCTATCCGCCAACCGGCTGCCTTCAACGGAATTGTCGGTCTCAAACCAACCTACGGAACAGTTTCACGTTTTGGTCTGATTGCCTTTGGTAGTTCATTAGACCAGATTGGACCTTTCGCTCCAACTGTTAAGGAAAATGCGCTCTTGCTCAATGCTATTGCCAGCCAAGATGCTAAAGACTCTACTTCTGCTCCTGTCCGCATTGCCGACTTTACTTCAAAAATCGGACAAGACATCAAGGGCATGAAAATTGCTTTGCCTAAGGAATACCTTGGTGAAGGGATTGACCCAGAAGTTAAAGAAACTATCCTCAACGCCGCTAAGCACTTTGAAAAACTTGGTGCAGTTGTAGAAGAAGTCAGCCTTCCACACTCTAAATACGGGGTTGCAGTTTACTACATCATCGCTTCATCTGAAGCTTCTTCAAACTTGCAACGTTTTGACGGTATCCGCTATGGTTTCCGTGCTGAAGATGCTAAAAACTTGGACGAGATTTACGTTAATACTCGCAGCCAAGGATTTGGTGATGAAGTGAAACGTCGTATCATGCTTGGAACTTTCAGCCTTTCATCAGGTTATTACGATGCCTACTACAAGAAGGCTGGTCAAGTTCGTACCCTCATCATCCAAGATTTTGAAAAAGTCTTTGCAGATTACGATCTCATCCTTGGTCCAACAGCTCCAAGCGTGGCCTTTGATTTGGATTCACTCAACCACGATCCAGTTGCCATGTACTTGGCTGACCTCTTGACCATCCCAGTCAACTTGGCTGGTCTACCAGGAATTTCAATTCCTGCAGGATTTGCTCAAGGTCTACCTGTCGGGCTCCAATTGATTGGTCCTAAATACTCAGAAGAGACTATCTACCAAGCTGCTGCTGCTTTTGAAGCAACAACAGACTACCACAAACAACAACCCGTGATTTTTGGAGGTGATAACTAATGAACTTTGAAACAGTCATTGGACTTGAAGTCCACGTAGAGCTCAACACCAATTCAAAAATCTTCTCACCTACTTCTGCCCACTTCGGAAATGACCAAAATGCCAACACAAATGTGATTGACTGGTCTTTCCCTGGCGTACTGCCAGTTCTCAATAAGGGTGTTGTCGACGCTGGTATCAAGGCAGCTCTTGCCCTCAACATGGACATCCATAAGAAGATGCACTTTGACCGTAAGAACTACTTCTATCCAGATAATCCTAAAGCCTATCAAATTTCTCAATTTGATGAGCCAATCGGTTATAACGGCTGGATTGAAGTGGAGCTAGAAGACGGTACAACTAAGAAAATCGGTATCGAGCGTGCTCACCTAGAGGAAGACGCTGGTAAGAACACCCACGGTACAGATGGTTTCTCTTATGTCGACCTTAATCGTCAAGGCGTGCCATTGATTGAGATTGTATCTGAAGCCGACATGCGCTCACCAGAAGAAGCCTACGCTTATCTAACAGCCCTCAAGGAAGTGATCCAATATGCTGGTATCTCTGATGTTAAGATGGAAGAAGGTTCTATGCGTGTGGATGCTAACATCTCGCTTCGTCCTTATGGTCAAGAGAAATTTGGTACCAAGACTGAGTTGAAGAACCTCAACTCCTTCTCAAACGTTCGTAAAGGTCTTGAATACGAAGTGCAACGTCAGGCTGAAATCCTTCGTTCAGGTGGTCAAATCCGCCAAGAAACACGCCGTTATGATGAAGCGAACAAGGCAACTATACTCATGCGTGTCAAGGAAGGGGCTGCAGACTACCGCTACTTCCCAGAGCCAGACCTACCACTCTTTGAAATCTCAGATGAGTGGATTGAGGAAATGCGTACTGAATTGCCAGAGTTTCCAAAAGAACGCCGTGCTCGCTACGTATCTGACCTTGGTCTATCAGACTACGATGCTAGTCAGTTGACTGCCAATAAAGTCACTTCTGATTTCTTTGAAAAAGCTGTCGCCCTCGGTGGCGATGCTAAACAAGTTTCTAACTGGCTCCAAGGTGAAGTCGCTCAATTCTTGAACGCCGAAGGTAAGACACTGGAACAAATCGAATTGACACCTGAAAACTTGGTTGAAATGATTGCTATCATCGAAGATGGTACGATTTCATCTAAGATTGCCAAGAAAGTCTTTGTTCACCTAGCTAAAAATGGCGGCGGAGCGCGTGAATACGTTGAAAAAGCTGGTTTGGTGCAAATCTCAGATCCTGATGTTTTGATTCCAATTATTCATCAAGTCTTTGCGGATAACGAAGCTGCTGTTGCCGACTTCAAGTCAGGCAAACGTAACGCAGACAAGGCCTTCACAGGATTCCTTATGAAAGCAACCAAAGGCCAAGCCAACCCACAAGTAGCCCTTAAACTACTTGCCCAAGAATTGGCTAAGTTGAAAGAGAACGAGTAAATATACTTTTGTTAATAGCCTTTTCTACTAAAAAATAGAATAAGGAGAATAAATGAACAAATTTTTACGAGTACTATTTATTTTAGTTATTGTCGCCATGTTGGGTGCTTCTATTCTACAAATCTTTCTTCCATCATATATGGGAGAGCATTCTGGTTACGGTATTTCTGCAGGATGGCAAAGAGAAATTGGAATTTGGAATCTAGCTGTCTTAATTATTATTCTTGCCGTTAATATTAAGTACGATTGGTTTTACCTGCGAATTGCCCTTCTTGCCCTCATTATTGGTGGTATAGGAATAGGAACAAATCATTTGTTAAATTTTATTGAATATCATTCTCCTGTTAATGCAATTGGTGCTATCGAGAATTATATACTCGTATTTGGTTGGATTATAGGGTGGTTTATTGAAAATAAAACTATAAAACTCCAAAACTCTTTATAGACATAAAATTTAGCAAAAACTATTTTTATACTCACATAGTTAGGAGACATATGAAAAAGTTATATACTCTTCTCGCCACTTGTTTATTGTTGTTATTCTTCACACCATTTAACTCAATTGATGCTGGCGTTGGCCATTCGCGAAGTGGTAGCTCTAGCCGAAGCAGTTCAAGAAGTAGCAGCCGCAGTAGCTCAAGTCGCAGCTCCTCTTATAAAAGTAGCTATCGCTCTGGAAGTAGCTCCTCTAGTTCAGGTGGTTCTTTAGGTACTGGTATGAACATGCTTATCATGTTTGGTGTTGGAGGTTTCTTACTCTACATGTTCATCAAATATCTAAACGACCTGAATTCATCTTCTGGCAAGTCTTACGGTAGTTCAACTGGATATAATCCACCTAGCCATCGTCGAGTAGAACACAACACACTAGCTGTTAGTCGTATCAAATATGGCGATCCAAACTTTGATGCTGATGCCTTCGCTTCATGGGTTAAAGAAGTCTATATTCAGTTGCAGGCAGCCTGGACTAAAAAGGATTGGAATTTGGTTCGCTCTCTCGAAAGTACTAGTCTCTATTCCCAACATAGTACACAACTCGAAGATCATATTCGGGCAAAAACAACCAATGTTTTAGAAAAAGTCTATGTTGAAAATATCCGCATCAAAGATTTCTATGAAAATCCTGATGGTAACGATACCCTTGTTGTTATCTTGTCATCTACACTCAGAGACTATGTCATTGAAGACCAAAGCAAACGTGTCATCGAAGGTGATCCTCAAGAGGACTTGTTTACAGTCTATCAAATGAACTTCATCCGCAAACATGGTAGCCAAACCGAAAACAGTGTTCAAGATGAAGCTGTTAGCGACCACTGTCCAAACTGTGGTGCACCATTGAAAATCTCAGCTATTAGCCAATGTGAATACTGCGGAGCTGAGCTCACACGTAGTCCAAACCAATGGGTACTCGATACCTACGATGTTGTGGATGAAGACGAACTTTATAATTAGGAGGAAATTATGGGATTTATTCGTGCCGCTCTATCTTCAGGGCTTAATAGTTTCAACGATAGCAAATTTAAAGAAGCTATCGTACTTCCAAATAACCTAACAGCCGATGCTTTGGCCATTAAAGGCCAACTTCTTTCAAAAGATCCAGATGGTAAATCTAGACAAAGCAATCAAAACACTGGACTACTAACAGATGGTAGTGTCGTCATTGTGCCTCAAGGCTATGTCGCTATTCTAGTGAACAACGGTACCTTCCTTGGAGATGTCTTAGAAGCTGGTAGCCACGAATGGCGTTCAGGAGATAATGCCTGGCTCCTTGAAAAAGGTGGTATAAAGGGTACTTGGGAAAACTTCAAAAACCGCTTCTCTTTTGGCGGTCAAGTCATTACCCAACAAGAAATCATCTTTATTCGTATGCAACCCGTTGCCGGAAATAAATTCGGTACACAGAATGCTGTAGAATATTTCAGTGAACGTTATCAACAACTGCTCAACATCCGTTTCTATGGCTTGTTTGATATCAAAGTTGCTGATCCAGTCCTATTCTATGTTAGCTCCATCAGTCAACAAATTGAAGACCATAAAGCCTTTACATTACAAAATGTAGCTCAAGGAACACTCCGACAAAATATCGCACCAAAGATTGCCATTGCAATTGCTAAATTTACCAATGAAAACAAGGTAGATATCTATAGCCTTAATGCCAATCAAGATACTTTCAATGAGCTAGCTAAACAAGAAGTTAACAAGGTGTGGGCTGGACTTTATGGGATTGAAACAACCAACATCCTGCTTGAAGATTTGAGCTATGATCAAGAAAGCTTAGATATTGTCCGTAAGCTTGATAGCGAGCTTGTCGCTATGAAGTACAATACGATTGAGATTGAAGAACGTCGTGCTCGTAATGAAGCTCTCATCGCTGCTGCTAACAATGAAGGCAATGGCAATGGTATGAACATGATTATGGGAATGAACCTAGGACAAACACTTGGTGGTCAACTCAACCAACAAGCCCAAACTCAAGCCCCTGTTCAAAATAACGGGCAAACTGCAAGCAAGAACTTTTACATCGAGGTAGACGGTAAGTATGTTCTCGTAACCAAAGATGAAGAAGGAAATATCGTACCAGTCAACTAATTCAAGCTCATCTGATATTTGAGAATTATTGCATTTTATGGTACAATAAAGAGTAAACTATTTATTAAAGAGGTAAAATCATGATTGAAGCAAGTAAACTAAAGGCTGGTATGACTTTTGAAACAGCTGAAGGAAAATTGATCCGCGTTTTGGAAGCTAGCCACCACAAACCAGGTAAAGGAAACACTATCATGCGTATGAAATTGCGTGATGTCCGTACTGGTTCAACTTTTGAAACAAGCTACCGCCCAGAAGAAAAATTTGAGCAAGCGATCATCGAAACAGTTCCAGCTCAATACTTGTACAAAATGGACGACACAGCTTACTTCATGAATACAGAAACGTACGACCAATACGAAATTCCTGTTGTGAATGTTGAAAACGAATTGCTTTACATCCTTGAAAACTCAGATGTAAAAATCCAATTCTACGGAACTGAAGTAATCGGTGTGACTGTACCAACTACTGTTGAATTGACAGTTGCTGAAACACAACCATCTATTAAAGGTGCTACTGTTACCGGTTCTGGTAAACCAGCAACAATGGAAACTGGTCTTGTTGTAAACGTTCCAGACTTCATCGAAGCAGGTCAAAAATTGATTATCAACACTGCAGAAGGAACTTACGTTTCTCGCGCCTAATCTCTAGAAACTAGAAAGAGGTCATTCTATGGGAATTGAAGAACAACTTGGCGAAATCGTCATCGCCCCACGTGTACTTGAAAAAATCATTGCTATTGCAACTGCGAAAGTTGAAGGCGTACACTCTTTTTCAAACAAATCAGTATCTGACACCCTTTCAAAACTTTCTCTTGGTCGTGGCGTATATCTAAAAGAAGCAAACGATGAGCTCACAGCTGATATCTATCTCTACCTAGAGTACGGTGTCAAAGTTCCTAAGGTTGCTATGGCTATCCAGAAAGCTGTTAAGGATGCTGTCCGTAACATGGCTGATGTTGAAATCTCTGCTGTCAACATTCACGTTGCAGGTATCGTTCCAGATAAAACACCAAAACCAGAATTGAAAGACTTATTCGACGAGGACTTCCTCAATGACTAGTCCATTATTAGAATCTAGACGTGAACTACGTAAGTGTGCTTTCCAAGCCTTGATGAGTCTTGAATTTGGTTCAGATCTAGAAACTGCTTGTCGCTTCGCCTACACACATGATCGCGAAGATACAGACGTTCAACTTCCTAACTTCCTTGTAGAGCTCGTTTCTGGTGTCCAAGCTAAAAAGGATGATCTGGACAAACAAATCACTCAACATTTGAAAACTGGTTGGACCATCGATCGTCTGACTTTGGTAGAAAAGAATTTACTACGCCTAGGAGTTTTTGAAATCACTTCATTTGATACTCCTCAACTCGTAGCTGTTAACGAAGCGATTGAACTTGCTAAGAGCTTTTCAGATCAAAAGTCAGCCCGTTTCATCAATGGACTCCTTAGTCAATTTGTGACAGAAGAAGATTAAATAATATAGAAAAAGTGTTTGACAATTATCAAACACTTTTTTCTTTGCCTTCCACTATCTAAAAAAGTGGTAATAGACATAATTATAAACAAATATCCAGATGGGCTTGGCATAAGTGAGAAAGTTGAAAAAACTATGGCATAGGATGGTAATTTTTAAGTTCTTTGTCCAACGATAGACCAGGGCATAGAAGAGACCGCCTAAACTATAAATGATCAAACTGATAGGATCGCGATGGGAAAACACCAAATGACTGATTCCAAAGATAAGGGCTGATAAGATAACATCCAGATAATACTTGGAGTTTGGAAAGAAGGTATTCATAAAATACCCTCTATGAATCAGTTCCTCCAATATAGGTCCGACGACTACTGTTAAACTAAAACTGAGAACAGTTGATAGAAAAGTTGGTTGCCCATTGGAGTATAGGACTGAAAGAAAGTCTTGAAAGATATACTTGTTATCAATTAAGTGATGAAACTGTAACTGAAAAGCATCCACCAATTGACGATCAAAATAAGTAGCCACTAGACCAACTACAAGGTAAAAGAATCTTGACTTCTTTGAACCCTTTTTTTCAAAAATATAGAGCATCTCTTTCTTCTTGAGCCAGTAGATAAATAATAGCAAAAGAGCTATTACTTCAACTGTTAAAAAGATAGAATAACCATCTATCCCCCATCCTAAAAACTTAGTCAGATGCATAATCCCTAACTCTGGTAGATAAATCGATAAAAATACCAGTAAGATGAAGACTCCCAAATGCCCTAGTTTTTTCATACTCACTCCTTTAATGTATCAAAAGCCAACTCCATAAGCACGTCTAGTTATATCAGCAAGTATAGTTTTCTGATCTGTTGCAATACTATACGCATAGGGCCAAGACCAATCTCTATCACCGGCCAACCAAACCATAACACCACCTGAGGCTTGTTCTAAGTCCTCCATTGAAAGAACTGTAAATGTATCTGTACCTGTCATTTCAAGTACCTCCTTAAAAATAAATTTTTGTAAGCTTACATCTATAGTATACATCTTTTTTATCTTATTTTATTGCCCATTTCCTCAACTGTCAATTTTTAATCCTGAAATGAATTTTTGAGAGAAACCAAAAAGCTAGAACCTTTTTTAGTTCTAGCTGTCTTTTTAATATTTTCTAAAGCGTTGATAACGCTCTTCCAAAAGTTTCTCCAACGGTAATTGTTTTAATTGTTCAATTTCTGTTTGAAGTTCATTTTTTACACGAGCTAGCAGCTCTTTGGCAGAGAGGCCTCTCTCTGAAATAACCTTATCTACGACTTCCATCTCCAAAAGTTCATGTGAAGTGATTTTCATCAACTCAGCTGCTTCCATGGCACGCGTGCCATCTTTCCACAAGATAGAAGCAAAGCCTTCGGGACTGAGAACTGCATAGATAGAGTTTTCTAGCATCCAAACACGGTCAGCTACTGCTAGAGCTAGAGCTCCACCAGAGCCCCCTTCACCGATAATAATGGCAATAATTGGCACCTTAAGATCGCTCATTTCCATGAGGTTACGTGCAATGGCTTCACCTTGACCACGTTCTTCTGCTCCTACACCAGGATAGGCACCCGCAGTATTGATAAAGGTTACAACTGGACGACCAAACTTTTCTGCTTGCTTCATCAAACGAAGGGCTTTTCGGTAACCTTCAGGATGAGGTTGACCAAAGTTACGGTTAAGATTATCTTGTAAACTTTTACCTTTTTGGATTCCAACAACAGTCACTGCTTGGTCTCCCAACCAACCGATACCACCAATAATAGCACCATCATCACGGAAGGAGCGGTCCCCATGCAGCTCAATAAAATCATCAAAAATTCCTGTTGCGAAGTCCAAGGCAGTTAAGCGGGTTTGTTCACGTGCTTCTCTGACGATTTTTGCAATATTCATCAACAATCCCCCTTATGTAACCTTACTAATCGAGCAATCGTATCTGGCAATTCTCGCCGTTTAATAATTGCATCTACAAAGCCATGCTCTAGAAGAAACTCTGCTTTCTGGAAATCTTCTGGTAAATCTTCTCTTACTGTATTTTCAATCACACGGCGTCCAGCAAAACCTACCAAACTTTGGGGTTCTGCCAAGATGATATCCCCTTCCATAGCGAAGGAAGCTGTTACTCCTCCAGTCGTCGGGTCTGTAAGGATTGTCAGATAAAAGAGACCTGCATTGGAATGACGTTTGACTGCGGCAGAGATTTTGGCCATCTGCATCAAGCTCATGATTCCTTCCTGCATACGTGCTCCGCCAGAAGCTGTAAACAATACGACAGGTAATTTTTCAGCGGTCGCATATTCGAACAAGCGAGTGATTTTCTCACCAACAACTGTCCCCATTGACGCCATAATAAAGTTAGAATCCATGATGCCAAGGGCAACCTTCTCTCCCTTAATCAAAGCTGTTCCTGTTACAACAGCCTCATCAAGACCTGTCTTTTCACGCATCAAAGTCAATTTTTTACGATAGCCTGGAAAATTCAAAGGATCCTGGGTCTCAATCCCTTTAAACATTTCCAAAAATGTACCCATATCAATGGTTAAAGCTAAACGCTCTTGAGCTGAAATACGGAAGGTATAGCCACAGTGAGGGCATATACGCTCACTCCCCAAGTCCTTTTGGTAAATCGTATATTTACAACCTGGACATTGGGAGAAGAGCTCATCTGGAACCTCTGGCTTGATCTGAGGTTGATTTACAGTCGAACGATTGGGATTGATTCGAATATATTTATCTTTTTTACTAAATAGAGCCATACATCCCCCTTTTCAGTCTTATACTATTTTTATACTCAATGAAAATCAAAGAGCAAACTAGGAAGCTAGCCGCAGGTTGCTCAAAGCACTGCTTTGAGGTTGTAGATAAGACTGACGAAGTCAGTCACATATATAATCCAAGGCGAAGCTGACGCAGTTTGAAGAGATTTTCGAAGAGTATTACATTATTGTTTTTCTTGATAGTGTGGTAAGAAAGTTTCCATCAAGAATGAAGTATCGTAGTCCCCTGCTATCACCCGACGATCTGAAATCAAGTCGAGTTGGAAATCAGCATTGGTGACAACCCCTTCAATTTCGAGTTCATAAAGAGCTCGTTGCATTTTCATGAGAGCATCAAAACGATTTTCGCCATGAACAATAATTTTAGCAATCATACTATCATAGTATGGCGGAATGGTATAACCTGGATAAACTGCAGAGTCAACACGCAAGCCGACACCACCACTCGGTAGATAAAGATTGGTAATCTTACCTGGACTTGGTGCAAAATTAAAGGCTGGGTTTTCCGCATTGATACGGCACTCAATAGCATGTCCTTTTAGAACAATATCTTCTTGCTTCAAGGTCAAAGGTTGACCTGCTGCGATACGGATTTGTTCCTTGACAATATCCACACCAGATACAAATTCGGTTACCGGGTGTTCCACTTGGACACGCGTATTCATCTCCATAAAGTAGAATTTACCACTTGCTTCATCTAGCAGGAATTCAATGGTCCCAGCATTCTCGTAACCAACAGACTCTGCTGCACGAACTGCCGCTGCACCAATTTCATTACGAAGGGTTTTTCCAATAGCAATCGAAGGACTTTCTTCTAAAACCTTTTGGTTATTCCGTTGCAGCGAACAGTCACGTTCACCAAGGTGAATAACATGACCCATCTGGTCAGCAAGAATCTGTACTTCAATATGGCGAGCAGGATAGATCACACGCTCTAGGTACATCGCTCCATTACCAAAGTTGGCTTTGGCTTCACTAGAGGCTGTTTCAAAGGCTGACACAAGGTCTTCTGCCTTTTCAACCTTACGAATCCCTTTACCACCACCTCCAGCTGAAGCTTTCAGCATAACTGGATAACCAATTTTTTCGGCAATAGTGAGGGCCTCTTCTGCAGTATGAACTTCTCCATCTGAACCCGGAATGACGGGCACATTAGCCTTAATCATTTGAGCACGGGCGTTAATTTTATCACCCATGATATCCATTACACGAGCTGATGGTCCGATAAATTTGATACCGACTTCTTCACACATGGTTGCAAATTTGGAATTTTCACTTAAAAATCCAAATCCAGGGTGAATAGCTTCAGCTTCAGTCAAGACCGCAGCTGATAGGATGGCATTGATGTTCAGATAAGATTCTGTAGCCTTCCCAGGGCCGATACAGATAGCCTCATCAGCCAAAAGCGTGTGGAGAGCTTCCTTGTCAGCAGTCGAATAGACAGCGACTGTTGCAATTCCTAACTCTCGTGCCGCACGAATAATACGAACAGCAATTTCACCACGATTAGCAATTAAAATCTTACGAAACATGGAAAACCTCCCTAGTTTCCAATAGCAAAGGTCAGAGTACCGCTTGCTGCAAGCTTACCATCTACTTCTGCCTTCGCTTCTACTACGGCGATTGTGCCACGACGTTTGACAAAAGTTGCTGTCATGACAAGCTGATCACCAGGAACAACTTGTTTTTTAAATTTAACTTTGTCCATACCAGCGTAGAAGACCAGCTTCCCTTTGTTTTCAGGTTTTGATAATTCCAAAACACCTGCTGTTTGTGCCAAAGCTTCCATGATCAAGACACCTGGCATCACAGGGTAGGCTGGAAAGTGTCCATTGAAGAAAGGTTCGTTAATCGTCACATTTTTAATGGCAACGATTGTATCTTCACTGACTTCCAAAACACGATCCACTAAGAGCATAGGATAGCGGTGAGGCAAAGCTTCTTTAATTCCTTGAATATCAATCATTTGATACGTACCAAGCCTTTCCCGAACTCAACCATTTCTTCATTTTCAACTAGAATTTCTGTTACAACACCATCTTTAGGTGCTGGAATTTCGTTCATAACTTTCATGGCTTCGATGATGACCAAGGTTTGACCTTTTTTAACAGTATCACCGACTGAAACAAAATTAGGTTTGTCTGGTCCAGCAGCCAAGTAAGCAACTCCGACAAGTGGACTCTCTACTAGATCTCCTTCAGCTACAGATTCAGTAACACTTGATTCTGAAACTGCTTCTGCAGCTGGTGTTGAAGTTGGAGCTTGTGGTGCAACTGTAGGTGCAGGTGCTGGACTTGCTTCTGCAACAAGTTTTGCTTCATTCTTACTGAAGACCAACTCATCCGTTCCATTTTTATAAGAAAATTCTCTCAAGCTCGACTGGTCAAACTGCGCCATCAAGTCTTTGATTTCATTTAAATTCATCTTTACTTATTCTCCCAACGTTTGAAAGCAAGAACTGCATTATGCCCACCAAATCCAAAAGTATTTGAGATAGCATAAGGAATTTCACGTTCCAAGCCTTGTCCATAAATAACATTTGCTTCAATGTAGTCTGATAATTCTGTTGTTCCAGCTGTCATTGGAACATAGTTGTTACGGATGGCTTCAATTGTTGCAATTGCTTCAACTGCACCAGCTGCACCTAGCAAGTGTCCTGTAAATGACTTCGTTGAAGATACAGGTACTTCCTTACCAAGAACAGCTACAATCGCTCCACTTTCTCCCTTTTCATTAGCAGGAGTTGAGGTACCATGAGCATTGACATAGGCTACTTGGTCTGGTGTGATTTCAGCTTCCTCCAAGGCAAGTTTGATAGCTTTAATAGCACCTTGTCCTTCTGGATGTGGTGAAGTCATATGGTAGGCATCACAAGTGTTACCGTAACCAACAACTTCAGCTAAGATAGTTGCACCACGTTTTTCAGCATGCTCTAAACTTTCAAGAACCAACATACCTGATCCTTCACCCATGACAAATCCATTACGATCCTTATCAAATGGAATAGAAGCACGAGTTGGGTCCTCTGTTGTTGAAAGAGCTGTTAAGGCTTGGAAACCAGCAATCGCAAATGGAGTAATAGATGATTCTGAACCACCAACCAGCATGATATCTTGGAAACCAAATTTGATAGAACGGAAGGCATCCCCGATAGCATCATTTGATGAAGCACAAGCTGTATTGATAGATTTACAGATACCATTTGCTCCAAAGCGCATAGCAACATTCCCTGCCGCCATGTTTGGCAAAGCTTTTGGAAGTGTCAATGGCTTTACACGTTTTGGTCCCTTATCATGAAGTCGAAGTACTTGATCTTCGATTTCTTTAATCCCACCGATACCTGATGCAACGATGACACCAAAGCGGTCTCTATCAAGAGTCTCTACATCAAGATTAGCATTGTTCACTGCTTCTTGAGCTGCATACAAGGCATACAAAGAATAGTCATCAAAACGATTGGTATCTTTTTTTACAAAGTATTTATCAAACGGAAAATCCTGGATCTCTGCCGCATTATGAACGTCAAAAGCACTGTGATCAAACTTAGTGATTTCACCGATTCCAATCTTTCCATTTTTTAGACTGTTCCAAAATTCCTCTGGTGTGTTTCCAATCGGAGATGTTAATCCATAACCTGTTACTACTACTCGATTTAGTTTCATTTTTATACCTCTATTTTAACTCTTATTGCATGGTTAGTCCACCATCAATTGCGATGACTTGTCCCGTTAGATAATCTTGACTTGCAAGAAAGGCTGTCACCTCTGCGACTTGCTCAACTTGGCCAAATTGTTTCATCGGAATTTGTGCCAACATGGCTTCTTTCACCTTATCAGATAGAACTGCAGTCATATCTGATTCGATCATTCCTGGAGCAATGGCATTGACGCGAACATTGCGATTAGCAACTTCACGTGCTACTGATTTAGTAAATCCAATCAAACCAGCCTTGGAAGCAGCGTAGTTGGCTTGACCAATATTTCCCATCAGACCAACAACACTAGACATATTGATGATAGCTCCTTCGCGAGCTTTTATCATCGGTTTTAAGACTGATTGTGTCATATTGAAAGCCCCTGTCAAATTGACTTTCAAGACCTTCTCAAAATCTTCTTCCGTCATCTTAAGCATGAGAGTATCTTGAGTAATCCCAGCATTATTAACGAGGACATCAACTGAACCCAGCTCTTCAATGGCTTGGTCTACCATACGTTTTGCATCTGTGAAGTCTGAGACATCACCAGAAATAGCAAGTACCTTGACCCCATATGGTTTAAACTCGTTTAGAAGCTCCTCGGAGATTTCACCACGACTATTCAAGACAACGTTAGCTCCCAAGCTAGCAAATTTATGAGCAAT
This sequence comes from Streptococcus sp. SO4, assembly GCF_030440055.1. Taxonomy (NCBI): domain Bacteria; kingdom Bacillati; phylum Bacillota; class Bacilli; order Lactobacillales; family Streptococcaceae; genus Streptococcus; species Streptococcus sp. SO4. The sequence continues at coordinate 52,568 of NZ_JAQFJI010000008.1, forward strand.
GGCAAGACCAATTCCTCGACTTGAGCCTGTAATAAAGACATTTTTCTGTTCTAGTTTCATTTTTCTCCTTTCAGAACTTCTACCACATTAGTCTAATTTTCTAAGAGTACTTGTAAGCTTGCTTGATCTTCCACATTAGAAAGTTGAGCTGTTTTATCAATTTTTTTGACAAATCCTGACAAGACTTTACCAGGGCCAACTTCGATAAAACGAGTGACACCCGCTTCTTGCATGACTGCAATACTCTCATAAAAACGAACGGGTTCCTTAACTTGACGAGTTAAGAGTTCTGCAATTCGTTCTGTTTCCATGACCTTCGCTTCTGTATTTCCAACAAGTGGACAAGCAAAGTCAGAAAACTCAACATCTTCTAAGGCTTGAGCTAGTTTTTGACTTGCAGATTCCAATAAAGCTGTATGGAAAGGTCCAGAAACATTGAGCGGAATCAAACGTTTTGCTCCCGCTTCTTGCAAAAGTTCAACTGCACGATCTACTGCAGCTACCTCCCCACCAATAACAATTTGACTCGGCGTATTGTAGTTAGCTGGAGTTACAACACCAAGTTGAGAAGCTTCTTGACAAGCTTTTTCGATCACTTCAACTGGTGTATTAAGCACAGCTACCATTTTCCCTGATCCTGCTGGTGCTGCTTCTTCCATATAAGACCCACGTTTAGCAACTAGAGCTACTGCATCTTCAAAATCCAAGGCACCACTAGCTACAAGGGCAGAATATTCTCCAAGAGACAAACCTGCCACCATATCAGGCTGGTAACCTTTCTCCTTTAATAGTCTGTAAATAGCAACTGATGTAGCTAAAATAGCTGGCTGCGTGTAACGAGTCTGATGTAGCTTTGTTTCATCATTATCAATCAAGTCACGGAGGTCATAGCCTAATACTTGGCTAGCTTGGTCAATTGTTTCCTTGACGATAGCATATTGGTCGTATAGTTCACGTCCCATTCCAAGGTACTGGGCTCCTTGACCTGCAAATAGAAAGGCTGTTTTAGTCATTTCTTGTAACTCCTGCCCATCGAGCGGCTTCTTTTTGAATTTTCTCAGCTGCACCGTAGTAAATATCTTTTAAGATTTCTTCAACAGTTTCTTCTTTAGATACCAAACCTGCAATCTGGCCGGCCATCACTGAACCGCCATCCACATCCCCATGGACAACAGCCTTAGCTAAGGCTCCTGCACCCATTTGTTCAAAGATTTCTAAATCTGGATTTTCTTGTTTAAAGGCATCTTTTTCAGCTTGCTCGAAATCACGAGTCAATTTGTTTTTAATGGCACGAACTGCGTGTCCAAAATGTTGTGCCGAAATCGTTGTATCAATATCACGAGCTTTTAAAATTTTAGCTTTATAGTTTGGATGGGCGTTTGATTCTTTAGCAACTACAAAACGAGTTCCCACTTGCACGGCTTCTGCACCAAGCATAAATCCAGCGGCAGCTCCCTCACCGTCTGCAATACCTCCTGCAGCGATAACAGGAATAGAAACAGCAGCTGCAACTTGACGAACCAGGGTCATAGTTGTTAGTTTACCGATGTGTCCTCCTGCTTCCATACCTTCTGCAATGATAGCGTCTGCACCGATTTTTTCCATGCGTTTCGCCAAAGCAACACTAGGAACTACAGGAATAACGGTAATCCCCGCTTCATGGAATCGCTCCATGTATTTACTTGGGTTTCCTGCGCCAGTTGTGACTACCTTAACTCCTTCTTCAATCACAAGGTCGACAATATCTTCAACGAATGGAGACAGAAGCATAATGTTGACACCAAAAGGTTTGTCTGTTAATGATTTAATCTTATCAATATTAGCCTTAACCACTTCTTTAGGAGCATTTCCTCCACCAATGATACCGAGACCACCTGCTTTTGAAACAGCTCCAGCAAGGTCACCATCTGCAACCCAAGCCATTCCACCTTGGAAGATAGGATATTTAATATTCAATAATTCTGTAATACGTGTTTTCATAGTGCCTCCATACGTCTTGCTTACGTAATAGTTCGACTACATTATAATTTGACAGTCAAACTATTACCTAAACAAGAGGGAGCGGGTTCCCCCTACTCCTTCTTCTTTTATTTTAATTATTTTGTTTGCTCTTCAACGTAAGCAACCAAGTCGCCAACTGTTTTCAAGTTATCTTCAGCTTCGATTTGGATATCAAAAGCATCTTCAATTTCTGAGATCACTTGGAACAAGTCCAATGAATCTGCATCCAAATCATCAAAAGTAGATTCAAGTGTTACTTCTGATGCGTCTTTCCCAAGTTCTTCAACGATAATTTCTTGTACTTTTTCAAATACTGCCATGATAGACTCCTTTAAAATAAATAGTTTTTATAACAATGTGTTCACCACATGATTACCTAAATTGTAACAATAAGCGTGCCCCATGTCAAACCTCCACCGAAGCCTGACAAGAGAATTTTTTGGCTACCATCCAAACGAATGAGCCCTTCCTCTACACACTCTGAAAATAGGATCGGAATACTTGCCGCACTGGTATTTCCATACTTGGTCATATTGGCAGGAAGCTTGTCTCGATCTACACCGATCTTTCTAGCCATCTTATCTAGAATGCGGATATTAGCTTGATGAAGCAAGAGATAATCTAGTTCTTCTGCCGACAGAGGACTCTCTTCTATGGTATTTTTTATAGACTTCGCAACATCTCGAATCGCAAAATCAAAAACTGCTCGGCCATCCATTCTCAAGAAAGCATCGGGCTTTTCTTGATTTGAAAATGGTGAAGTTAAACCAGTCTGTCCAAAGGTCAAACACTCACTACGCGAACCATCGCTATTGAGACTCTCCGCTAGGAAATGTGGCTCTTCGCTTGCTTCTAACAAGATGCCCCCAGCTCCATCTCCAAATAGGACAGCAGTTGAGCGATCCGACCAGTCTAAAGCTTTTGACATGGTTTCACTACCGATAACTAGACCCTTACGATAAGCTCCTGAAGAGATAAACTTCTCTGCAGTTGATAGGGCAAAGATAAAGCCACTACAGGCAGCTGTTAAGTCATAGACAAAAGCCTTATGAGCGCCGATTTTAGCCTGAACACGAGCGGCTGTTGAAGGCATCATCGAGTCAGGTGTCATCGTAGCTAGAATGATAAAATCCAACTCTTCAGCAGAAATCCCTGACTTCTCTAGGAGTTGTTTTGCAACTGCCGTTGCCAAATCTCCTGTTGATTCTGCCTTAGAAATGCGACGTTCCTTAATCCCAGTTCGACTTGAAATCCATTCATCACTCGTATCCATAACCTGAGCTAAATCCTCATTTGTGACAATCTGCTCTGGTACATAATGAGCAACCTGGCTTATTTTCGCAAAAGCCATTATTTCAAATCCTCCAAAAATTGATAAAGATTGGTCAAACCTTTACTCATGACGTCCATTTCCTCTGGACTCATGCCTTCGATAATTCTTTCGACCATGGCCTTGTGGAAACGTTTATGGAGACGATGTACGAGTCGACCTTTCTTGGTCAAATGAAGATGTACTACACGACGATCCTGATCTGAACGTAAGCGTTCGATGTAACCTTTTCGTTCCAAGTTGTTCAAGCTAGTTGTCACTGTTCCTAGAGTTACCATCAACTCTTTGGACACTTGACTTGGTGTCACATCTGGAAACTTACCAATCACATCAATCGTGTGCATTTCCTTGATAGAGATGTCCTTGAAACGACTACCTCGCAAACTCACTTCCTCAATCACCAGGACGTTATTAAAAATAGATGTTAAATAGTCATTGATCCGTTGGTAGTCCAATTCTCTTCCCTCCCTTATCAAAAAAGTTTAACTATCAAAACATTTGACAAAAAAAGTATATCAAACTTCAAAGAATTGTGCAAGTATTTTTTTATTTTCCGATAAATTTTGGACGTCTTCTCTCAGAATGTGCACGAACACCTTCTTTGAAATCCTCCGTATAAGATAGAGATTTTTGCAATTCCAATTCTAGCTGTGCATACTCGTGCCACTGCTTAAACTCGCTCTCCCAGACTAACTTCTTAATAGCAGCATAGGAGTTAGAAGAACCTCGTCTCAACTTCTTCAATAGTTGCTCTCTTGTCTTTTCTAATTGATCACTAGCACAAAGACGATAGACTGCTCCAGCTTCCAGTGCTTTTTCTGCTGTGAAAGCTTCACCCGTCATAGCTAATTGCGTTGCCCGAGTCGCACCAAGTGATCGTGTAAGCAAGAATAAACCTCCCGCATCTGGAGCCAAGCCCACACCTACAAAGGCCTGGATGAATTTAGCTTTGTCAGAAGCAATACAGAAATCAACTGCCAAAGCCATATTAGCCGCTGCCCCAGCAACTGCTCCATCCACCTCCATAATGACTGGTTTAGGGATTTGTTTAATCTTATAAGAAATCGTATTTACCAACTCCGCGATTTGGGTAAGGGAGGCAATATCATCCTCATCGACAGCACGTTTCATTTCTACTAGATCGCCCCCAACAGAGAAGACTTTGCCGGCAGCATTAATAAGAATAAACGAAATCGAATCATCTTTTTCAGCCAATTCCAATGCTTCTAGAATTTCTTGACACATAGGAATATGAAAACCATTGGCCACCTCAGGACGATTTAAAGTTAATATCGCTAAATCGTCTTGAACTTGATAGAGAATATGATCCATAACCACTCCTTTTAATTTACAATGATGTTTAAATTATTTTGTTTTCAAATTATATCTTTTTCCAGCTTATTAGACAAGAGAAAAATCGACCGAAAGTGTCTCGGCCGATTTTAAAATCTTAGTTTGGTCTCTAAAAATACAGGAAAACCAGTACTTGTATCATCCATGAAATCATAAATCACTTCAAGCATTCGTCCTCCTTCTCTCTGATAAAGCTGTTCTTGGTTGGATCCCTTGTGGTAGAATTCTCCTGAAACCATGTGAAAAACACGATTTGGATCTTCAAGGTAGGCAAAAAGATTTCCTGTAAAAGGAACTTCCTTGTCTCCGTCCTTGTTGACCAGACTTGTAGCTAAGAGTTTCGTGATTCCTCTAAATTGTCCACTTTCATCTGTTCGACAATAAAACTTGATTCTAGCTTCATAGTCAGGATTGACGATAATCTTTTCAGAGAGAATCCGATAGGTCCTTGCCTTACTATCTGACAAGCCGATAGATAAGATAATTTTTGCCCTCTCAACTGAAATCTGACGCTCTTGCGCATACTCCATCGCTAATTCCTCTCCGGTCAAACGACCACTGGGAAGAGGATGAGAACTTGCTCCGATATTTGTAGGAATCATCACGAAGGTCAGGACTAGTAGTATTAAACAAATTACTCTTTTAATCATCTTTCCCAACTCCTTTCATTAGAAGAATCTTTCCTCCTACACCTTTATTATAAGATTTCCTGATGAGACTTTCAAACAATTATATAGGACATTTTCCAGATTGAAAAAAGCCCCTCTTTCTGCTATAATCGTATAAAATACTTACTTTAGGAGTTCTTATGAAGGTTGTTAAATTTGGTGGAAGCTCGCTTGCCTCTGCTAGTCAATTAGAAAAAGTTTTAAATATTGTCAAAAGTGACCCAGAACGTCGTTTTGTGGTTGTATCTGCCCCTGGTAAACGTAATTCTGAAGACACTAAGGTTACAGACGCCTTAATTAAATACTACCGCGACTATGTAGCTGGAAATGACATTAGTAAAAGCCAAAACTGGATTATTGATCGCTATGCTGCTATGGTTAGCGAATTAGGTCTTAAACCAGCCGTTTTAGATAAAATTTCAAAAAGCATCCGTGCTCTTGCAACTCTTCCAATTGAAGAGAATAAGTTTCTTTACGATACCTTCCTTGCTGCAGGGGAAAACAACAATGCCAAATTGATTGCAGCCTACTTTAACCAAAATGGCTTGGAGGCGCGTTATGTTCATCCTAGAGAAGCTGGTATCGTCGTTACGAGCGAACCTGGAAATGCACGTATCATCCCATCAAGTTACGATAAAATCGAGGAATTGACAAATTCAACTGAAGTTCTTGTTATCCCTGGTTTCTTCGGTGTTACGAAAGAAGATCAAATTTGTACCTTCTCACGTGGGGGATCAGATATTACTGGTTCCATCATCGCTGCTGGTGTCAAGGCTGACCTCTATGAAAACTTTACTGATGTAGACGGAATCTTTGCAGCTCACCCTGGTATTATCCATAAGCCACACTCTATCCCTGAATTGACCTACCGTGAAATGCGTGAATTGGCCTATGCTGGATTCTCTGTACTACACGATGAAGCACTTCTACCAGCCTACCGTGGGAAAATTCCTCTTGTCATTAAAAATACCAACAATCCAGACCACCCAGGTACTCGCATTGTGCTACAACATAGCAGCGACAAATTCCCAGTTGTTGGGATCGCTGGTGATTCTGGCTTTGTCAGCATTAATATGTCTAAATATCTGATGAACCGCGAAATCGGTTTTGGTCGTAAAGTTCTTCAGATCCTTGAGGACCTTAATATTGGTTGGGAACATATGCCAACTGGTATCGATGACCTGTCTATCATCTTACGTTCACGAGAATTAACTCCGATCAAGGAAGAAGAAATCCTTCGTCAATTAGTCCAAAAAGCAGAGGTAGACCACGCTGAAATCGAACACGACCTCTCTATCATTATGATTGTTGGGGAAAAAATGAAGCGTCATATCGGGGTAACTGCTACAGCCACTCGTGCCTTATCTGAGAACAACATCAACATCCAAATGATGTCTCAAGGTTCTAGTGAAGTTTCTATCATGTTTGTTGTCCATAAAGACCAAGAAAAAGCCGCTCTTAAAGCTCTCTACCAAGCATTTTTCGGTGAAAATAAGGAAGACTAAACATGGCACAATCCCTCAACAAGGTCGTCGACTTGCAAACAACTGGAACCTCCTATCTCTCCATTACAGGAAAGGTTGGAAAATTTCTGGTCGGAGATCATGCCCTAGAATTTTACTCAGATCGTAATGTCGAGGACTATATTCAAATCCCATGGTCCAGCATTAATCAAATCGGAGCCAATGTTTCAGGCCGCAAGGTTAGTCGGCATTTTGAAGTCTTTACAGATCAAGGAAAATTCCTCTTCGCCTCAAAAGACTCTGGAAAAATTCTTAAAATAGCTCGTGAAAAACTGGGAAATGACAAGGTAGTCAAACTTCCTACCTTAATCCAAATCATTGGCCGAAAAATTAAAAATCTATTTGCAAAAAAATAGAAAGTTTAGTATAATCATAGAAACGGATAAGTAGGTTACTTCCTTCTTTCAGAAAGTCTGCGGGTGCTGCGAGCAGATAGAAGATTTAATTGAAATTCTACCGTTGTTTTAAATCAAATACAGAATCAAGTGCACACCTGTGAAGTTGGATGGAACCGTGGCCCTGCCACTCCAACGCTTTGTCGGGTGTGCTTTTTTCATAAAGGAGTTTATATGTTAGATATCAAACGTATTCGTACAGACTTTGATGCTGTTGCAGAAAAACTAGCTACACGTGGTGTAGATGCTGCTATCTTGAACGAGATGAAAGAAATCGATGCCAAACGACGTGACATCTTGGTTAAGGTTGAAACCCTCAAGGCTGAACGTAACACAGTTTCTGCTGAGATTGCCCAAGCTAAACGTAACAAGGAAAATGCAGACGACAAGATTGCAGCTATGCAAACCCTCTCTGCCGAGGTAAAAGCTCTTGATGCTGAATTGGCAGAAATCGATGCGAAATTGACTGAATTTACTACTACACTTCCAAATATCCCAGCTGATAGCGTGCCTATCGGTGCAGACGAAGATGATAACGTAGAAGTTCGCCGTTGGGGAACTCCTCGCAAGTTCGACTTTGAACCAAAAGCTCACTGGGATCTAGGTGAAGATCTTGGTATTCTTGACTGGGAACGTGGTGGAAAGGTAACTGGAGCGCGCTTCCTCTTCTATAAAGGACTTGGGGCTCGTTTGGAACGTGCTATCTACAACTTTATGTTGGATGAGCATGGAAAAGAAGGTTACACTGAAGTCATCACACCTTACATGGTTAACCATGATTCTATGTTCGGTACTGGTCAATATCCAAAATTCAAAGAAGATACGTTTGAATTGAAAGATACGAACTACGTCCTCATTCCTACTGCTGAAGTTCCTCTGACCAACTACTATCGTGATGAAATTCTTGATGGAAAAGACTTACCAATCTACTTTACTGCTATGAGCCCATCATTCCGTTCTGAAGCTGGTTCAGCTGGTCGTGATACTCGTGGTTTGATTCGTTTACACCAATTCCACAAGGTAGAAATGGTGAAATTTGCCAAACCTGAAGAGTCATACGAAGAACTAGAAAAGATGACAGCCAACGCTGAAAACATCCTTCAAAAACTCAACCTTCCATATCGCGTAGTTGCTCTTTCTACAGGAGACATGGGCTTCTCAGCTGCTAAGACTTATGACTTGGAAGTATGGATTCCTGCGCAAAATACCTACCGTGAAATCTCAAGCTGTTCAAATACAGAAGATTTCCAAGCTCGTCGTGCCCAAATCCGCTACCGTGATGAAGCCGATGGAAAAGTGAAACTCCTTCACACCTTGAACGGTTCTGGACTTGCTGTTGGACGTACAGTCGCTGCTATCCTTGAAAACTATCAAAACGAAGATGGTTCTGTGACCATTCCAGAAGTTCTTCGTCCATACATGGGTGGAGCTGAAGTTATCAAACCATAATTAAACAGATGTAAAAAGAGGAGGCTGAGCTTCCTCTTTTTGAGTAATTCAAAAGAAACAGGTAGAAATCTTTCATTCTACCTGTTTTTATTTATTTCTTAGTAGCCACCCATCATAGATGGATCCATAGCTGGCGCTGGTGCAGCTGGTTCTGGTTTGTTAGCTACGACTGCTTCTGTCGTTAGAATCAAACTTGCTACTGAAGCTGCGTTCTGAAGGGCTGAACGACTAACCTTAACAGGATCGATAATTCCTGCTTCAATCATGTTGACCCATTCACCTGTTGCAGCGTTGAAGCCTGTACCAGCTTCTGCATTCTTCAAACGATCAATTACGATTGAACCTTCATAACCTGCATTATAAGCGATTTGACGAACAGGCTCTTCTAAGGCGCGAAGAACAATATTGCGACCTGTTGCTTCATCGCCTTCTAACTCCAAGGCAGCAACAGCAGAGATAACATTGACAAGGGCAGTACCACCACCTGCAACGATACCTTCTTCAACAGCTGCGCGAGTCGCATTGAGGGCGTCTTCGATGCGGAGTTTCATTTCTTTCAATTCTGTTTCAGTCGCAGCTCCGACCTTGATAACTGCTACCCCACCTGACAACTTAGCCAAGCGTTCTTGGAGTTTTTCACGGTCAAATTCTGAAGTTGTTGTTTCAATTTGTGATTTGATGACAGCAACACGGTTAGCAATTGCTTCAGGATTACCTGCACCTTCTACAATGACTGTACTATCTTTATCAACAGACACTTTAGCTGCTTGACCAAGCGCTTCGATAGTAGCATCTTTCAATTCAAGACCAAGATCTTCTGTAATAACAGTTCCGCCTGTCAAAATCGCGATGTCTTCCAGCATAGCCTTACGACGGTCACCAAATCCAGGTGCCTTAACAGCAACTACGTTGAAGGTTCCACGAATTTTGTTCAAAACAAGAGTTGGAAGAGCTTCACCGTCAACATCGTCTGCAATAATCAAGAGTGGACGACTGCTTTGAAGGATGCTTTCTAGTAGGGGCAAGATTTCTTGAATATTTGAAATCTTCTTATCTGTAATCAAAATGTATGGATTTTCAAGGTCTGCAACCATTTTTTCATTGTCAGTGACCATGTACTGTGATAGATAACCTCGGTCAAATTGCATTCCTTCTACAACTTCAAGCTCTGTTTCCATCCCACGTGATTCTTCAATAGTGATAACTCCATCCTTGCCAACTTTTTCCATGGCTTCAGAGATGTACTCACCTACTTTTTCAGAACGAGAGGATACGGCAGCGACTTGTGCAATAGCTTCCTTGCTTGATACTGGAATGGCATTGTTCTTCAAGGCTTCTACAGCAGTTGCAACCGCTGCTTCAATCCCTCGACGAATACCGATTGGATTTGCTCCTGCTGTAACGTTTTTGATCCCTTCACGAACAATAGCTTGGGTCAAAACTGTTGCAGTTGTTGTCCCGTCACCCGCGATATCATTGGTTTTAGAAGCTACTTCTGATACCAATTTGGCACCCATATTTTCAAAATGGTCTTCTAGTTCGATTTCTTTAGCGATTGTTACACCATCATTGGTAATCAATGGTGAGCCGAATGATTTTTCAAGAACAACATTACGGCCTTTAGGTCCCAAGGTTACTTTAACCGTATCAGCTAGGATATCAACACCACGGACCATTGCTGAACGTGCATCAGATGAAAATTTAATCTCTTTTGACATACTTACTTCCTCCTATTATTCTTCAACGATTGCTAAGATGTTAGCTTCACCCACGATGACATATTTTTCGTCACCATCTTTGACCTCGATACCTGCATGAGCTTCGACTAAAACTTGATCTCCAACTTTTACACTTGGAGCGACTAGTTCACCACTCAAGGTACGAACGCCTTGTCCAGTAGCCACTACTGTAGCTGTTTTTGTTTTTTCTTGGGCTGATCCTGCAAGGACAAAGCCTCCAACAGTTTGTTCTTTTTCTTCAATTTTCAAGACCACGCGGTCTCCTAACGGTTTCAACATCTGTTTTCCTCCATAACATAATCATATTGTTAGCACTCTTTGCCAACGAGTGCTAAACCATAGTTCTATTGTATCACTTAGTCAGAAATAGTCAAGAAAAAAACACCTCAAAATGAATGAGATGTTCCTTAAAGATCACTTTAGAATTATTAACTTTCGATTAAAATCATCGACGACTTTTTGGAGATTGATCCGTCCTCGATAGATACCATATCCAAAAACCACCATTCCCAATATTCCAACCAAGGCAAGTAAAATTCCGAACATTAAGATTGGGAGGAAGCTTTTATGAAAGAGATAAATTAAGACTATACCTATACTGGCAATGATAAAGAGTAAGCTAAACCAACGGCCAAGATTTTCAATCATATGACGTTGATACTTAATTTCTGTTTCATATCCATTAACAAGTTCTTGTTTTGTAACCATGAGGATCCTCCTGACAAAAATTGAGAATGAAGGGCAAGAGAAGGAGGTTAGTCTACTTCATTCTCAAAATTTCCTACTAGTAAATATGTGCTTTTCTTGAGCTTAGTAATTAAGATGTGGGTCAAAGATACCTAGAGCAACACCGACCAAAGCGACAACAACTAGAAGCAACATAACTTTGTTTGGTGAAACTTTTTTCTTAGACATTAACCACCAGCAAATAGTGATGAAAGTTGCTGTCAAGAGACCTGGATAAACACCATCAATCTTTTCTTGGATATTTAAGAAGACTTTTCCTTCAGAATTCTCGAATTGAAGGGCCGTTGTAACAGATACCCAAGTTGCTGCTACCGCACCAATAACCATACCACCAACAACGCTAATTGCTTTACGAAGAGCTTGTCCTTTTGGTCCTACTAGGAATTCAACAGCTTTATCCCCCAATTGATATCCTTTGAAGAAGGCAAAGCGCATACCAAAGTATACTAAGAGGTTCCATACGACGATGTAGAAGATAGCACCAGCGACGTTACCACCTTTAGAAAGACCGAGGGCAATCCCCAAAAGAACTGGAATCAAGGTACCAACGATCAAAGAGTCACCAATACCAGCGATTGGTCCCATCAAACCGGCACGCATCCCATTGATGGTTTCACCATCTACTGCATCTCCATTTGCACGTGCTTCTTCCAAACCAGCTGTAATCCCTACAACAAGAGATCCAAGTTGCGGTTCAGTATTGAAGAAAGCAGTATAGGTTTGCATGGCATCTTTTTGTTCTTCTTTTGTATCATACATTTCTTCTACGATTGGAAGCATAGAAGTCAAGTACCCAAAGGTTTGCATGTGTTCTTGAGAGAAACAAGTCAAATGACCATAATACCAATGATGAAATGCTTTTGCTAATGTTTTCTTTGAAATTTTCTTTCTATCAGCCATTTTAAATATCCTCCTCATCATCGTCTACATAAACAACCCCAGCTGGAGCAGCTTTCATAGATTTGATTACTTCAAGTTCATAGTAGATTACTGCAAAGATCAATGAAACAACCGCACTAGCTACCAAGTTCAAGCCGAGAGATTTAGCCAAGGTAAATCCAACAAAGAATGGAATGAAGTCAGTTGCTTTTGTAACAATTTGTTTCAACAAGATAGCAATACCGACACATGGGAGAAGGGCTCCAACTGTAAAGAGGGCTTTCATCCAGAAACCATCCATAGGAAGGTAAAGTTTCATCAAATCAACCATGTTTTCACCATATTTGGTGATAATCATAGTTGGAAGGAAAGAGAAGAGGAAGTGAGAGATCCAAGGATAAACCCAGTCAACTGCGTAGAGTTTTTTGAAGTTTCCTTCTTCAACGGCTTTCCAACCAATGTGTTGCCAAAGCAAGTTCATTGTAGCTGTACCGTAGAAAAGAACAGTACCGATTGTCCCAACGGCTGCACCGATTGGGGCTGCAGCTGCGGCAATTCCAGCTTCGTCTGTGATGTGATTTGCATGCACAAATAAGATAGCAAGAGGAACACCGATATAAGAGATGGCACGAACATCGGCAGATACGGTTCCACCAGGTGTTACCAAGGCGATATAAACGACTTGAAGGGCAACCCCGACCATAATACCAGTTGTCACATCTCCAAGAATTAAACCTGAAATCAACCCACCGATCAAGGGACGACCGAGTGTATAGTTCCCGATACTGGAACCTCCCATACCAGGCATTGAAGACAAGCTGGCGAAAACAGCAAGCAAGATTGCTTGAATCCATGAAATTGTCATAACAAACGCTCCTTATGTTTGTAAATTTATTTACCTAACTAATAAAATTGTTAGGTTTAAAAACCAAATTTAGATTTGAAATCATCCCAGTAACCAATCGAAACATCAGGCAACAACTGGAATTTCACCTTATAGCCTGCTGCTTGAATGGCTTGGAAGGCTTCTGCTTCTTCCTGTGTGATGGATTGGTTATTACCCAATTTCACTGCACCAGGACGATCATTTGCAGGGCCTACGATGATTTCTTTAACATCCCCTGGAACAAAACCTTGGTCCACCAAAATTTCCTTCATATCGATTGGATTTTTGGTGATCAAGAAGTAACGACTATCTGATTCCGTTACTTTTGCTGATTTTTCTTTAAAGGCTTCTTTTGTCCATACAAAGGTTTTCTTGTCTGATGCACCCTTGTATGCCTGGATTAAAACCTTGTTTGATGCTGCTGCATCGTTTACGGCAATCAAACCATCACATGGTTTTTCCTTTGCCCAGCGTGTGACTGTTTGACCGTGAATCATGCGGTCATCAATCCGTACAAATGTTACTACCATAAGGTACCTCCCTATTAAATATCGTCATCATCTTCTTCAGCACTGGTGGCTGAAACTTCAAAAGGCTGTAGTGCAGATTGTGCTTCTGATAAGATGGTAGCTGACAAATCGTCTCCATCCAACACATCCTTCATTACTACTGCTGTTAAAGCCATGGTAAGGTTCATTCCACCAAGAATCACGGCCCCCTCTAGCTTCCCAACTTCTTCTAGGACAGTTGCTGCTGTGGTTAATGGACTACCGCCTACAATATCTGCCAGGACCAATACAGAATCATCTGCTGTCAATTCTGAAATGCTTTCTCTAAATTCAACCGCAAAATCATCGACCGATTTTCCTTCTTTGAGTCCAACTGCAATGACCTGGTTCATCTTATCACCAGCAAACATAGCTAGTGATGTTTTTAGGCCTTCTGCCAATCCTCCATGACTGACTAAAATGAGGTATTTCATTTTGCTACGCCTCCTTTATTTGACTCTATTGTAGATTATTTGAAAGCGTTTTTACATTGTCAAATGTCACATTATAAACATGACATTTAGCAATAAAAAAATGACATCTGTCACTTGACACGATGTCATCTTATTTTTCTTTAAACTCCTACCTGAAGACTACTTTCAATTTCCCTCTGAATTTGAGGCAAGCGGTTCTCGACATCTTGATCGCGCAAAGCATTGTCAATCAAGTAGTCCAGCTTTTCCAACATTTCTTTAGAGACATTCTTGGGACTACTTTCAACAGCTTGTTCCATGATACGGTTCAAGGTCTGATTGGTCAAGGAATCCGTGCCAAAATCATCTACCTGTAGAAGATCTTTACTAGATTGACTTTGGACCACCTGTGGCATAACGGAAATCCCTTGAGATTGAGCAAAGAGGAGTTGTTGAATTTCTGGATCTTCTGTCAACAATTGCATCAATTCCCAAGCTAACTTGGAATGAGGAGTCCGAGCAGACATGGCAAAAGAAGTCGTCGTAACCAAAGTCGCCTTGGTAGTTTTTGACTTAGCAGGCATAGGGATACAGGTCCAGGTGAAGTTTGAATATTTTGAAACATGGTAAGGATAAGGTTTATAGGTTCTATATTGAGCCAAAGTCATGGGATAAAAAGCGACTTTCCCCTGGTCAAAATCTTTGGAACTCACCTTATAGTTCTTATTCAACTCTTCCAATTTTTGTAAAAAAGTCAAAGACTCTTTGACTTCTGGAGCCGTAAGTTTGAGCATCCCTCCTTGAAAAAGACTACCCCCATTTGCTGCCAAAGCTTCTTTCCATGTATATTCTGTACTCCCAAACTGATCCAATTGACCATCTCCATTGGTATCTTTGGTTAGTTTTTTACAAATTGTATAGAACTCTTCCAAGCTCCAACCTTCCTTGGGAACCTCAATGCCTTCTTTGTCCAGCAAATCTTTATTAACACACATCAAAATAGGATTACTTTCATAAGGTAATGCATAGGATTGCCCCTGATAGACACCTGATTCAAATGCAACAGGATAAAAAGCAGCTTGGTCTTCTTGATTCATATAGCCATTTAACTTTTCTAGAACGCCACGCGCCGCCAATAAGGACAGATCTTGCTCAGAGACCATAAACACATCCGGCGTCTTTCCTGAAACAATCTTTTCTGAGAGCCAGTCTGAATAATCCGACTGTGGAATCCCATTTTCATATTCCACACGGACATTAGGATGGGACTTTTCAAATTTTTGAATCGCAAGATCCAAAGCATGGGAGCGTTGACTGGTCGGTACATCCCAACTAGATCCTGCATAAACTCCTATATGGAGCACGATCGGTTGTTGTTTCCACCAATAAAAACTAGTACTCACAGAGACCACAAAAAGGAGAACGATTCCCCAACAAAGATGCTTTCGGTTTAATTTCATTCCGTATTTCCTTTTGAAAAATCGCGTCTAGTCACTCCTGTTTGAACTGACCAAATTGCTAATTGCGTTCGATCTCTTAGGTTTAATTTCGCCAAAATCGTTGATAAGTAATTGCGCACAGTTCCTTCTGATAAGAAGAGTTTTGCAGCAATTTCTTTGTTTGACTCGCCATAGCCTACTTCTTGAATAATTCGCCATTCTGTCGTGCTCAAATCCTTGACGTTGTCCTCATCCACAGCAATAGAGAAATTCGATTTGGCCATTTGAGAGAAGATCTGAAAGACCTTGCTTGCGATATTGGGGTTGATCATAGCTCCACCCTGATGCACCACCTTAATAGCCTCATAGAGCTCTTCTGTCGAGGCTCCCTTTAAGAGATATCCTGAAGCACCATACTTGAGTGCACTATAGATAAATTCATCATCGTCAAAAGTTGTTAAAATAATAATTTTGATATCCGGATAGTGTTCTTTTACTTCTTTTGTAGCCAAAACCCCATCCATGCCTGGCATCCGAATATCCATAAGGATCAGATCCGGATGCGTCTGTGGAATGCTGGACAAGACATGATTCCCATCTTCCACTGTAGCTACCACTTCGATGTCGGAGTGAGCCGACAAAATAATTTTCAAAGATTCTCGAATCAAGGCTTGGTCATCTGCCACCATTACTTTTATCACCATATCTTATCTCCCTTCTTTATATTTTGGTAAACTGACACGTGTGAAAAATCCATCGCGACTTTCAAATTGAAGCTGGCCTCCTAGAATTGAAATACGCTCCATCATCTGTTTGAGTCCATAACCATAAGTTAAGGTTTCAAACCCAACTCCATTATCTTGCAAAGCGATCAAATAATTCTCTTTATCCTCAAAAAAATGGAGTTTTAGTTGGCTGGCGTGACCGTGGCGAACCGCATTGGTCATAGACTCTTGAATCACACGAAAGATCGTATCTTCAATCATGACATCCATATCGACATCTACCCATTCATAGTTTAGATCAACTTGTAAGTTGGAAAGAATTTGATACTCGCGGATGGTCTTTTCTAAAGCATCTTTGAGAGTTCGTCCCTCAAGGGCTCCCGGACGAAGACGATTAAGAGAACCTCTCACATCTTGGATTCCTTCACGGACCACTTCTGATACGTTTTTCACCTGCTCTTTTGCCCGATTTGGATCGATATCGATCAAGACCCCAACAGCATCTAAACCTGCTGAGATGCCTGTTAGTGCGTGCCCCAAAGTATCATGAATCTCACGAGCAATCCGCTTACGCTCCCGATCCTCTGCAATCTTCTCAGACAAGGCCATATAATTGTTCAACTCCGTATTAACCTTGGACACCATAGCCAATTCTTCCTCTACTTCGTGGTTTTCCGCAAGGACGTTCATAATATAAAACAAAAGTGAAATAATGAAGAGTACCATATTTGAGGCATAAAGGGAATTCTTTAAGAAAAAGGCCAGAATGCGGATAGATTCAGGATAAAAATGAATATAGACATCTAAGGACGGAATCGGGAAGAAAAGAGAAAAGACATCTGAATTTGTCACAAGGAGCATCAAGAAGCTCACTAGGATAAAGGCAAACCAATACTTCCGATCTCTCTTGGTATTCAACTCTTTGGAACCATAGAAGATATCCGCAAAAACCAAGAGAATGAGCCCGTTATAAGCTACATTTTGAACCCACATCAGAAGCAGCATCAGGAGAATCTCCAGAATATTCCTCTTATCAAAAATAGACCATCGACTCGTTTGAGGCCGATATCGACTCATCGATATCAAAGCAATCCCAGCAAACAAAACTGCAGACAACCAAAAAGTCGTAGATGGAGCAAAGGGAATACGCTCTAGACGCTCTAATAATAGAGAGGCTTGGCGTTGAGCTATGATATAGTTGGTTGCTTGAAGATAGATGATACTGTTTAGCATAACAGCGATAAAATTGACGACCATAAGAATGGCTAAACTGTATCGAACACCTCTAAACTTTCTCATTACTGCCACCCATTCACATCAAACTGATCAATGTTTTCCTTTGTCATCATTTCAACTGGAATGCTCACCTCTTTGTTATAGCTCTTCCCTTCAGCAATATCTTGAATGACCTCCATCACGCGGTCTCCCATCTTCAAAGGAGACTGAGCAACGGTTCCCACAACATCATCCGTCGAGTGCAACAAAGATTTCATATCTGGTGAACCATCGATTCCATAAATCGCAATGGGGTAAGTTATTCCTTGCTCCTTAATTGCAGCCAGAGCTCCTATAGCTGAGCGGTCATTTAAGGCAACCAAGGTATCAATTTCAACCCCTAACTGTAAGAAGTTTTGGACAGCCGGCATAGCAATCTCCGTCTGCCCCTTGGTTTCCAGTTCCGAAACAATCTGATAAGAACTGTGCCCCTCTATAGTATCTTTAAAGCCTTGAATCCTCGTATCTGCTGAAACAGTCCCCTTATGTTCCAAAAGGAGGACCCGAGCACTAGAAGAACGTTTCATCAACTCTTTAGCAATCAATACTCCCGCTTGGTAGTTATCGGATACAATACTTGCATCTGGCTTAAAATTCTTCAGTTGGGTATCGACCGCAATGATTTTAATTCCTTGTTTTCTAGCTTTTTCAAGAGCAGTTAAAATTGACTGGCTATCCCCCTTGACCGGATTGATCACTATCATATCAACTTTTTGAGCACAAAAATCATCAATCTGTTGGCTCTGTCTTTCTTCGTCCAATTCTGGATCTCGGACGTAAACAAGAGCTCCTCTTTCATCGGCAATTCGACTAATTTCCGAATGAATACTTTTATAGAACCCATTGTTCATGGTCATATAGGTGACACCAATTTTAGTCTGATCCTTGATGCCACTTGTTTGACAACGGCCGAAAACCCATAAGAGAACACAGACCACTGGAATCAGTAGTAATAGACGCTTTATCAGCCATTTCAACAATTCTATTTTCTCTTTATTTTTCTTCAAATTTCATTCCTTTTCTGAAAATTTTGAATATATATTACTTTATTCTACTACTTTTTCAAAAAAAGTGCTTGATTTTATTGTACAAGTGCATTTATTTGACCTATTTAAGAATTAATTTCCGAACAATACTACAAAAATAATAGAAAAAGCTGGTCTATAGGCGAACCAGCTCTTCTATTTGATTGATATTAAAATGGAAGTTCCTCTTCTTCCAAGACCAAATCTGCTAAGTCTTGTCCAGCATTATTTTCACGCATAGCACGTTGGGCGCGACTTTCTAAGAGTTGGAAACTTGTACAGAGAACTTCTGTTACATAGTTGGTCTGGCCATTCTTCTCAAACTTACGGGTACGAAGTTCCCCATCCACAGAAATGAGACTACCTTTACTGCCATAACTAGCCAAGGTTTCAGCAAGCTTGCCCCATACTACAATATTGATGAAGTCTGCTTCACGTTCTCCGTTTTGATCTTTATAACGGCGATTCACTGCGATAGTTGCTCGTGCGACAGACTTATCATTGTTGGTTTTGTGCAACTCTGGTGTAGACGTCAAACGTCCGATCATAATAACTTTATTATACATTTTTTCATCCTCCTACTTATCTATTCGAAGGTAAAAGAAAAAAGTTACAAAATTTGTAACTTTTTTAAAATAATGTTAATCTCTGTGAATCATAAATCCAGTTGCTTGTTGATTGGCCATGATGGTCATATCTGTGATTTGCACACGACGAGGTTGGCTGGTCACATAAACCACAGCATCTGCGATATCTTGTGCCTGCAAGGCTTCGAGCCCCTGATAGACCGTTGCAGCCCGTTCCTCATCTCCATGGAAACGGACCTTAGAAAAGTCAGTCTCTACAATACCAGGCTGAATGGTTGTCACCTTGATATCAGTCGCAATGGTATCAATCCGTAGTCCATCCGAAAAGGTCTTGACTGCAGCCTTGGTTGCTGAATAGACTGCTGCACCAGCGTAAGCGTAAATACCTGCGGTTGAACCCATATTAATGATATGGCCTTGATTGGCTGCTACCATAGAAGGCAAGAGACAACGAGTAACTGCCATCAAGCCCTTGACATTGGTATCCAGCATGGTCAGCATATCCAACTCTTCATAGTCCTGATAGGGAGCTAAGCCTAAAGCAAGTCCAGCATTATTGACCAATATATCAATCTGACCCACAGTTTTTAGAATATCTGAACAGACAGTCTTAACCATGCTCATATCCGTAACATCTAAAGAAAAAGTCCAAACTTTTTGATTTGGAAAGGCTTCTACGAACTCAGTTTTGAGAGCTTCAAGTCTTTCTGTTCGACGCCCTGTGAGAACGATATTCTCACCTTTTTCTAGATATGCACGCGCAATTGCTTCACCGATACCTGATGTTGCACCTGTAATCACTACATTTTTTGCCATCTTATTTCCCCTCAAGCGAACAGCATAGATAACTGTTACGGATTAAGCTGTCCAATGTTTTGCTGGATCGAATGGAGTTCCAACAACTTGGTCGTCTGACAGTTCAATGACACCACGTTTTTGTGGAGCATTTGGTAAGGCAAGTTCACGAGGACTGCACATCATCCCAAAACTCTTTTCCCCACGAAGTTCCCCTGGGAAAATGAGATTCCCTTTTGGCATCATAGCTCCCGGAAGAGCTACAATGGTTTTCAAACCAAGACGCGCATTTGGAGCACCTGCCACGATTTGCACTGTCTTATCATTTCCAACAGCAACTTGACAGATGTTCAAGTGATCACTATCTGGATGTGCCACCATCTCTACAATTTCTCCAACCACAAATTTCGGTTCCTTGTCATTGATAATCTCTTCGGTAAAATCTTGAGCTTGCAATTCTTGGTTCAAACGAGCTACTTGGTCGTCTGTCAAGAATACTTGGCCACGTTCCTCAATTTCGAATAAGCTAGAAACTTCAAAAATATTCCAAGCAACAGTTTCACCAGTTTCCTTTAGGAAAACACGCGCCACATTGCCTTTACGTTCAACATCTAGTTTGGCATCGCCACTGTTTTTCACGATGACCATAAGGACATCACCGACATGTTCTTTGTTATATGTAAAAATCATTCTTTCTTTTCTCCTATTTTAATCCTGCTAAAAAGTCGTTAATTTGTGCCTTGGTTTTACGGTCACGATTAACAAAGCGCCCAATCTCCTTGTCCTTGTCTAAAACAACAAGACTTGGAATCCCGTAAACATCCCAAAGTTTAGCTAGTTCCATGTACTCATCACGGTCTACTCGTATAAAGGTAAACTCTGGATTTGATTCTTCAATCTCTGGCAAGGCAGGGTAGATATAACGACAATCGCCACACCAATCCGCAACAAAAAGGAAGACCTTCTTGCCATCCTGTTCAACTAGATTAGCTAGTTCTTCCAAACTATGAGGATTTATCATAAGACTTCCTCCTCATAGATAAGATCTTCATCTTCATAGACAAAGGTATAGTGACGACCATCCTCAAAAATGACACCACCAACGAGACGCTCTAAGCTACTTTCGTAGACTTGGACATAGAGAGTCGCAATTTCACCCATCTCTGAAAAGGAGTCACGCACAATAGCGGTCAACTCTTCCTGCGTTTTCATGAGTTTATGGTCATCGGCTACTTTCTTAGCTCCAAAAGCAAGTGCTCCGAGGCCTACTAATGCCAAACCTGTTTTAATGATATTTTTCGTTTTCATGCTAACATTGTAACACAAAAAGATAAGTAGGACAAATCGTGAATGCTATTTTCGTTTGAACTATATGTACCTCATTTCAAGAAATATTGACTCCTATCTCCTCCTATGGTACAATACCTCAAAGTAACGATTTACTTATCCATAAAATTCTAAGGAGACTCTAAATGAACAAAGAAAGTTATTTTGACGGTGGATTACTCAGCTTTATCGGGCACTCAATTGTCGCTTTTTTCATCATCGCCTTAACTCTAGGAATTGCCACACCTTGGGCAGTTTGTTTTATGCAAGATTGGAAAGTCAGACATACTGTCATCGATGGTCAACGTTTATACTTTGATGGAACTGGCGCCCAGTTATTTGGAAATTAGATCAAATGGTTCTTACTGACGATTATCACTCTTGGAATCTATTCATTTTGGTTAAAAATAAAAACAGAACAATGGATTACCAAGCATACCCATCATATGTAAAAAGTGCGGTTTATAGACCACACTTTTTTTATAGCTCTTAATAATGTCTCTCACCAAATAAACCTTCTGGCAAATCATGGAAATCCTTGCCTGCCTTGAAATTTTCAAATTTGCCTAGCAAGAACTGGTAGGCATCCAAGCGGCTTTCATAGCGAATCATGGCATCTTTAGCACGCTCATCTTGATCTTCTTCATAGACCTTTTGGCTTTCCTTGAGCGCCATATCATTAATCATGATCTGGGTATTGACCCAGGCTTCAAATTCTTTCATAAATTCTTGTTCGTAACTCATTGTTTCTCCTTATTCTATTCCTCGATAGTAGTCTGTATCAATCTCACGGTAGGGCTGGATATCCTGAACATACTCCAGCACACCTTGAAATTCTCCATTTTCATCGTGTACTGCAGCATAGGTGATATGGACAAACTTACCTCGTGACTCGGAATTGAACCACATCTCGTACTTGTCCTTGACCCCGTCACGAAGACCTTTCATAATGGTCTTTACCTTATCAAGGTACTTGGGCGGGTGACAAAGCTCAACATTGCGCCCGACTTGAGACGGTGTCCGCTTGAAAATCATCTCATCTGCTGGCGTATTGTCATTGTAATACTGGAAAATATCATCCTTATTAACAAAGGTAATCTCCATTGGCAGGTGATTGAGAATAAGATTGGCTTGTTCAACTGAAAGATAGCCATTGCCAAAAGCCTGTTGGCTATGGCGGTCTACCACTGTTTCCTTTTTCTTAGGTGTGAAGGTAATAGTAAACTGACCTTCTGGCGTATCAATCACTTGTTGAACCTGTCCATCTTTCCTATCTTGCTGAACAAATTCCTCTTCTCTTTTTTCCTCAACAAAATTCTGACGGTCTGGCACCCATTTTTCAGAAGGTCGGATAATGGCATAGCCATAAGCATCACTTTCCTCAGCAATCTGAATCCAGTCATCCTGGGTGAAGGATTCGAGTAGAATCATGAGGAGGATAGATTCTTCCTTGAAAATCATACTTTCAAACTCTGTCGCAAAAGCTTCAAAAGCTTCCTTTACAGTGCTAATTGGTATCTCTGGTAAGGATTTGACTGTCTCCATTGCTGTTTGAAAGAGTTCCCTGATCTGGTCATCAACTCCCCACATGACTTTTGGAGGCGAATCATGTCCATAACGCTCCATAATAGGAAAGAAGAGTTCTTCCTTGCGCTGGTAGTGACGGTCAAATTGACCTACAAGACCCATCTGGCGAACCAAACCCTTACGCATCTCCGCAAGCATTTCCTCGTCTTCCATAGACTCATATGTATCTAATAATCTACGAACACGAATCAAGGCAGCACGGAGGGCTAGATTTTCATCCTTAAAGACACGCACGGGATGACCTGGATGCTCTGTATCTTCAACTTCGACACCCTTAACAGCATTTTTAAAGAGATTGGCATGGACATCACAGAGCTCCATGACGTCTTCAAAGGTCACACCTGAGTCCGAGTTCATCAACTCGTGCTCCATGAGGGAAATCTCGATAGCTGATACACCTGTAAAGGTTGCATCAAAGCGTTCCTGAACGGATTCAGGTGAGGCTCCATTATGCAATTCTAATAAAATATCCCGTAGGACATGAATTCGTTCATCTACCATTAGTCTAATCCAATCACTTCGTAACCATTTGCTTCCAGTGTACGAACAATCTTGTCCATAGGAGTTCCTTCGAGCTTAGATCCCTGTTTGAGCGATACTTTTCGTCCGACTGTATTTCGCATCAAGGGATTTGCAAGAGGTTTAAAACCAAGTTCTACTAGGATATCTAAAACTTCTGGATGCTTGTCCACCACTTCCGCAACAGGAATAGATACATCAATGATATTGTCCATCATAACCTCCATCATATTCTCTAACAGTTTTTTCTTTTTTATTATACCACAAGGGCAAAGATTAAAAAACTAGCAGTAGAAGACTTGCTAGTTTATTTCGTATCACTTCATTATTTCTAATTATATAGACTCTTACTAGTAAAACCTCAAAGTCTTATCCTTACCATGATCATCAGAGAAGTTTGAAAAACCAGTCTATGATCTTGAAAAGAATCTTATAGAACAGTAATTGGAAGGCGAAAGAGATTAGGAACCAGAGTATTTTTATCAGACCAACAATTGGTGTTATAAAAAGAAGAATGAAGAGCTTCCAAAAAGATTTCATTCTATATCCTCTGGCTTCATCAACCAAGTAGCTGTGTCCATAAGCTTATCTACGAGAACTAATTTTCCCAAACTAACTACTGTGTTTTCATCTTTTTTTATGGTTTCTGCAACTTTTAAAGCTTGGGTTGTAAGAAAATAATTACCATAAGTTTTGGCCAACACTTTTACGATACCCATGTCAATCTCCTTCTATAATTTCCACTTCTTTTCGGATAGTTTCTATATCTTCCTGATATTGTACTTCGTCATAATTAACCAATTTAGACAATTCCTTTTGCAGACTTTCTCCCATTGGCTTCATGGTCGCAAATGTTAAACCTCCCGAAATGACACCTCCTAAGATCGGAATAAATTTTCCCATTCCTTTGGCTAGGCCTCCTTTTGTCAGATTAACCCCAAAAATTTTCAAAACTTTCTTCAAAATTGGATACCAAAGTGTCTTTGTTAAAGCTTTCTGAGGAACTGTTTTCATAACTTGCTTGGCAATCGCAACACCACCAGCACGAAGTAGAGCAGCAGTTCCATTCACTCCTAGCATTACACCAAGATAGAGCAAAAGTGTATTTTGAGCATCTTCACTCAACTCGTCACGAGAAGCCCAGAGATCATCGTATCCATAGATATAACCTAATTCTTGCGCTAATTTCAATGAAAAAGCATAAAACTGGGCTACATCTGCTGGTATAGTAACCGCCATGGCAAGCCCACCAGGTAATCCAGCTAAAACAGAGGTCCCACTTGCTAACAAGACATTATCTCTAATACATGCGTTTGCTACTCGATCTAAAACTTCCTGAGACAACAAGGCTGTTGGTCCCTGTTCCAATAATATAGGGACTTCCCTTGGATCCAATTCATTAGAAAATTTATCAACTAAAAATTTTGATCGATCAACTTTAACAACTGGCAGTTTCACAACTTGTTGCAATACTTGCATAGCAATATCTTGTTCAGCCATTTCTATCTCCCTTTGATTTTTATATTATATAATATCATACCATACAACCCAAAAATTATAAAGCGTTTTCATGTAATATCTCGAGTTTTTATAACGTTTTTAAGTTTTTATATTTTCTTTAACTAAAAAAGAGGGTTACCCCTCTTTCTGCTTAATTTTTATCCAGATTGCGTAGCATCTCGTCAATCTTGTTTCCATATTCGATGGATTCGTCTTTGACGAAAGTTAAGTCTGGAATTTTGTACAATTTCAAATTGCGACCAAGCTCACGTTTGATGGTGCCAGTTGCTTTTTCAAGCCCGACTTGAGCTTTCTGATTATCTGAGGCAAGATTACTCAAAATAGTGTAGTAGACCTTAGCAACAGACAAGTCACCTAGCATCTGAACATCAGTGATAGTCACACCTTGGACACGCGGATCACGGACTTTCTTTTGCAAAATCTCATTGACTTCGCGCTTGATTTCCATGCCCACACGATCCGTACGGAAATGATTTGCCATGCTTTTTCCTTTCTCTCAATTGAACCAAAAGCTAGGCCAGCAGACCTAGCTTTGTCTAGTAGATAGAGGAACTAGAGCCATTTGAATCTAGGAAACAAGCCATAGATAGAACTAAGGGTTCATCAAGGCGTTGTTGACGACGAGTCAAATCGGCTATCGTTTCTCTATTATCTCTTGATTTCTTCCATGATGTAGGCCTCAATCACATCATCCATCTTGATATCATTGTAGCCGTCAATCATGAGACCACCTTCACGGCCGTTTGTAACTTCTTTAACGTCATCTTTATAGTGTTTCAAGCTAGCTAGGGCACCATCGTAAATAACGACACCGTCACGGATGACACGGACTTTAGAGTCGCGAGTAACTTTACCGCTGGTAACCATAAATCCACCGATTGTTCCCACTTTAGATACCTTGAAGGTTTCGCGAATGATCGCTTCACCGATAACTTTTTCTTTAAATTCTGGGTCAAGCATCCCTTTCATGGCTTCTTCCATCTCTTCGATAACCTTGTAAATGATACTGTGGAGACGGATTTCTACATCGTCAGCTTCTGCTTGTTGACGAGCTTGTGGTGTAGGACGCACGTTGAAACCAACGATAAAGGCATTTGAAGCTTCGGCAAGAGTCACGTCAGATTCATTGATAGCACCTACTGCTGAGTGAACAATAGTTACTTTAACACCTTCCACATCAATCTTTTGAAGTGATGCAGAGAGAGCTTCAACAGAACCTTGTACGTCTGCCTTGATGATGACGTTAACAGACTTGAGTTCTCCAGCTTTAAGGGTATCAAAGAGGTTTTCAAGGCTGACACGTTGAGTAGCTTGACGTTGCTTCATAAGAGCACGTTTTGCACGCTCTTCACCAGCTGCACGAGCAGATTTTTCATCTTCGTAAACAGCAAAGTGGTCACCTGCCATTGGCGCTTCATTCAAACCAGTGATTGATACTGGTGTTGATGGGCCTGCAACCTTCACACGACGTCCAAGGTCGTTAGTCATAGCACGGACACGTCCGAAAGTATTTCCGACAACGATTGGATCTTGGACATTCAAAGTACCTTGTTGAACAAGGAGGGTTGCGACCGCACCTTTTCCTTTATCCAAACGAGCTTCGATAACAGTACCGATGGCACGAACTGTTGGATCAGCTTTGAGCTCTTGAATTTCAGCCACAAGTAGAACAGTTTCCAAGAGTTCATCGATATTTTGGTTGAACTTGGCTGAGATTTCTACGAACTCAGAATCTCCACCCCAAGCTGTTGACATAACACCATGTTCAGCCAATTCACCGATCACACGTTCTGGGTTAGCACCTGGTTTATCGATTTTGTTGATAGCTACGATGATTGGAACATTAGCCGCTTTTGAGTGGTTGATGGCTTCGATAGTCTGAGGCATTACCCCGTCATCTGCTGCTACGACCAAGATGGTAATATCGGTAACAGAAGCACCACGCGCACGCATAGAAGTAAAGGCCGCGTGTCCTGGTGTATCAAGGAAGGTAATCTTCTTCCCATTTTCTTCAATCTGATAAGCACCGATATGCTGAGTGATACCACCGGCTTCACCTGTCGCAACACGAGAGTTACGAAGGGTATCTAGGAGGGTTGTCTTACCATGGTCAACGTGTCCCATGATGGTAACAACTGGTGGACGCTCTACGAGTTCATCTTCATTGAGATAACCATCTTCAGCAAAGAAACGTTCGATATCAGCATTGTCCACTTCAACCTTTTGTTTAGCATCAATACCGTAATCGACCATGAGGAGTTCGATTGTTTCACCGTCTAAGGACTGGTTTTGTGTCGCCATCACGCCCATCATGAAGAGTTTCTTAACAATCTCAGCTGGTTCGCGCTTGATACGTTTTGCAATTTCCGCGACGGTCATACCATCTGTATATTCAAATTCTGTTGGCAATTCATGGAACTTACGCTCTGTAACAGGTTTTGGGGCCTGATTACGGTTGTTTTTGTTATTGCCTTTTTTATTCTTTTTGTTATTGTTCCAGTTACTATTTCTTTGATTTCTCACTTGATTTTGACTACTTCGATTCTTTTGTTGTTTTCTAGGACCATCTTCTTCGTGATCGAAATCATCACGTTCTTTGTCTGGTCGGGCTTGTTTCTTACGACGTGTATCCACTACAGGTTCTTTAGCTGCAGGAGCTACTTCAACCACTGGTTGAACTTGCTGTACTTGTTCAGCCAATTTAGCAGCTTCTTCAAAGATTTCCTCAGGTTCCTTGCGTTTGTTTGCTTGAGCCAAGGCTTCTTTGGCAGCTTGAGACTGTTTGAAGCGTTCCTCACTTGAACGAGCATATTCTGCATTTTGCTCTGCCTTTAGAGCAGCTGCACGGGCTTTGAAGTCAATGCGTGGGCCAGCTTGATTTGGACGTTTGTCCTCTTTCTGACGGCGATCATTTCCGCGATTTTGCTGACCTTGCTGTTTTTTACCTTGATCATTGAATCGACGGTTGTCGCGATTGCCTTGACCTTGTTTACCACCATTACGGTTATCATTTTTTTGACGATTTCCATTTTGTTGGTGATCACGGTTATTGCCCTTATTTTGCTTGCGTCGTTCTGCCTGCTCTTTTGCACGTGCTTCACGCTCAGCCTTAAAGTTTCGACTCTGTGGTTTTACTGGTGCCACTTTTTCTTCTTTAGGGGCAACAGCTGTTGCTGGTTTTGCCTCTTCCTTAGCGTCAACTGGCTTTGGAGCCACAGGTTTCGATTCTACCTTTGGAGCTGGAGCAGGTTTAAAACTTGCTACGATTTTTGAAGCAGCTGCTTCCTCCACACTTGATGAGTGGCTTTTTACATCCAAGCCCAACTCTTTTGCACGCGCTACAACTTCTTTACTTTCTTTTCCAAGTTCTTTTGCGATTTCGTACAATCTTTTCTTAGACAAATCATGTCCTCCTCTTCTATTCCATAAGAGACCTCATTTTCTTTGTAAATCCAGCATCTGTCACAGCCAAAACTTTTCTTGATTTTCCGACTGCTATGCTTAATTCCAGTGTTGAAAACACGGTAATAACTTCTACTTGATAATAATGACTTTTATCCTGAATCTTCTTGGTCAGATTGGGACCAGCATCATGGGCAAGAAATACCAGTTTTACTTTCTGGTCTTGAATAGCCTTGACCACCATTTCTTCACCCGAGATGATTTTCCCTGCTCTCTGAGCAAGACCCAAGAGATTGGCAATTTTTTGCTTATTCAAGTCCTAACTCTCTTCTTTTCACTTTGTGATCAACATAGGCAATCAACTCGTCATAAAAGCTTTCTTCAACTTCCATACTAAAGCTACGGTTAAAGACTTTTTTCTTTTTGGCCTCAAGGGCTTCTGCATTGTCTAGCTTGATATAAGCACCACGACCATTAGCCTTGCCTGTCGGGTCGATAAAGACCTGTCCCTCTTTGTTCTTGACAATACGGAGCAAGTCACGCTTATCAATCACTTCATTGGACACAACAGACTTACGCAAAGGGATTTTTCTAGTTTTCATCCTTCCCTCCTCTGATCAGCTTTTATTCTTCGACCAATTCGTCTGTTTCTACCTGGTCAGCTTGTTCTGCTGCTTCCATGGCTTCAAACTCACTTGCAGACTTGATATCGATACGGTAGCCAGTCAAGTGAGCTGCCAAACGAACGTTTTGTCCACGACGACCAATCGCAAGAGAAAGCTTGTTATCTGGCACAACGACCAAGGCACGTTTGCTGTCGTTTTCATCAAAGATAACCTGGTCAACTTCTGCAGGAGCGATAGCGTTGTAGATAAATTCAGCTGGATCTGCTACCCATTCGATAACGTCGATGTTTTCTTCGATTGGGACCATACGATCGCTCTTGGCATCGTAGCGAGCTGGGTGGAATTTGCTAGTAATTTTCTTGATGTTAGCACCACCACGACCAACGATTGTTCCGATCGCATCCACGTTAGGATTGTGACTACGAACAGCAACCTTGGTACGGTCACCTGCTTCACGGGCTACACTCATGATTTCAACAGTTCCGTCATAGACTTCTGGAATTTCTTGTTCCATCAAGCGTTTGATCATTTCTGGATGGCTACGGCTTACAAAGACATTCACTCCACGAGGATTGTCTTCAACCTTGTAGACATAAACTTCGATACGATCGTGAGAAGCAAAGACTTCTCCAGGAATTTGGTCTTGTTTTGACAATTGAGCTTCGATGCTGCCAAGGTTGACATAGATAAAGCGATTGTCGAAGCGCTCCACTGTACCTGACATGATTTCTTGCTCATGCTCTTTGTAAGTGTTGTAGGTGATAGCACGTGTTTGCTTGCGCATTTTTTCCATGATGGTTTGTTTTGCAGACTGGGCTGCTACACGACCAAACTCACCTGGTGCTTCTTCAAATTTAATCTTGTCCCCAAGCTCGTAAGCTGAGTTAATGGCAAGAGCATCTTTCAAGCTGATTTCCAAACGGCTATCAAATACTTCATCAACAACTTCACGAACAGTATAAACTGTAAAGTCACCTGTCTTTTCGTTGAAATCAATGGCTACACTGTCAGACTGCCCATAGCGTCTGCGATAGGCTGAACGAAGTGATTCCACCACTGCATCAATGATGTCTTCTTTTTTGATTCCCTTGTCTTCTTCCAAAATGCGGAAGGCCTCTAGCATTTCTTTACTCATCTTCTATTCACTTTTGAATCTTCAAAAGCTTCCTTTCTTTTACTATAATTTTACTGCTAAACGTGCTTTTGATACCAAACTGTATGGGATTTGGACTGTTTTCTTACGAGTCTTGTCCATATATTCCATAGTCAACTCATCCTCTTCAAAGGCTAGCAAGATTCCTTCAAAGACCTTTTGCTTATCGATGGCTTGGTAAAGTCCAACATGGATGTATTTCCCAACTGCTCCAGCGACTGCTTCCTTGGTTTTCAAAGGACGCTCCAAGCCTGGACTGGTGATCTCTAGGAAATATTGTTCTGGGAAGGGATCTGGCTTGATAGTATCTAGGACAGGACTGATGATTTCTGTCAAGTCCGCTGTGTCGTTCAAGGTAATTCCCTCTGGTTTATCTACAAAAATACTAAGAATCATGTCACTGCCAATCTTTCCGTACTCGATATCCACGAGTTCAAAGGGAGCTTCAATGACAGGTTCTACGACTTCTCTGACTAATTCTACTATAGTTGCGATTGCGTCCACCTCCTCATAAGCAAGAGGCGAAGATATTTCCCCGCCTCACTTTCTCATATTCTTACTTACAGTATAACACTTTTGACTACTTATGTAAAGTATAAGCACTCAGAAGGCTTGATTTTAAGCTTTTTCTTAAAATTCTGCCTCAACTCGGTAGATAACTTGACCCTTACTTGAGAATTTTTGCTCATATTCTGTCATGACATTGCCTTCAAAGTCGCTGGCGTGCAAATCCAACCAAACTCCATTGAGCTTCATGCCATATTGAGAAAAACTCACTAGGCTATATTCAAACAAGCCACGGTTATCTGTCTTGAAATGAATCTCACCGTGTTCAGGCAAGATACGCTTGAAGGTATCCAAGAAACTCTTATAGGTTAAACGACGCTTTTCATGGCGCTTTTTAGGCCACGGATCTGAAAAGTTCAGGTACAAACGATCAATCTCACCATCTTCAAAGTAGTCGGTCAAATCAGAACCATCAACCCACAACAACTTAATATTGGGTACAGCGACTTCCAAGACCTTGTCCAAGGCATAACTCAAAACAGACTTTTGAATATCAATCCCGATATAG
The DNA here is from genome assembly GCF_030440055.1 of Streptococcus sp. SO4. Classification (NCBI taxonomy): domain Bacteria; kingdom Bacillati; phylum Bacillota; class Bacilli; order Lactobacillales; family Streptococcaceae; genus Streptococcus; species Streptococcus sp. SO4. The sequence continues at coordinate 83,554 of NZ_JAQFJI010000008.1, forward strand.
TTGATGTCAGGGTTTTGCTTGGCCATACCTGTCACAAAAGCACCCTTACCACTACCAACCTCAACATGGATAGGATTGTCATTTCCAAACAAATCTCGCCATTTCCCTTTGGCTTCTAAAGGATTTAAGACAACATACTGAGGATTAGCCTCTAGTAATTCTGTTGCCCCTTTACGATTTCTAACTCTCATCTCTTCTTTCCATACTTGTCACGGAAGATACGCAAGGCATAAATCTCCCGATTGACATTTTCTAGATCTTCATTTGTATAATATTTGGCAATCTGGCTCAAGAAGGATAACTGAGCATACCAAAATAGTTTGTTGATGACTGTTTGGTTGTATTTGTAACCATAATAAGTCAACCACTCTTTCCACTGATAGTCTGGAATATAGTGACATAGCATATGCGCTACATCAAACATGCGATCCGTTAAACGAACGGAATCCCAATCCACTAAATAAATAAGACCGCTCTCTGTCTCAATCCAATTACTATGTCGTACATCTCCATGAACGATCGTTGCATAATCTTCCCTAAAGTTTGGCAAGCTTCCTCGCAAATCCTCTACTACCATTCTTAGATATTGATTGTTCTTCAAGGATTCTGGAGCATCTTTTAACCAAGCCTGAAGCAAGTCTAAAGGTGTTTCTAAAGAATAGCCCAAACGAGTCAATTGCGTCATCAAAGGACGCGAACGATGCAAACGACTCAGAATATTGATAATCTGCTTGCGATTCATATCATAAGGGGTCAAAATTTTACCATTCAACCATTCTTGGGCACACATATCACGCCCATCCGATAAACGGCGAGTCCATAATAATTGAGGAGCTATTTGTTCCTTGGCTAAACCAGGTAGGATTGGAGAGGTGTTCATTTTAATAAAGACGCGCTTCCCATCAGGGTAGCTTCCCATATAAGCTTTTCCGCTTTTCCCAGGTATAGGGGTCAGCGTTAGCTCAATATCACCCAAGTCCATTTCTTTCCTCCGTATAAAGTTTCCTTACTATTCTACTAGTTTTTAGGCTATTCGTCAACCAGTCCAGACCTGATTCTCAAATAAAAGCCCTTTATCCAACCTTGTTAAAAGAAAAAGGCAAGCAGAGAGATCTGCCTAGCCTTGGTATTTCAATTTTTTCTTAGTAAATCGCCCCCCAAAAATCTGCACTTATACTCAATGAAAATCAAAGAGCAAACTAGGAAGCTAGCCACAGGTTGCTCAAAACACCGTTTTGAGGTTGTGGATAGAACTGACGAAGTCAGCTCAAAATACTGTTTTGAGATTGCAGATGGAATCTGACGTGGTTTGAAGAGATTTTAGATGAGTATAAGTCTCTACGGACCAACCATTCTCTTGTAGAAAATAAAAGAAGCTGAGACAGACTGAACTCAACTTCTTTTTTAGTATTATATAAGCAATGTTAGTCCTGCATCTGGCGTTTCACCTGATATGGCAGGTAAAGTACTTGTAAAACCAAACCAGCACCTAGTAAGGCTAGAAGGGCTAGTTTTTCTTGGAGGGTAATCAACCCAACTACCAGCTGAACCAATAAAACAAAACCAGTCAATCCTCGGACAACTGCCTGTAACCCTTTTTCCTTTTGTCCCTTGTCTAGCGGGAAAAGTTGGGTCAAATATTGGTAATCAAAGGCATGATAGAGAGCCAATAACTGAAAGAGTAAGAGATAGTTAAATAAAACCACTACTGCTGTTGCTATCCAAGCTTGCTCGATAAAGATAAACGCCAGCAAGGATAGGAAGAGGAGACGAAGACTGAGGGCAAAGAGATCTCCATTTCGCAAATAAGAACGAAGATAGAGGTTCTGCCAAATCTTGCTCGGCACCTTCTGAACAGCCTTTAGGATAAAGTCTAGATAAGCTCGTCGCTTGACGCTGTTTGAAATTCCCTTGACTTGGGTAAAGAGGGCAAAGAAGCGAAGCAAGAACTGCTTGCGCTTACTTTCTTGGGCAATTACATAGTCCCAGTCAAGATGATTTTCACTAAAAAACTTGCCAGCTTTTTTCTGAAATAGGAAATATTTCCCGACTCCCAACAGAAGAACATAGACCCCAAAAACTCCTAAGCCTAAGCCCATGACTAAAAATAAAGGGGCAAAAAGAAGCAAAAAGAGAGTCTGTACACTGACCCAAAAGATGAAGGAAACTAGACTTTGCTTCTGGATGTGTTCTCTCACTTCTTCTTCAGCTATTAAGAGAAAGAGCTTATCAGGCGCTTCCACATAGGTCGCGATTCCACCCCAAAGCATGAGTAAAATAGAAGCAATCCCAATTAAACCTAGGATTGGTAAGTGATTCTCAGGAAAATGCTGAAGCAGCTGACTATACTGATAGGCTAGAAAACCTACTAAGACCAGTAAAAACAAGACAAAGTGGTCATTGAGAACATAGCGAAGATAACCGACACACTCTTTACGAAAAGCCTGCTTTCGCTTTAGAAACAAGTCTTTCATCGGTCCTCCTCTTTGGTCAAAGCCAAATAGATATCATTGAGACTTGCTTGAGGCATGGCAAAAGCTTCTCTCAGTTCTTGAAGATCTCCTTTAGCTCTCACTTGTCCTTTATGAAGAATGACAAAAGAGTCACACATTTTTTCAGCAGAGTCAAGAACGTGGGTACTCATAAGAATAGACTTGCCCTTTTGCTTTTCCACTTCCAAAAGCTGAATCAAGTCCGAAATCGCCAAGGGATCAAGACCAAGGAAGGGTTCATCGACGATAAAGAGACTCGGATCCACGACAAAGGCACAGATAATCATAACCTTCTGCTTCATCCCTTTTGAAAAATGAACTGGGAACCAGTCTAATTTCTGATCCAAACGGAACATTTTTAAAAGCGGTTCTACACGTTCAAAAGCTAGATTTTGCTCAATACCATAGGCCATAGCAACCGTCTCGATATGTTCTCTGAGAGTCAATTCCTCGTACAAACTAGGAGTTTCAGGAATATAACCAATCTGCTGACGATATTCACGAGGATTAGCACCTAAGGTTAGCCCGTCGATGTTTATTTCTCCACTATAAGGTGTCAACAAACCGATAATTTCATTGATGGTCGTTGATTTCCCAGCACCATTGAGACCGATCAAACCGACCAACTGTCCACTCTGGACTGTAAAGGACACATCTTTCAAGACAGGAACATGAACATAGCCCCCTGTCAGATTTTTAATTTCTAACATATTTTCTCCAAATCTGGTATAATGTAGCTATATTATATCAAAATTCAATACAGTAGAGGTAGATTTTATGTCAGATTGCATTTTTTGTAAAATTATCGCAGGGGAGATTCCCGCATCAAAGGTTTACGAAGATGATCAAGTTCTTGCCTTCCTTGATATTTCACAAGTAACACCTGGTCACACCTTGGTCGTACCAAAAGAACACTACCGCAATCTTTTAGAAATGGATGCTGCAAGTGCTAGCCAACTGTTCGCCCAAGTACCAAAGATTGCTCAAAAAGTCATGAAAGCTACCAAAGCTGAAGGTATGAATATCATCGCCAACTGCGAAGAAGTTGCTGGACAAACTGTTTTCCATACCCATGTCCACCTTGTCCCTCGCTATAGTGCAGATGACGACCTCAAGATTGACTTTGTCGCTCATGAACCAGACTTTGACAAACTTGCCCAAGTCGCTGAAACGATCAAAAACGCTTAAGGAGTCACTATGAAACTATCAAATTTACTACTTTTTGCAGGCTCTGCAGTCGGTTCATACCTTCTCGTTAAGAACCGCCAAGCTATCACTGAAGAGGTTCTAGATACAACTGATCGTGTTGAAGCCATTAAGGATGACTTGGATATCATCCAAGATAGCCTGCAAATTATCAACCAACAAAAAGAACTCATCAAGGAATATCAAAAAGATTTAACCTATAAGTTTAAAGTCTTGGAAAAAGATGTCCAAACGAGACTTGCTGTACTAAAAGAATTGCAGGAAACTGAAGAAAACTAAGGGAAACTCCAATTTTCCTTATTTCCCCTTTAAATCCATTTTGGGTTAGCAAATTCTAACAGACCAGGGAGGGCATGAAAATGAAACAGTTTTTTAAAGTTCTGACGCGTATCATCCTGATCATTTGTGGTGGTCCCTGCCTTCTTGCAGCCCTGGCATTTCTAATACTGACCAATCTGTTCAAGGCCTCACCGAGTGACATCAAAAAAGGAAATAAAGCCTTAAAACAAATCTTCATCTCCCTTGACCTGCCTCCTGAGAAAGTAGAATCAAATGGAAAGTATCAATTCGAAGGCGGGGGGTTGGATTTTTATGTGACATTCTCTGATGATGTTGTCAATAGCCACCCAGTCCTAAAAGAAAGTCCAAACCTGACTAAAAACCGACTCAAAGTCTATGTCCTAAACACAGGAGATATTTCCTACCATTCAGTAGAGGACAACTTATTCAATCATGGTTTATCCCAATTTTTAGAGGAGGAAGGCGAGAAGTATTTCCGAGAAAACGGAAATAAATCACATTCTTCTTACACAATTCTAACTTTGAATGATCCGGAGAGCATGAAAAAGGGGATCGCATTCTATGAAAAAGCTTTGACCTTGGTGGATATTCAGGATAATTCGGCAATTAAGCACATTGATACCGTCACCATTAAACCTGGAAAAGAAGCGGAATTCAAGCAACTCATCCTGGAAATGGATGAGGCTGGCTTACTCACTCAAAAATATCAATAACAGACCAGTCGGAAAATGATTTCTCCCATGCTAACATTCTAAAGATTGCACGAAAAAGAGCCCGAAGGCTCTTTTTACTTTATGCTTTATTCTCCTTCAAAGGCATCCTTAATATGGTCAAAGAAGCCTTTTTTCTTTGGATTTACTTTTAAATCACCTGCAGCTGCGAATTCTTTCAAGGCTGCTTTTTGGCGGTCATTCAAACCTGTTGGGGTAACAACATTGACAGTAACATATTGGTCACCAAGGGCACCACCACGAAGGCTAGGCGCACCTTTACCACGTAGGCGGAATCGTTTACCAGTCTGAGTTCCTTCTGGAATGACTAATTCTACATCACCATGAACTGTAGGGATGTCTACTGTATCACCAAGTGCTGCTTGAACAAAATTGAGGTTCAAATTGTAGAAGATAGTAGTTCCTTCACGTTCAAACTTATCACTAGCTTCAACTGAAACCACTACGTACAAGTCACCATAAGGACCACCATTAAAGCCAGCTTCACCTTGACCAGCTAGGCGGATTTGTTGACCTGTTTCCACACCAGCAGGGATTTTTACGTGTACGCTATGGGCTTGTTTTTCATGACCAGTTCCATGACAAGTTGTACATGGATCTTTGATTTCTTGACCACGGCCATGACAGACATCACAGGTTACTTGGCGACGCATCATACCGAGCGGTGTTTGGGTATCAACATTGATCACACCTGAACCATGACAGCGTCCACAAGTAACTGGACTTGTTCCAGGTTTAGCACCAGACCCATTACAAGTACGACAGCTTGCTTCACGATTGTATTTGACTTCCTTTTCTGTACCAAAAATAGCTTCTTCAAAAGTCAAATGAACGCGATACTGGAGGTCGTCACCTTGACGAGGGGCATTTGGATTACGTGATGCACCGCCACCACCAAAGAAGCTTGAGAAGATATCTTCAAATCCACCAAAGCCACCTGCTCCATCGAAGCCACCGAAACCGCCTGCACCACCAAAACCACCATTGGCACCAGCAGCACCGTATTGGTCATAGGCAGCACGTTTCTGTTCATCGCTCAAAGTTTCATAAGCTTCTTGAACTTCCTTGTACTTGTCCTCAGCTCCAGGATCCTTGTTGATATCTGGATGATATTTTTTAGATAATTTCCGATAGGCTCTCTTGATCTCATCTTGAGATGCATTTTTCGAAACGCCCAAACGGTCGTAAAATTCAGTATTGTTCATACAAGATACTAAGAGCGAACAGAAAGCGACTGAAATTTAGGAAACCGACAAGAAATCCTGATTTCTTAGGAGGTTTATCTAATTTCCAAGCTTTCCGCTCGAGTTCAATTCCCCGAACGCTCTTTGTTCCTTTCTATTGATGTTGTGAATCAAACCACGAATTTAGGTCGGGTTCAATTCCTTTCTTTCATATTGAGTAAGAAACTTTAGAACTCGGGTTCAATTCCCCGAACACTCTTTGTTCCTTTCTATAATTTATAAGCAAATCTTTAGAGGATGTTTTCTATACTTCGCTTCACTTGATCAAACTCTTGGTCCGATAGAGTAAATATCAAATCCTCTTCTGAATATTCGTTCTGTTCTTTAAAATAGTTGTCCGTATTCTCTGCCAAACCTAGACTAAGAATTACTTTTCTTGCAAACTCTTGGTGCGCAAAGCCTATAGCCGTAATGATTTGTTTATCTTGCACAAGAACTTTCGGTTGGAAATTCTCACGTGGAAGAAATTCAAAATAGTCAAAGAAGTTTTGCCAAATGCCACCTGTAAATTTCGTATCCTTCAACAAGCCTGCTTTCGCCAATAAAAGAGGCGCTGAAGAAATGGCTGCAATGAGGATATCTTGCTCACCAAGACTTCTCAAAAATGAGATCAATTTCTCATCTTGTAGAGCAGAACCTATATTTACCATTCCTGGCAAAATCACACAAGAATAATCTTCTATACGGATTTGATCCAATGTTTTCATCGGTTGACAGGACAAACCATCCTCAGAGACCACCATCGAATTCTCAGAAGCTACATAATCAATCGTGATATCAAAAGACAGAGCTAAAGTACTCGTTAAAGTGGTTATCTCATACAGAGAAAAATTAGGATAAATGATACAAAGTACTTTTTTCATACGCAACATCCTCTATTTTACCGAAAAACAGAGGCTGGGTTGCAACCTCTGGATTTCTTCTTTTACTTACTAGTTTAAGTTTTAAAAATCAAACTAGTAATGCTGAATTGAGCACGCCCTAACCTCTTGGTGAAAAAGATAAATCTTTCTAGAAACTAAAGTTTCTGCGTCAGATTTCCTATTTTCACTGTGAGGTTTTAACGGGCTCTGCATCTTATTTTTCCGTAAACTCTCCGTCTACGACGTCATCGCCTGCGTTTCCTGTTGCTTGTGCGCCTTCTGCTCCTGCTTGGGCTTGTTGCGCTGCTGCGGCTTGTTCGTAGAGTTTAACGGCAAGTCCTTGTGCTTTTTCGTTCAAAGCTTCAAGTTTTGCTTTCATGTCATCCAAGTTGTTGTCTTCTTGGGCTTTCTTAAGCTCATCGAGGGCAGCTTGGGCAGCATCACGTTCTGCATCGAAGCCTTTACCTTCAGTTTCTTTGATTGTCTTTTCAGTCGCAAAGATTGCTTGGTCTACTTCGTTACGAAGGTCAACTTCTTCTTTACGTTTCTTATCTGCTTCAGCGTTAGCTTCTGCATCTTTCATCATGCGGTCGATTTCTTCGTCTGTCAAACCTGAGTTAGATTGGATAACAATTGTTTGTTCTTTTTGAGTTCCAAGGTCTTTGGCCTTAACAGATACGATACCGTTCTTATCGATGTCAAATGTAACTTCGATTTGTGGGATACCACGAGGTGCAGCTGGGATGTCAGTCAATTGGAAACGTCCAAGAGTCTTGTTATCTGCTGCCATTGGGCGTTCACCTTGAAGAACGTGGATATCAACGGCTGGTTGGTTGTCTGCTGCAGTTGAGAAGACTTGTGATTTAGATGTTGGAATAGTAGTGTTGCGGTCGATGAGTTTTGTAAATACTCCACCCATTGTTTCGATACCAAGTGACAATGGTGTTACGTCAAGAAGGACAACGTCTTTGACGTCACCAGTGATCACACCACCTTGGATTGCAGCACCCATGGCAACTACTTCGTCAGGGTTCACTGATTTGTTTGGTTCTTTACCAGTTTCAGCTTTAACGGCTTCTACAACGGCAGGAATACGAGTTGAACCACCGACAAGGATGACTTCGTCGATATCTGACAAGCTCAAACCTGCATCTGAAAGAGCTTGACGAACTGGAACTTTTGTACGTTCTACAAGGTCACGAGTCAAATCGTCAAATTTCGCACGAGTCAAAGTCATTTCCAAGTGAAGAGGTCCAGCTTCACCAGCAGTGATGAATGGCAAGCTGATTTGTGTTGAAGTTACACCAGAAAGGTCTTTCTTAGCTTTTTCAGCCGCGTCTTTCAAACGTTGAAGGGCCATCTTGTCTGTTGACAAATCAATGCCGTTTTCTTTCTTGAATTCTGCTACCAAGTGGTCGATGATTTTTTGGTCAAAGTCATCACCACCGAGTTTGTTATCCCCTGCAGTTGCCAATACATCAAAGACACCGTCACCCAATTCAAGGATAGATACGTCAAACGTACCACCACCAAGGTCGAATACCAAGATTTTTTCTTCTTTATCAGTCTTGTCCAAACCGTAAGCAAGGGCTGCTGCAGTTGGTTCGTTGACGATACGTTCTACTTCAAGACCAGCGATTTTACCAGCGTCTTTTGTTGCTTGACGTTGAGCATCGTTGAAGTAAGCTGGAACTGTGATAACTGCTTTAGTTACTTTTTCACCAAGGTATTCTTCAGCATAACCTTTCAAGTATTGAAGAATCATAGCTGAGATTTCTTGTGGAGTGTATTCTTTACCGTTAGCAGAAACTTTTTCAGAAGTACCCATCTTAGATTTGATAGAAATCACTGTATCTGGGTTTGTTACTGCTTGACGTTTTGCAGCGTCACCAACGATGATTTCACCGTTTTTGAATGACACTACAGATGGAGTTGTACGGTTTCCTTCTGGGTTTGCAATGATTTTGCTTTCAGTTCCTTCAAGAACTGCAACTGCTGAGTTTGTTGTACCTAAGTCAATACCGATAATTTTAGACATATGTTTTTCTCCTTAAATTTATCTTCTTTTTTTCTTTTTGATACTCTTCTTAAGTGGCGACGCCGTCAGAGCTTGACTTCGTCAATCTCTTTGACTAAACTTTGAGCCTCAGGTCTCAAAGTTTGCGAAAATACCGCCACGGCGAAGAGTATCGCCTCTGGTTCGCTACGCTCACTATTGGTAAAGCCGAACCGTTTCTTATCTTTCTTTCATAGTTTATTGTCATTTCGGACAAGTTTTCTTTTATGTTACGACACGAGGAGTCGAAATCGATATTATTTCGACGACGAGTTGCTTTAGCTACCGTCAGAATTGCCTAGTTATAAACCACTACCATAGCCGGTCTTAGGATGCGGTCATGGAGTTTGTAGCCTTTTTGGAAGACTTGTGCGATGGTATCTGCTGGATGTTCGTCATCTGCTGGAACGGTTTGAATAGCCATATGATAGTTATGGTCAAATTCTCCGTCTGCTGCGATTTCTTCGATCCCTTCTTCTTTCAGAGCATGTACCAAACTTTCTTGGACCATTTCCAAGCCCTTCTTCACATCATCTGTCAAACCTTCAACGGCAAGGGCACGCTCTAAGTTATCTAGTGATGGTAAGATTGCTTTTGCCAAATCTTGGCTGCGATAGCGTTGCAAGAGTTGACGTTCTTCATTGGCACGGCGCTGAATGTTTTGCATTTCTGCATGAGCTCGAAGATATTTGTTTTCAAACTCTTCGGCACGTTCATTTGCCAAGTCTAGTTCAGACTTCTCAGGAGTTGTTTCTTCAGCTGTTTCCACAACTTCCTCTTCTTTTACTTCTTCATTTTTTATATCTTGGGCCATTTTCGCCTCCTTTAATGATTTCAATCTTAATTCACTTCATAGTGATTGCTGCTGAGATAGCGGTAAAAATCCGTCAACTTCATAGTTAAAACTCGATTGACAACATTAAGTTGATTAACCAATTGTTGATAATCCAGATTTACCGGACCTATAATCGTAAGAATTCCAAATCCACGATAGGGAATCAGGAACTTACTGCTAATCACTGCTAAGTCAGCAAGACAAGATTCTTGGCTATCCGCAACTCGAACACTCTGCATCTGGTCTCCAATCAAATTCTCTCGAATTTCCAATGCTACTTTTTGTGGCTGATCAAAAAACTGATATGCCGCTAAATTAGCGAAATTCAAAAGATTGACTTTCCCAGAAACCACGATATTTTCATTGAACATTTCTTTGAAGATATGTTCGACAAGGTCCATGACGTTATCCGTTGTTGTAAAGTAACGTTGGATAACTTGCGGAATCTCTGTCCGAATCTTGTAGTGAATATCCAAAACAGTCTGATCCAGGAAACGCTCTTGAATCATGGTCTTTAGGCGATTTAGATCCTCCTGCAAGAAATTTCTCGGAATCAAAAACTGACTGGTAACTGTTCTAGACTCATCAAGCGTAAAAACTGCCAGAGCTGTATGTTGTCCGAGGACAACAATATCAAAAGCTGTTAGCTTCTGCCTACTTGGTTCTACATCCAGCGCTACAACCGTACAACCACTCAAGTCTGCCAAGATTTTCGTTGCCTCTTGAAGAATATCCTCAAGCTTGAAGAATTCCTGATCAAAGGCTTTTACAATCTCATAAACTTGATTCTCAGCTAAACGGTCAAAGGATAGGGAGTGTTTGACATAGTATTGAAAACCAGCTACGCTCGGCATCCGACCACTGGAAGTATGAGCCTTTTCAAGCAAGCCTTGCTTTTCTAGAGCCGCCATGTCATTTCGAATGGTAGCACTACTTGAGTTGATAGATTCTTGCAAGGCTTTGGATCCAACAGGTTCGTGCGTTTTGGTAAAGATGTCAATAATCAGATTTAAAATATTCTGCTGACGTTCTGTAACCATCTCGCTACTCCTCTCTGATAGATCGTTTTAGCACTCGACACATCCAAGTGCTAACTTATGATTCTATTATACACCCTTAAAAGAGAATGTCAAGACAAAAACTCAAAAAATTAGCACTCTTTTATCAAGAGTGCTAAAAATCGGTCTGAGGACCTAGAAACTATTGTCAATCAATCGGATATTTCCGTCTCAGTCTGTAAAAACTATAGATTAGATAAAAAATCATGAGAGCATATAGGGCAAAAATAACGAAAAAAGACTGAGAGAGACTTTCGCGAAACAGACTCATACAAACAACAAGACCACCAGAGATAGAAACTGTAGACGTACGAAGTCCAGATTTCACACCATCCCATCTAAGACGATTGTTCATAAAAATTTGATCGTTCGGAACTAAATCATCAGTTGCCTTTCGAAAAACAGAATAAGAACAATTTTCCACAAATTCCCATCCTCTATCCTTAATACTTTGTAAATCGACCTCATTTTTTCTAAGATAGCTAGTATTCCATACACAGTAAACCACATCATCTGGTTGGCATTGCTCAAAATAGAAAAAGCCAAAACGATTTGCTTTATATCTCCAACCTTTCAAATGCATCTCATGCAAATACTCTTCTACCTTATCCAAATCAAAAATGGTAAACATTCGAAATTGTACTTTGCTATTCATTGTCTGACCTCCAAATTAGAAAACATGCATGGTTTTATTTATCAGATAATTCTTTCCACTTTTGAATCAATCTCCAAAAAATATAAGAAATCTGAATCGCGAAAACTATCAATAAAGTACAGTCTATGATAACAATCAAAAACATTCCCCAACTGAAATAACTTCTTCCACTGAGTAACTTTGAGAAAACCGGTAGTAGCGCTGAAAAGAGAAGCAAAACAGGAAGCATCCGCATTGTTAAAATCTTCTTGACCATTGCTAACTTCCCGGCCGCGTCATTATAAATTTCAAACTCGGCATCCGACTCAACTCCAGAATAAAGCTTTCTAAAGTAGGAAAAACCATTAAAGTTTGTAATATGCTCCCAGCCACAGTCTTTATATAATTGTAAATAGGAAGCTCTCTCTGATTTTTTCATAGGATAAAAGTCCAACTGATAAACCACCTGCTCCGGTTGGCACTTTTCAAAAGTATACTTAACCGCAACTACTAAGTTAGAATAACTTACTTCCTTAAGTTTCCAGCCCTCAGCATGCATCTCTCTGAGATAGAGAGCCTCTCTATCATAATCCGCAATGGTACACATTCTATAAACAACTTTCTTTTCCATCAAAGCTCCTCCCGACTGTTTCTGTAGAGCCGTTCAATACGTTTCAACTCAATCTCTAAAACTTTTCGGCCCAAGTCTGTTATCTGATAGATTTTTCGTTTTTCCTCTTCTCGGACAAAGGAAATCAAACCATCCTTTTCCATCTTTGACAGGGTTCCATACATAGTTCCAGGACTAATTGAAACCTGTGAATCTGTCATCTCTTTGACTTTTTGTGTAATACCATAGCCATGGTTCTCCTTTTGCAGACAGAACAGAATATAAAATCCCGTTTCAGTCATGGGAAGGTAGACACGCCTAATCTTATCTGTTAATTCCATTTAACCAGACCTCCTATTTGGTTCGATATATCGTACTTCGTTATACAAAATATATCACACTTCGATACAAAATGCAAGAAAAAAAGATCGTCCTCACGGACAATCTTCTTATTTGTTATTAGTAAAGATCTAGGTAGTTGTCAATTTCCCATTGCGAAACGAAGGTCGCATAGCTTGCCCACTCGATACGTTTGGCTTCAAGGAAGCTAGTATAGATGTGCTCACCTAGAGCTGCTTTAACCACTTCGTCTTCTGTCAAAGCTTTCAAAGCATTGTGAAGAGTTGATGGAAGGTCTGTGATGCCAGCCTCTTTACGCTCTTCAGCAGTCATAATGTAGATATTTTCTTCGATTGGTGCTGGTGCTTCGATTTTGTTTTCGATACCGTTCAAACCAACTTCTAAAAGAACAGCCATAGCAATATATGGGTTCGCCATTGGGTCCACTGAACGCAACTCCAAACGTGTTCCCATTCCGCGTGATGCTGGTACGCGGACAAGTGGTGAACGGTTACGGCCAGCCCAAGCGATGTAAACAGGGGCTTCGTAGCCTGGAACCAAACGTTTGTATGAGTTAACGGTTGGATTCATGATAGCTGTATAGTTGTAGGCATGTTTGATCAAACCACCAAGGAAGTAGTAAGCAGTTTCTGACAATTGCATTCCTTTTGGATCATTTGGATCAAAGAAGGCATTGTTTCCTTCCGCATCAAACAAAGACATATTACAGTGCATACCTGAACCAGCGATACCAAATTTAGGTTTAGCCATAAAGGTTGCATACAAACCATGTTTACGCGCAATTGTCTTTACAACAAGTTTAAAGATTTGAATCTTGTCACATGCACGAAGAACTTCATCGTACTTAAAGTCAATCTCATGCTGACCTACGGCAACTTCGTGGTGACTGGCTTCTACTTCAAATCCCATCTTGGTCAAGACATTTACAATCTCACGACGGGTATTATCAGCAAGGTCTGTAGGCGCCAAATCAAAGTAACCACCCTTGTCATTCACCTCAAGAGTTGGGTCTCCATTTTCATCAAGCTTGAATAGGAAGAATTCTGGTTCCGGACCAAGATTGAAAGATTTGAATCCAACTTTCTCCATGTGATGAAGAGCTCGTTTAAGGTTGCTTCGAGGGTCTCCTGCAAATGGTTCCCCTTCTGTTGTATAGACATCACAGATCAATCCTGCGACACTACCGTTCTCATCTCCCCAAGGAAAGACTGTCCAAGTGTCCAAGTCAGGGTATAAGTACATATCAGATTCGTTGATACGAACAAACCCTTCAATAGAAGATCCATCAAACATAGCCTTGTTTGACAAGACCTTGTCTAGTTGTTCATCTGTAGCAGGAATTTCGACGTTTTTCATAGTTCCCAAAATATCTGAAAACATGAGACGGATAAAGGTTACATTTTTTTCCTTAACTTCACGACGAATATCTGCAGCTGTGATTGGCATGGTTTTTCTCCTTATATATGACGACTTGCGGTTGCCTAACCGCGACCAAAAGGTGATTGTTGAGAAGCGAAGCGACTTTGTTGGAGAACTTCATTCCGAAGGGCTCTTCGTACTTCAGTTTGACTCACTGGTTTCTTAGACTTCGCCTCACGTTCAGCATATTTTTTCTTGATGGCAGCAATGTTAAGACCTTCAGAGATATAATCTTTAATCTCAAGTAATCGATCCATGTCATTCAAAGAATACATACGACGATTGCCCTCGTTACGATTAGGCTTAATCAATTCCTGGTCTTCATAATAACGAATTTGGCGCGCCGAAAGATCGGTCAGTTTCATAAGACTACCAATTGGAAAAACTGCCATATTGCGACGAAATTCTTTTTCCTTCATGTACACTTCCTTCTTTCTGTCTATTATAGTCTAAAAAAATTCAATCGTCAATCAATAATGTTATATCTTGTGACATTATTTTGTTTTTTTCAGTAAAATGCTTCGTAAACGATCAATATCGTAATTTACAAGAATTGCTACAAAAACACCCATAAATGTTTCAAAAACTCGGGCAAATACGTACAAAACAGTCTCACCATTTGGAATTGATAAGGTAATAATCAACATAGCCGCAACTCCACCGATAACACCTGCTTTATTGTTCATAGCAACATTTGTCATAATGGTTAACATGGTACAAATTGGAACAACTAGGAGGGTTACCCAGAAGGCGCCATGAAAAAGATTATTTAAGAGAAAGAAAATCAGGGCATAAAAACCACCGATACTATTTCCGAGAATACGTGATGTCCCAAAGTGGACACTCTTATCAAAGTCTTCTCTTAAACTAAAAACTGCAGTAAGAGCTCCAATCTGAAGTCCTTTCCAACCAAAAAAACCAAAAATCATGAGAACTAAAAAAACAGCGATTCCTGTTTTAAACGTTCGCATCCCTAACTTAAACTTAGATTTATCAAATGTATACTTTTTAAAATAACTCATCATTTCAACTCTCTTTCTCCATTTTACCATAAATTTACCTATTTTTGAGATGGGGATGCAATAAACTGCTACAAATAGAAAAAGAGAAGGGCATAAATCCTTCTCTCTTATAATCAATATTCTATTTTTAGAATAAATACATGAAAGCCAAAGTCAAGAGACTAGCAAGTAAGCCCACTCCCCAGAAGAAGAAATCAACCTTCCACTCACTCCAAGCTTGACCTTTACCAGAAAAGCCCCCCAACTCAAAATGGTGGTGAACTGGCGTCATACGGAAGATGCGTTTCCCTCCACTCAACTTGAAGTAGCTGACCTGCATCATGACAGATGTTGTTTCAAAAACATAAATTAAGCCAATTAAAAGTAATGTCCATTCTTGGTGTAGAGCCATGGAAATAGCAGCCAGCATTCCTCCAAGAGCAAGACTTCCGACATCTCCCATAAAAATTTTTGCGGGTTTGTGGTTAAAGACAAAGAATCCAAGGAGACCACCAATCATAGCTAGAATTACAAGTAAGATATCCAACTGGTTTTGCACATAGGCAATCACTCCATAAGCAGATAGACTAATCACCACTGATATGCTTGCCAAACCATCAATCCCATCAGTCAAGTTAACAGCATTTGAAAAACCGACTAACCAGAAAAGAGCAAAGAGAATATAAAGCACACCCAAATGCAAAGGATAGCCAAATACATTTAAGATATCTCCCCCTCTTTCATAAAAGAAATAGAAGATTACTCCTCCAACTAATTGAAGTAGGAGTTTTTGCTTGGGATTGAGTCCTTCATTGATTTTACGAAAAACCTTGAGAAAATCATCAAAGAAACCAACCAATCCATATAAGACTAGGATAAAAAGAATCATCCCAGCATTATTGGTTAACTGATTCGTCGCAAGAGCAAGAACTAAACTAACTAAGACACCCGTTATAAGAAAGACGATCCCCCCCATTGTTGGGGTTCCGGCCTTAGCCTGATGTTGTTTCACGTCCTCATGCATCTGCTGACCGGTAATATGTGCCTTATGATAAAAACGGATAAAGACTGGAATTCCTACTACTGTAAGAACAAAAGCAACGACTCCAGCAAAGATAGAAACTAACATTCTAATCTCCTAATGTTATTTTTATTTTCTGTATGTTTTTTAAAGCTGTATTGGCACGAACACTTTGTTTCGTAACAGTTTGTCCAGAGCCTTCATATTCTACCTCGAGATTGAGCCATTTTGCAAAGGTTTCAACATTCTTCTTAGACCAACCATACAAGTCAGGCATCTCTTCAACCTTATCAGAGAGCAACAGAATTTGTTCGTTAGCATCTAAATTAGTCCCTTCTGATACTGAACTTTCTTTAATTTTTGTTCCTGAACCGATAACGATTGGTTGAACAAGATTACGTCGTAGCTCTTCTGCCAAGTCCCCAGGGCTATAGTCTTTTGTTGCAGGCATTGCATAGTTGGTTGTAGTTGCTACCTGATCTAAGCTTTTAGCTGTTGATTGGAGATTGAGCGATTCCTTCATAGCTGAAGCTCGCTCAAGAATAGGATTAGCAAATTCTCCAAACCAAGGTGTAGAAAAGTGTTCTGGCTGTTGAACCGTTACATACAAGATAAAATCAGGATTTTCAGCAGGATTCATAGTCACAACTGAGAAAATATAATTGGTAGAACCAACCAAGTATCCTCCATTTTTCTCATCAGCGATTTGAGCCGTACCGGATTTAACTGCTACATTTTGTCCAGGAACTGTTATAATTGGCTTTCCTGTGTAGTGATTATACATAGTTCCATATAGAGGGTCCGTCCCAACTAAGATCATGTGATTTCGAGTTGTGCTTGCTGCCTCTTTGGAAACAGGATTTCCTACTATTTCTTTTTGTGACTTACGTACAGACTGATTGTTAGTATCATAAATAGCACTTATAAATTTTGGCTCCAGCATAACTCCATCATTAGCAATAGCTGTAAAGGCACGAAGCATTTGTGTTTGTGTCACTGAAATTCCTTGCCCAAATGAGCTTTGAGCAATACTAACAATATTATCAGCTGGAAGTTGACCAGCGTATTCATCTGTCAAACCAAAGCGAGTTGGAACCCCAAATTTAAAGCGTTTTAGATAATCCAACCAAGTAGCATCTCCCATTTTTTGTTCAAGTAGACTCGTTCCAACATTACTGGAGTGAGCGAAACCTTGTGAGAAAGTCATCATCCCACCAGTAGTCAAACCAGCATTAACATCCCAATCTCGAGTCGTCGCATCCGCTATTTTGAATTCACTGCTATTGAAGTATTCTCCACTTGGGAAGGTATTATTATCAATAGAAGAAGCTAACATCATGACCTTAAAGGCTGATCCTGGTTCATAGTTACTTTGATAAAGAATATCACGCCAAACAAAGTCCTCAGTGATTCCTTCTTTAGTATCTGCATTAAAGGTAGGTCGTTGGGTGGTAGCGAGGATTTCACCGGTCTTTGCACTGACCAAGGTCGCGGTCATATACTTACCTTTTAGTTTTTCTTGGAAGGCATCCATTTGACTTTCCATAAAGGACTGCAAAGGACTAGATAGGGTCGTATAGACGTCTTTCCCGTTTACGGTCTGTTGGGTGACTTGTTCTGTACCAGGAACAATATTACCTAGACGGTCTTTTTCGTATGTAATAATACCATCTGTCCCTGCCAATAAACTATTTAAGGAACTCTCGATACCAGATGTCCCAATTAGACTTTTCGTGCCATCTTCATTTTCATGTAACTGTGCTAAACCAATAAAGGATGATGCAAATTTCCCATTTGGATAACTTCTATTTGGACTAGTCGTAAAATTAATACCCTCAACCTTAGCAGTTTCCAAGTCCTTTTTAATGGCCATCATGTTGGCGTAAGTGATTCCATTACCTTTAACACCAAAGGAAACTTGCTTAAGATTAGGTTGAGAAAGTTGTTCCTTGACGTAGGACTCATCCATATCTAGATATTTATGGAAGACTTCTGCAACTTTGTTGTACTGAGATTCTTCTACATAAAGAACATCACCATTAGCGGACTTATATTCTTTATCTATTACAGCATAAACATTATAAGAGGTCGCATCTTCTGCTATGGGAGTTCCATTACGATCATAAATAGTTCCTCTTTTAGCAGGAACAGTCAGAGTTGTTTGGTGGACCTTGCTTGCTTCCTTAACTAGGTCAACACCAAATTTTGAGCCTATACCAATAATTACCGCAAAGTTAACCAAAAAAACAGCAAAGAGAAAGACGGCTATGAGACTGAGGCTCTTTCCAACTCGTCTGCGGTTTTCAAGGGGAGATTTGCGATTCTTAATGGCAAAGTGTACTATTTTTTCTTTCCAAGTTTTCATATACTACTCCGCTGTTCGGATATTTTCATTATTTAGTTGCAGTTCTTGCGAATCCGCAATTCCTGTCAGACGCTCTGAACGGATCAATTCATTGACTTCTTGCTTAGCATCATCCAGCTCTGTCTTCTTTTCTTCAATCTGAGCATTAACAGTCGTTAGTTCACTCTGGACTTGCAAAAGCTTGGTTTGCATATAGACCACACTGATGGCTAAGACAAGGGCTGTAATGGCAATTGAAAGGTAAAAGGCCTTTTCAACACGTGAAAATCTCTTGATACGAGCTTGCAGTAATTGGCTCGTCGTTTCTCTTTTTTCTACCATTTTATCCCCTTACTTGTGAATTTTTCGAGCTACTCGTAGCTTGGCTGAGTGGGAACGATTATTGGCCTCCAACTCCTCCTTGCTTGGTAGAATCGGTTTGCGAGAGACCAATTCCATCTTGGGCTTCAGATCATCCGGAATGAAAGGCAAACCTTTTGGCACTTCCACTGTCGAAGCTTCCTTGAACAATTGCTTGGTCAAGCGATCTTCCAGCGAATGAAAGGTAATGACTGAGATTCTTCCGTCCACTGCTAGTAATTCCATAGCTTGTTGGATGGACTCATCTGCAGCTCCTAATTCATCATTGACCTCAATACGGATGGCTTGGAAAATTTGCTTGGCAGGATGACCTTTTTTCTTGAGTTCCTTGGCAGGCTTAGCAGACTTGATAATCTCGGCCAATTCTGTTGTTGTCTCAATCGGCTTCAACTCACGCGCCTGTTCAATCTTCCGAGCAATTTGCTTGGAGAACTTGTCTTCTCCATATTTGAAAAAGATTCGCACCAAGTCATGATAGTCATAATGATTGACAACCTCATAAGCTGTCAAACTAGCTTCCTGATTCATCCGCATATCCAGTGGTGCATCTTTTTTATAAGAAAAACCACGTTCACGTTGATCCAACTGAGGGCTTGAAACACCTAAGTCATAACAAATGCCATCAATTTCTTCTACACCCGCTTCTTGTAAACGGGCTTGCAAATGACGGAAGTTGTCTTTGATAAAGGTAACCATTCCTTTTTCGATATAAGGCGCCAGACGTTTTTGGGCATTGTCAATGGCATTCTGGTCCTGATCAAAGGCATAGAGATGCCCCTTTTCACTTAATTTACTTAATAAATACTCGCTATGGCCTGCTCCACCCAAGGTCGCATCAACGTAAACACCATCAGGTTTTACATCAAGCATATCAATGGTTTCATGGAGCATGACCGTTACATGATGAAATTCTTTAGTCATATCTTATCTATTTTACCACAATTCTGACTAGCTTGCACTCGCTAAAGCAAAAACCTTTCCTTACTACTTTATCACTTGTATTCAGCAGGCGACTCTGCTACCTGAGCTAGTTCTACACGCTCTTGAGGATTCAAGTGTTGGTGAACAGCCTCTGCTACTGCTCTTGGTATACCAACGGCGACAATCTCATCCACGCTGGCTTCCTTGATTTTTGTCAGAGATTTAAAATATTTCATTAAATTCTGCTTGCGTTTTGGACCCAAACCTTCAATTCCATCTAATTGAGAAGAGAAGGAATTTTTAGAACGTAGTTGACGGTGGAAGGTGATCGCAAAGCGGTGAACTTCATCCTGAATGCGTTGTAAGAGGAAAAATTCTTGAGAATTGCGAGACAACTCTACCACCTCAAGCGGGTCTCCAAAGAGCAATTCATGGGTTTGATGCTTATCATTCTTTTGCAGACCTGCGATTGGAATATCTAACCCTAACTCTTCTTGAATGACCTGCTTGGCAATATTAACCTGACCTTGGCCACCATCAATGACAATCAAATCTGGCGGGGTCAAGCCATCACGTTGAACGCGTCCATAGCGTCTGCGGATAACCTCACGCATACTAGCATAGTCATCTGGTCCGACCACAGTCTTAATTTTATACTTACGGTAATCCTTCTTGCTAGGTTTTCCATTGACAAAAACAACCATAGCAGATACTGGACTAGTCCCCATGATATTGGAATTGTCAAAGGACTCGATACGGACTGGGGTTGGAATCTTGAGCAATCGTCCTAAGTTTTCAATAGCCCCTTGGGTCTTTTCAACCGATTTCTCCAACAGATTAAATTTCTGTTCTAGACTGACACGAGCATTTTTGATGGCGAGATTGACCAGTTGCTTTTTCTCCCCGCGCTGAGGTTTAAGAACCTTGGTATCCACCAAAGCCTTAACTGCTTCTTCATCAATATCCTGAGGAATCAGAATCTCATTAGGAACCAAGTGTGATTTTTCTTGATAAAACTGCCCAACATAGGTTAAGAAATCTTCATCTGGATCATTGTAGTATGGAAAAAGGTTGACATCACGCTCAATGAGCTTACCTTGGCGAACAAAGAAAACCTGAACGCACATCCAACCCTTATCCACATAGTAACCGAAGACATCACGATTTTGGAGATCCTTGGCCATAACACGTTGCTTGGTCCGAAGGGTTCCAATGGCCTGAATTAAATCACGGTATTCAGCTGCACGTTCAAATTCCATGCTCTGAGCCGCCACATTCATCTTTTCCTTGAGGTCATCGATGATTTTATCATCCTGCCCCTTGAGAAAATCAGAAACTTCTTGGGCCATGGCTTTGAAATAGGCCTCGTCTTTATGGCAAACAGTATGTGCCATACACTGACCTATATGGTAATAAAAACAAACCTTCGATGGTGGATTGGTACATTTACGAAAAGGAAAAATCCGATCCAATAGCCGTTTGATTTCATTGGCCGCGCCCACATCCGGATAGGGACCAAAATAGAGTCCTCCGTCTTTCTTGACCTGACGGGTAATAATCAAACGAGGATAACGCTCATTGGTAATTTTGATAAAAGGATAGGACTTATCGTCCTTGAGCATAATATTGTATTTAGGCTTGTTTTCCTTAATCAGGTTGATTTCAAGTAGAAGAGCCTCAATATTGGACTCCGTAACGATAAACTCAAAATCCACAATTTCAGATACTAAGGCTTCTGTCTTGGTATCATGACTTCCACGGAAATAGGACCGTACACGATTACGCAGATTTTTAGCCTTCCCCACATAGATGATGGTCCCATTCTTGTCTTTGTGGATGTAACAACCTGGACTAGTTGGCAAGAGCTCCAGTTTTGATTTGATCAAGTTATTCATAGTTCCATTATAGCAAAAACTCCTTACCATTGCTGACATCAAGAAGTCCTATTTGAGCTTAAAAACACTTATTCTCCAGAGCCGTAAAGTTTCTGAACTGCTTGAACATCTTGAGCCTGAATACCATAGTATGACCCCGCTGGCTGCATGACCGAAACTTCATTGGTATGTTCCAAACCAATGGCATGCCCTAGCTCATGCTCTGCTGTATGCAAGATGCGGTCGTAGGTATAGCCATAGTTTTGATTAGATAAATAATAATGATTCAGGCGAACGGTCACTGAAGTGAATTGTTTGGTTAGGAGATTTGTCTGACTCTCCGCCTCACCAGCAACGGCTGTCGAACCATCATTCATTTCAGTCGCAAAAATATTGGCCTGATCCGGTTCGGTTACAATTTCAAAATGAAATACTCCAGTCTGATTCCAGTTAGCAATAGCTTCAAGATAGGCCCTTTGGAAAGTCGCATCCATTTGAGGATCGATATAGATAGTCGCTTGCGCCTTTGGCCATTTTGCCCCTGAACCTTGATGATTATCGGTCTGAGACAGACCTTGTAATTTACCAGTTTCTTGCCATTGTTGCCAACCTGCTTGGCCGACTTGAACTACTTTGCTAACTTGATTTAAAGTAGCAGGTAAATCACCTGTCACATACCAGAGAATCCCAAAAGTGATGAGAATTAAGAGGATAAGTGTCCATACAAGGCGCCAAAAAATGCGCAAAATCCCTAATAAAAATCGACATAACACACGAATAATCCAGCCCATAATTGCCCACCTTTCTAAAAAAATAAGAACCCATCTTTTAGTCCTGGTTTCCCATTCTAAAGATAGATTCCTTATTTTACTTGAGTAAGCTGAAAGAAAACTAAAACCACTTTGTTCACTTATCTTCCGATTGTTTTTTTCAAAAATTATAAACACTTAAACTTGATTGGATTTGGATAATATCGGAAAGTTCCTGCCTTTCTCACAATATAACCATTAAAGTTCTGCTTAAATCGTAATACGCCATCACTTCCATCAAAAATCCCTTGAATAACCAGAAAGTTGTATTTGCCAATTTTTCTTTCCAGAGCCTGCTTCATTGCATGATATTGAAGCAAAAACGGAGCAGAAAACTTCTGATACTCTGTAAATGAGCCTCCAAACAAATATGCTACTTCCGTATTTGTGTAAATGATTAAAGCACAAGCTAAAGCAATGTTGTCAGATTCACTATCCAAGTTCCTCAAAAGATCTTTTTTCTTTTGTAAAACTTGATATTGCTGTTTAAATTGCTTTGACCTTTCATCAAGACCAGCCTGCTTCACATCGAGAGCTTCGATTGATTTTTTAGGATTCACTTCAGCAATTAGAAAAGCCGCCTTGTCCTCAAAAGCATCATACAATTTACAGTAATAATCTAAATTCTTATCCTTAAACCCTTGTATTTTTCCTGTTTCTTCAATAATTTGTTTGAATTTCGAAATTTCATTTCGTTCTATATTTCTTACAATCAGATTAAAATCATATGCTGATTGAATATTTCGAATACTGTTTTTATTAAAGGATTTCAGCAAAGATTTCTCATCGTAACCCTCCAAATCTTTGATAAAATGCCAAAAAATTTCGCCATTAGGATAACCGGTTGGCAAACCATCAAATTGGTAGCCTAAATTACACAAATCTTGGATAATACTTTTTTCTTCTTCATCTATTGGCTCCCCATCACTGTCAAAAGCTTGACAGGTCTCATAGGGCTTTACAAGCAACTCTAATACACCATTTTGCTTGGCATATTCTTTTAACTCCGCATAAAAAACTGGAAGGGCATCTTGTTGGGTATAAAACGGCCCCGAATTGAGCTCCATATGCAGACCACCTAGCATAGGCAAGCTATAAACCAGAGCTGCAACTTGAATTTCTCCTTCTTGTTTTAAAGCAAGATAAACAATTTGAGCTCCTCTTTTTTCTATCAAATCACCCATCTGGACAGATTGCATAAAGGAACGAGAAGAAACCTGATTAGAAGTAAGTACGAAACTCTTCTTTCGTGAGTGTAATTAGTGCCATATACTTACTTTCTATGTTTTTTTCTTAATGTTTTACGGAAATCAAGAGCAAGTCTTAACAGAGGATAGAGAGGATGAGTGGGCATTGTAAATTCACCCAAGTATTCTTCAATCGTTGGATTAAAATTAGCTTTAAAACGATAGAGTCCACCATCTAAAGCATTCTCGACGCCTCCTAAATTTTGCCATAAAATGCCACGTTCAAAGGAATATCGAGCTGTCTCATACCAAGTCAAAATAGGAGCTTTATAACGTCTAAAATCTTCATTCATTCCTGCGTATAGATTGACAGAAGTTTGTCCGAATTCTAAAGTCAAGGTAGCCGCCAAGGGAACTCTTGATTGACCTGCATCCATATATTCCTGCAAGAAAGTCAATTCCTCTAACAAACGTTCTTTTTCCTTCTTCTGCGCTTCTACTTTTGAAGTGCGAGTTGACTCAGTAAAGGTCTCTTCCAAGGTTCTGTTTTTCGCCAACTGTTCTTCTAATTCTTGCGAACGTTTAGAGACATCCAAGGTTGCCAAGGTGATGTAGGCCTTGTCCTTAAAATTATCTAACAACTTTTTATAATAGGCTTCATTCCTCAAATGAATCTCTTTTCGCTTCTCGGTTTTTTTCATCAAAAAGGAAAAAGGCGCTAATAATTCAGTTCCACCAAATTGGATCTCTACTCCCTTATTTTGCGCTGTTCGAATAGCCTGTTTTGTTGACTTAGAAAGTTTATCTTCTTCAAAATTTTCCTTGTATATTTTCGCCTGAATACGAGGTTGAATAGTGTCTCCCATTTCCTCCGTTTTTCCTGACCACCTTACTCCCATTTGTTGCAAACTATCAATAATAGCCAAATTTTCAGGATATTCTGTCTTTTCCTGATTGATTAAACTTTGAGATAGGCAAATACTTGGGTCAAAAGTCACAAAAACCGCTCTCTTACTGCGAGCATAAGACTTAATAGACTGCAGGACAAACTTTAAAAGTTCTGTATCCCTATAATCCAATATGGGACCTCTTGGAATATAAAACATTTTATACCCCAAAGGCAGAGACTTAATGAGAATACTAGCCACAGCCAGTAATGTTTTCCCTTCATAAACACCAAGTCTCTCATGATTCCAATCAGATTTCACTTTTTCCCAAGCACTACTTTGTAATATATTGACCAACTCATGTTGTTCGATAAATCGATCATGCTCTAACGAAGAAATACCAATTTGATAACGATACATATCTCACTCTCTTTCACCTAGTATCTCATTACTATTTTACTACTTTCAATTAAAAAGTCTAGTGAAAATAAACTCTCATTTTCATTTTTAACCTTAGAGAAATAGTCTATATTATTTTATCGATAAAAAACTAGCTCAATCTCTCTTCCAAAACAAAATCAATCGGCAGTGTAGCCAAAAACCGTTCCAATTGTTTTTCCCAATAATACCATTCATGAGTTCCTGCACTATGGCTATAGGTCACATCAAAACCAAGCCTTTTGAGGTTCTTCACCGCTAGGTTATTGGCAGCATACAAGAAATCTTGCTCGCCACACCAAACCCAGAGCTTGGTCTTCTTGTCTGACTTTTTAGCAAGGGTTTCAAGTGAATAAGGACTAGTTTCCCAGTTATCAAGCTTGCCAAAAACACCTCGCCAGTAGGTACGCGTCCCTAAATCTTGGCTTTCAGGAGAAAACTCTTCGAAACTAAGAGCACCAGAAAGACTAGCTGCATGTGAGAAACGGTTGGTTGATAGGGCCAATTTGAAGGAACCATAGCCTCCCATTGAAAGGCCAGCGATGAAAGTTTTTTCACGCTTGCTAGACATATTAGGGAAGAAACGTTTGAGCACTTTAGGCAGTTCTTCTGCTAGAGATGTATAGTAGTTATAGCCATACTGAGTATCTGTATACCAACCGTTACTTGTATTCGGCATGACAACAATCAGATTGGTCCCTCGCACCAAGCGCTCAACATTGGTCCGTTTGAGCCAACTGTTGTGATTTCCTGACATCCCATGAAGGAGATAAAGAACAGGAATATCCGTAGAATCTGGCTCCTCAACCCGAGACGCATCAGGGTAGAGAACATTCACTCCCCACTCCATATCTAAAACTTCTGAGTAATACTCAATCTTCATTACTGCCATAACTTGCTCCTTATTCATTTAAGATAAGAAAAAGCCGAAACTCGACTTTCTCTTGCTATTTGATCCTATTTTGCTTCCATGACTACTGGTAAGATAGCTGGGCGACGCTTGGTTTGGTCAAAGAGGAACTTGGCCAAATGATCACGTACCTTACCTTTGAGTTCTGCCCAATCAAACTCTTCACCTTGTAGATAGCCTTCTACTGTTTGATTGACTAACTCTGTACTTTCGCGCAAGATATCACGGCTCTTCTTGAGATAGACAAATCCACGCGTGTGCACTCGAGCTTTAGCAATGATTTTTTTCTCACGACGGTTAACAGTGATAGCCACGATGAAAATCCCATCTTCTGACAAGACCTTACGGTCACGAAGAACGACATTCCCAACATCTCCAATGGCATTTCCGTCAATCAAAACATCGCCTGCTGTAACTGCACCAGATGGAACAAAGTCCCCATGCTCGTAAGACATAGTAGTCCCTTTTTTAGGGATAAAAATACGTTCTGGTAGCATACCAACTGCCATAGCAGCCTTAGCATGGGCATCCAACTCACGGTATTCTCCTTGGATCGGGAAAAGATACTGAGGTTGCAAGAGATTGATCATCAATTGCAAATCACGCGCATTCCCATGTCCTGACACACGCAAGCTATGAGTAATTGGCTTGACAACTCCACCTGCTTGGTAGACCATATTTTCTACACGTGCCATAACCGCTTCCTTGGCGATTGATGGTGTTGTAACGATATAAACTAGGTCACCTTCTTTGATTTCAACATAACGGTGACGACCAATAGACATCTTGCGTAGGCCGTTAATGGGTTCACCCATACGTCCAGTTTCAAGGATAATTAATTCATGATCTTCAAAACGAGACATATCTTTTGGTTTAATCAAAAGATTTTCACTTGCTAAAGACAATTTTTTCAGACGAATAGCTGTACGGACGATATTTTCAATATCAAATCCTGTCAAGACAACACGACGTCCTGTCTCCGCAGCTGCGTCAAAAACTTGCTGAATGCGAGAAAGGTTACTTGCAACTGCAGCAACAATGATGCGTCCTTCCCAGTCAGAGATGGTTTGCGTGATTTCTACACCAACTTCATTTTCACTGGCTACTTGGACATTGCTATCTGCATTCGCAGAATCACTTAGAAGAGCCAGGACTCCTTCACGACCAATTTCGGCTAAACGTCCAAAGTCAGTGGCATATGATTCACTAGCCGTTTGGTCAAACTTGAAATCTCCTGTATAGACGATGTTGCCTTCAGATGTTTTCAAGACCACACCCAAACTTTCTGGGATAGAGTGAGTTGTACGGAAGAATGATACTACCGTTCCGCCAAAATCAATCTCTGTATTTTCATCAATCACATGGAAATCATCAAATTTCTTGACGCTGTCATTTCCCTTAACAAATAGTTTGGCCAGTTCGATAGTCAACTCTGAGCCAAATACAGGAACCTTAGCTTCTGCCAAGAGATATGGAAGGGCTCCAATCGCATCCGCATGCCCGTGTGTTAAGAAAACCCCAGCAATACGATCACTATTTTCAAACAGATAGTCCATGTTGGGAATAACGACATCGACACCCAACTGTTCATTTTCAGGGTATTTCAAACCTGCATCTAATACAAAAATCGAGTCGTTAATTTCTGCGATGTACATGTTCTTACCATTTTCACGTACACCCCCAAGTGTTGTTAATTTAATAGTATTCATTTTTCCTCCGAATAGTCACTTCAAC
Organism: Streptococcus sp. SO4; assembly: GCF_030440055.1. Lineage (NCBI taxonomy): Bacteria > Bacillati > Bacillota > Bacilli > Lactobacillales > Streptococcaceae > Streptococcus > Streptococcus sp. SO4. Next base: position 110,869 of record NZ_JAQFJI010000008.1, read on the forward strand.
TGTTTGTAGAGCTTTAAATGCTCTCTTTTTCTGAAAGTCCAATTCACTTTCAGCCGAATCTTTTCCATTCATTATACCATTTTTTTACTAATTTTCAAAATGAAGGTTTCCAGTTAAAGAACTATCAATAACTCTTCTCAAATGCACAAACAAGTGAGAACTACAAGCTTCTCAAAAGAATGTTTTCTGACTAGCTTCCTGTCACTCTTCAAATCTTTCCGCGACATTGAATAACACTTCGCAGTCACAGTAGGCTCCATTTACTTCTAAAAAGTCTCTAACTATTTCGACATCCACATTGTGCTCTTCTAGAAATGTTTGTGTTAATAAAAAATCGTCCTGACAAGCTTGATATTCAAGCTCTACATCCAAAAAGTCAAACAAGTCAAAAAAGAGCTCCCTTGACAGGGGCAAACTTTCTTCGAATTTTTGTCTTTCTTGCTTTTTATAGTCCGCTCGTAATCTCTTTTTCTTCAGCTTATCCATTTGACACCTCTAGACTTTCCTTTGACCAGTTTATCTGCCAACTAGTCCTCTTTCCTCATTATAACACAAAACCGACTCCAATTGGAGCTTATTCATGAATATAAAAAGAGTCAGCAAGCCAACTCTTTCTATCTCTATTCATTTTTTTCCATTAAGAAATCATAGATTTCCTGAACTGTTCCAAGAGCCATAATCTCTTGATCTTTAACAGTTTGTTTCAGCTTTTGATAAATCTGACTCTCAGCTATATCACGCTTTTCAGCTTCTTTATTCACCCTCATGACTCCATTTTCAATGGTCACAAAGCCAAGCTCTTCAAATATCTGAATCATTTTGACTAACAAGATTTGCTCAATCTTGAGATAGGCCGCCAAATCCTTGAGTTTATAGCGAATGTCAAACTCTGGGAACTGATAGATGGTTTTATACAATTTTGCAAACTGCTCTCTTGTGCCATAGCCCGTCAAATAGTAAGCCTTGGCTATATCATTTTTAAAGTAAAGAGCTGAAAATTCCTGCTCCTGACAGATTTTCTTAAGGAGGGATATATCCTCAGGAATATTCTTAACGACAATAGCTGAACAAGAGGTCACATCAGGTAGCTCTTGCGTAAAATCCAAAACGGCTACCCCTTCTGGTAACAGGGCATTCTTGCCACGGATGTTAAAGAGCTGGACTCCTTCTACACGGGCATCAACCATCATCAACTGCAAGGTTGTTTGTCCATTCCATTGGTTGACAGAAAGAGTCACCGCCAATTCCAGTTGCTTAGTCTGCGAAAACTCAGTCGCCCATTTCCCTTGACCAAAAGCGACCACCTCAAAACTGGATTCACCTTTGGAAATTTTCAGCTTGAGATGAGCATTACCAGCCCCCATAACGCGAGCATTTTCAACTTGAAAATTTCGAATATAGAAGACAGGTTTTTGGTTATCCATCCCAAAAGGAGCTAGACGTTCAAAACTTTTCACCGTCTCCAAACTCAATGCCTCTAAGTCCAGTTCTTCGTCTAAAAATAGATTGTTTTTACCTTGGGCATCTGCACCTTTTTCTCGGACATAGGCTTCCAAAACATCAGACAAGACTTCTAACTTATCCACTTCGAGGGTCATACCCGCAGCACCTGCGTGACCACCAAATGCGATAAACAGTTCTCGATGTGGGTCCAAAGCTTCAAAAATATCGACTGCTTCTATGCTTCGAGCACTACCCTTGACACGTCCATCTTCGATATTAAGCACAATAATTGTCTGACCTAGTTCTTCAAGCAAACGCCCTGCCACAATTCCAAGAACCCCCGGATTCCAGCCTTCTTTAGCCATGACTTGAACACTTTTATCAGGATCCACCATGCCCTTGGCTTCATCGTAAATCGACTGAACAATTTCCTTACGTTCTTCATTTTTCTGATGAATCAAAAGGGCGATTTCATGCACTTCCTCGTCGTCAAATCCAGTCAACAAATCAATAGCTGGATTGGGATCATCCAAACGTCCTAGAGCATTTAAACGCGGTGCTAACTGAAAACCAACTGTCTCTTCTGTCACATCACTACTCGAAATCCCAGCGATTTCAAACATTTCTTGCAGGCCCATTCGTTGGGTATTGCGCAAGACCTCAAGACCATATTGGACCATGATACGATTTTCATCCGTCAGGCTGACCATGTCGGCAATTGTCCCAATTGCAACCAAGTCTAACAACTCAACCTGTACTTCTTCTAAAAGTGCACAAGCCAACTTAAATGCGACACCACAACCCGCCAAATGCTTGAAAGGATAGTCCGCCCCTGGATGTTCAGGATGGATAATAGCATAGGCATCTGGTAAAACCTCAGGCATAGAATGGTGGTCAGTCACAATGACGTCCACTCCCATAGACTGGGCCAAATCAATGGCTTCATGCCCCGCCACACCATTGTCCACCGTCACAATCAAAGACACGCCCTGCTGTTCGATAAAATATTTGTAGACACTGGCATTTGGACCATAACCATCCGTAAAGCGATTGGGAAGATAAACCAAGCACTCAGCGCCTAACTGTTCTAAACTTTCCTTGACAATGGAAGCTGAAGTCATCCCATCCGCATCGTAGTCCCCGTAAATGAGAATCAGTTCCCCTTGCTCAATAGCATGGCGAATTCGCTCCACTGCCTTTTCCATATCATTTAAAAGGTAGGGATCATGCAATTCCTCCAAAGAAGGTTCTAAAAATTTTTTTAGACTAGTCTCATCCTGAATGCCTCGTTCAAATAACAAACGAGCTACTTCTGGGCCCAAACCAGCTTTCTTAGCTATCTTTGTAAAATCCGCATCCTCAACTTGCGGAGCGAATTGCCAATTATAAGTAGGAATTATCAAAAAAATCATCCACTCTTTCTTACGATTCTATCTTTTTATTATAACATGATTTCCAGTTTTTCTCTTGATTTTCTTACTAAGTTAATGACTCTTCATCGCTCTAAACAGCCACTTATAAAACATATACATGACAAAGTGTCATTCCTTTTTTTACTTGACTTTTGCAATTTCCCCTCAGATAAGGTATAATAATTGTATTGTCTTTTGGGGTCGTTACGGATTCGACAGGCATTATGAGGCATATTTTGCGACTCGTGTGGCGACGTAAACGCTCAGTTAAATATAACTGCAAAAAATAACACTTCTTACGCTCTAGCTGCCTAAAAACCAGCAGGCGTGACCCGATTTGGATCGCTCGTGTTCAATGACAGGTCTTATTATTAGCGAGATACGATCAAACTTTGTCTAGCAGTTTGATAAGAGATTTATAGACTCGCAGTTCCTAGGCTTGAGTTATGTGTCGAGGGGCTGTTAAAACAATACATAACCTATGGTTGTAGACAAATATGTTAGCAGGTGTTTGGACGTGGGTTCGACTCCCACCGGCTCCATTATATTTTAAAAAAGGCGGTGGGACAGAAATCGATAGACAAAGTCTCGATTTCGTAGTCCCATCCCTGCGAGGATGATTAGGAGCTTTTTGGAGTCTAAAAGACAAACAAAAACTCCAATCAGCTACCGCGTCAAAGTTTGATTGCTAATAAAAAGTGAGGTCGGGATCTTTTTTATCCCAACCTCTTTTTTTGTTTGCCTAGTTTACAAGGCTCCATCTCCATATTTTAAAAATAAACAGTCAACTTTTATTTTTAGTAATCCTACTAACGATACTCGATAGAAATTTCTCCACTTCAATTTACGACCCTTTTGAACAGTTTAAAAATTGCTTATTTACCACTTTTCCATTAAGTAGACCAATCATAACCACCCGTCAAACGGGTGGTTTGTACTAGGGCTATAAGCCCAAATTACCAGCCAGCGCCTAAAGACGCTGGCTTTCACGTTGTTCAAGCCCTATTGCTCTTGACTCGTCACTTGCCTCTTAAAGAGGCGTGAGTATTACTTACCACTATCCCTAAAGGGATCCTCATATTCTTTTACACTCAATTTATCTAGTGCTATATCATGCTTTTCCTGCTCTTGAATATATTTCTTAATTGTGGCTTCATTAAGCCCTACTGTACTCACATAATAACCTTCCGCCCAGAAATGCCGATTCCCAAACTTATACTTGAGGTTGGCGTGTTTATCAAACATCATGAGTGCACTTTTGCCTTTTAAATACCCCATGAAACTTGAAATACTTATCCTAGGTGGAATACTTACCAACATATGTACATGATCAGGCATTAAATGACCTTCGATAATCTCAACACCTTTATAACTACATAA
>NZ_JAQFJI010000009.1:0-106436 GCF_030440055.1 Streptococcus sp. SO4
GCTAAACTGGACTATGACGCCCCGTCTTGCCCTGAGTGCGGATGTCAAATGAAGAAATATGATTTTCAAAAACCGTCGAAAATTCCTTACCTCGAAACGACTGGTATGCCTACCAGAATTCTTCTTAAAAAGCGTCGTTTTAAGTGCTATCATTGCTCGAAAATGATAGTCGCTGAAACCTCTATCGTTAAGAAGAATCATCAAATTCCTCGTATTATCAACCAAAAGATTGCCCAAAAGTTGATTGAAAAGACTTCTATGACTGATATTGCACATCAGCTATCCATTTCAACTTCAACTGTCATTCGTAAGCTCAATGACTTTCACTTTAAGCATGATTTTTCTTGTCTTCCAGAGATTATGTCTTGGGACGAGTATGCCTTTACCAAGGGAAAGATGAGTTTTATCGCACAAGATTTTGATCAGCTCAATATCATTACTGTTCTTGAGGGAAGAACACAAGCTATCATCCGCAATCACTTTGTTCGCTACGATAGAGCGGTCCGATGTCGAGTGAAAATCATTACTATGGATATGTTTAGTCCTTACTATAACTTGGCTAAACAGCTTTTTCCTAATGCAAAAATTGTACTTGATCGTTTCCACATTGTTCAGCACTTAAGCCGAGCTATAAGTCGGGTTCGTGTCCAAATCATGAATCAATTTGAGCGAAAATCTCATGAATACAAGGCTATCAAGCGCTATTGGAAACTCATCCAACAAGATAGCCGTAAACTGAGTGATAAACGTTTTTATCGCCCTACTTTTCGCATGCACTTAACGAATAAAGAGATTCTAGACAAGCTTTTGAGCTATTCAGAAGACTTGAAACACCACTATAATCTCTATCAACTCTTGCTTTTTCACTTCCAGAATAAAGAAGCTGACAAATTTTTCGGACTTATTGAGGACAATCTGAAGCAGGTTCATCCTCTTTTTCAGACTGTCTTTAAGACATTTCTCAAGGACAAAGAGAAAATTGTCAACGCCCTTCAATTGCCCTATTCCAACGCTAAATTGGAAGCGACTAATAATCTCATTAAACTCATCAAACGAAATGCTTTTGGTTTTAGGAACTTTAACAACTTTAAGAAACGAATTTTCATCGCTCTGAATATAAAAATGGAGAGGACAACAATTGTCCTCTCCAGATGTTAGCTTTTATTCAACCCACTACAGTTGACAAAGAGCCACAAAAAAACGAGGTGGGATCTTCTGTCCCGACCTCGTTTTGGCATTTATTATTTATCTTAGTGGGTAAAGTCTAGAACCATACGACCTTGGATGGTTCCAGCAGCCATTTCATCAAAGACAGCAATAGCATCTTCGACAGGGCGTTTTTGAACGACTGGAACAACAAGACCTTCAGCACCAAATTGGAAGGCTTCTTCCAAATCTTTACGTGTTCCAACAAGGGATCCGATGACTTGAATACCGTCAAGAACTGTTTTGACGATGCTTAGATCCATTATTTCTGAAGGGAGTCCGACAGCTACTACACGACCGCCTGCACGAACAGAGTCAACTGCTTGGTTGAAGGCAACTTTTGATACAGCTGTTACGACAGCTGAGTGAGCACCACCGTTTGTTTTTTCTTTGATAAGACCTGGAACATCTTCGACTTCAAGACCGTTAATCACGATATCTGCACCAACTTCTTTAGCTAGGGCAAGTTTATCATTGTTAATATCAACTGCGATAACGTGAGCGTTGAATACTTTTTTAGCGTATTGGACAGCCAAGTTACCAAGGCCACCAGCACCATAGAGGACAACCCATTGGCCTGGTTCAACTTTTGCTTCTTTGATAGCCTTGTATGTAGTAACACCGGCACAAGTGATAGAAGAAGCTTGGGCTGGATCGAGACCATCTGGAACCTTAACAGCATAATCTGCAGTTACGATACATTGTTCAGCCATACCACCGTCAACTGAGTAGCCTGCATTTTTTACGGAACGGCAAAGAGTTTCGCGTCCGGTTGTACAGTATTCACACATACCACAGCCTTCAAAGAACCAAGCTACGCTGACACGGTCGCCAACTTTTAAGCTTTTAACATCAGGAGCAACTTCTTTGACGATACCGATACCTTCGTGACCGAGAACACGTCCTGGAACTTTACCAAAGTCACCATGGGCAACGTGGAGGTCAGTGTGGCAGACACCACAGTACTCAACTTCTACAAGAGCTTCCCCAGTTTCGAGTGGACGGAGAACTTTTTCTTCAATAGCAACACCAGTACTTTCTGGATTTACAACAACAGCTTTCATAGCTATCCTCCTTGGTTAGTCGCTGAGGTGCAGTGGGAAAGGGGCTTGGCTTGAGAGGTTTTCAAGTGAAGTCGAATTTGAACTGCCCTCTTATTTACTTATATGTGAAGTATATCACTATATTTACTATAGTACAATGGTTTTGAGGTAAAAAAACATGTAATCGCTTAACCGGTTGATAAGACTGTGAAAATTGAACAAGTATGATTGATGCATTGGCGAGTAAATACCTATAAATGCTAGAAAAGTTAACTTTAGATAGCCTCTTTAAGGTTTTCAGCAAATTTTCTGAGTTCCTTCTCTAGGAGATTTTGGTATAATAGAGAGTAATTTATTTTCTAGTATGAGAAGTTAGAATGAGAGGTGTGTATGTCCCCTTCAATTCAGTTATTGAAAAAACGTTATTTAAAAAATATCAAAGAAAATCCAGAACTCTACATCGGTATTGAGTTGGAGTTTCCTATCGTTCATACGAAAGGCCAGCCTACAGATATTGAAGTCAGCAAGGACTTGATGCGTTTTTTGGTTGATGCTCTCAGTCTGGAAGTTGAAAAGGAAGACCAGGATGGCAATCCGATTCAACTTGTAGAACCGGTGAGTCAAGATCGGATTCTGTTTGAGGTTTCCTACACGACCTTGGAGTTTGCCTTTGGTCGAGTTCAGAATATCCAAGAGGTTGAAGGTCGTTTTGAAACTTATATGAAGGTAATCCAGAAAAAGCTAGGAGAAAAGGACCATGCTATTCAAGGTTGGGGGATTCACCCGAATTGGGATATCAATGATAATAGGCCTGTCGCATATCCTCGCTACCAGATGTTAATGGACTATCTGAAGATGGGCAACAATCAGGAATCTGTTTCTTTACATGACTTTCCACAATACGGTGCTTTTATCTGTGGGAGTCAAGTTCAGTTGGACGTATCGACTGCTAACTACCTACGTGTCATCAATGCTTTCACTCAACTTGAAGCAGGCAAAGCTTTCTTATTTGCCAATTCTGAGTTTTCGGGAGCAGAATGGGATACTTTGATTTCACGGGATATTTTTTGGGAAGCTTCCATGCATGGGATTTATCCAGAGAATGTTGGTGTCAATGCCAGACTCTTCAAAGATGAGGATGATTTTTTTGATTATCTAGACCGCTCTGCGATTTTTACAGCAGAACGAGATGGGGAAACCTACTATTTTTCTCCGATTCGGGCTAGAGATTACCTAGCTACTGATGAAATTCTTGCCTATACTCTAAATGGAAAAGAAACTCTTCTGGTTCCTCAAGAGAAGGATTTCCAGACGCACCGTAGTTACCAATATCAAGACCTAACAACTCGAGGGACGGTTGAATTCCGTAGTGTTTGTACGCAACCCCTAGACCGAACCTTTGCTTCAGCAGCCTTTCATATAGGTTTGTTGGTAAATCTAGACAAGCTTGAAGCTTACCTAGAGACAGCTCCTTTCTTTGAGCACTTTGGTCGTGACTACAAGTCATTGAGACGCCAGTTTTCTAAGAAACAGCTTTCAGACGAGGAGACAGCTGGAATTGTTCAATTCTCAAAAGATTTGCTAGCTATAGCAGAGCAAGGTCTTGAAATGAGAGGTCAGCAAGAAACAACCTATTTAGAGCCTTTGAAAGAAAAATTGACTCTATAATTTTCTTATAAAGGAAGAATTTTCTGAAAAATCATGTTATAATGGATGAGACTATAGATAAAGGATACAGATTTATGACATTAGTTTATCAATCAACGCGAGACGCAAAAAATACCGTAACAGCCAGCCAAGCGATTTTGCAAGGTTTGGCAACAGATGGAGGCTTATTTACTCCGGTTAGTTATCCAAAGGTAGATTTGGATTTTGACACATTAAAGGACGCTTCATACCAGGAAGTAGCTAAGCTTGTCTTGTCAGCCTTCTTGGATGATTTTACAGCTGAAGAGTTGGACTACTGTATCAACAATGCCTATGACAGCAAGTTTGATACGCCAGCCATTGCTCCTCTTGTCAAACTCGATGGCCAATACAACTTGGAACTTTTCCACGGTTCAACCATTGCCTTTAAAGACATGGCCTTGTCTATCTTGCCATACTTTATGACAACGGCAGCTAAGAAACACGGCTTGGAAAACAAGATTGTCATTTTGACAGCGACATCTGGGGACACTGGGAAAGCTGCCATGGCAGGATTTGCGGATGTTCCTGGAACTGAAATTATCGTCTTTTATCCAAAAGATGGTGTCAGCAAGGTACAAGAGTTGCAAATGACCACTCAAACTGGGGATAATACTCATGTCATCGCTATCGATGGAAACTTTGACGATGCTCAAACCAACGTCAAGCATATGTTCAACGATGTGGCTCTTCGTGAAAAATTGGCAGCTAACAAGTTGCAATTTTCATCAGCCAACTCTATGAACATTGGCCGTTTGGTCCCACAAATTGTCTATTATGTGTATGCCTACGCTCAGCTTGTTAAAACTGGTGAGATTAAGGCTGGTGACAAGGTCAACTTCACCGTTCCGACAGGAAACTTTGGGAATATCCTAGCAGCCTTTTATGCGAAGCAAATCGGCCTACCAGTTGGGAAACTGATCTGTGCTTCAAATGACAACAATGTTTTAACAGACTTCTTCAAAACTCGTGTTTACGACAAGAAGCGTGAGTTTAAGGTGACCACTAGCCCATCTATGGATATCTTGGTATCTTCAAACTTGGAGCGTCTCATTTTCCACCTTTTGGGTAATGATGCGGTTAAGACAGCTGAACTCATGGATGCTTTGAACACTCAAGGTCAGTATGAGTTGACAGATTTTGATGCAGAGATTCTTGATCTTTTTGCGGCAGAGTATGCGACAGAAGCGGAAACCGCAGCAGAAATCAAGCGTGTCTACGAGTCAGATTCTTACATCGAGGATCCTCATACAGCAGTTGCTTCAGCTGTATTTAAAAAATACCAAGCAGCGACTGGTGATGCGACCAAGACAGTGATTGCATCAACAGCTAGTCCATACAAATTCCCAGTGGTTGCAGTAGAAGCTGTGACAGGAAAATCAGGTCTTAGCGACTTTGAAGCCTTGGCTCAATTACACGAAATTTCAGGAGTAGCAGTGCCACCAGCAGTTGATGGCCTCGAAACAGCTCCAGTTCGTCACAAGACAACTGTTGCAGCAGCAGAGATGCAGACTGCAGTAGAATCTTATCTAGGACTTTAAAACAGAGGAAGTAAACTCGGTTGGGCAACTAACTGAGTTTCTTTTCATCAGGAGGAAGGATTGTTTAAGAAAAATAAAGACATTCTCAACATAGCTCTGCCAGCCATGGGTGAAAATTTCTTGCAGATGCTCATGGGAATGGTGGACAGCTATCTGGTAGCCCATCTAGGTTTGATAGCCATTTCGGGTGTATCTGTAGCGGGCAATATTATCACCATTTACCAGGCAATTTTTATTGCTCTAGGAGCTGCGATTTCCAGTGTCATTTCCAAAAGTGTGGGGCAGAAGGACCAGTCTAGACTAGCCTATCATGTGACAGAAGCACTTAAGATTACTTTGCTACTGAGTTTAGTTTTAGGGGCCTTATCCATCTTTGCAGGACGAGAGATGATTGTCCTTTTAGGAACAGAAGCGTCTGTAGCTGAGAGTGGTGGACTATACCTAGCTTTGGTCGGTGGGACAATCGTCCTCTTGGGCTTGATGACTAGTCTGGGAGCCTTGATTCGCGCCACCCACAATCCTCGACTTCCCCTTTATGTGAGTTTTTTATCCAATGCTTTAAACATCCTATTTTCAAGTGTCGCCATTTTTATCCTTGATATGGGGATAGCTGGTGTAGCTTGGGGGACTATTTTGTCTCGTTTGGTCGGGGTTGTGATTTTGTGGTCACAATTAAAACTTCCATATACGAGACCAAATTTTGGACTGGACAAAGACTTGCTGACTTTGGCTTTACCTGCAGCGGGAGAACGTCTCATGATGCGAGCTGGAGATGTGGTCATTATTGCCTTGGTTGTTTCTTTCGGAACTGAGGCAGTCGCAGGAAATGCAATCGGTGAAGTCTTGACCCAGTTTAACTACATGCCAGCCTTTGGTGTCGCTACAGCAACAGTCATGCAGGTGGCTCGAGCAGTTGGAGAAGATGATTGGGCAAGGGTATACAACTTAAGTAAGCAAACTTTTTGTCTTTCCCTCTTTCTTATGTTGCCCTTAACACTCAGTATCTATGCTCTGGGAACGCCCCTAAGTCACCTCTACACTAGTGATCCTGTGGCTATTGAAGCAAGTGTTATGGTGACGCTGTTCTCTCTACTAGGGACTCCTATGACGACGGGGACAGTCATTTATACAGCTGTCTGGCAAGGTTTGGGAAATGCCCGACTTCCCTTTTATGCGACAAGTATCGGAATGTGGTGTATCCGTATCGGAACAGGGTATCTGATGGGAATTGTTCTTGGTTGGGGCTTGCCTGGTATCTGGGCAGGAACGCTTTTGGATAATGGTTTCCGTTGGATTTTCCTACGCTATCGTTATAAGCAATATATCTCTTTGAAAGGATGACATATGAAAAAAATTGGATTTATCTGGGATTTAGATGGGACCTTGTTGGACTCTTATGAGGCTATTTTAGCAGGAATCGAAGAGACTTTTGCCCAGTTTGACATTCCTTATGATAAGGCTGAGGTTCGTGCCTTTATTCTACAAACTTCCGTTCAAGATCTGTTGGAAAAGGTGGGAGAAGAAAGAGGCTTGGATGCTGATATGCTCAATCAGGTTCGTGCTCAGAGTTTGGCTGAGAAGAATGCTCAAGTTGTTCTGATGCCGGGGGCGCGTGAAATCTTAGCTTGGGCAGATCAGCAAGGAATTGAGCAGTTTGTTTATACCCATAAAGGGGATAATGCTTTTACAATTTTGGAAAATTTGGGTTTGGCCCACTATTTCACAGAAATTTTAACCAATCAAAGTGGCTTTTCTCGGAAGCCTAGTCCAGAAGCTGCGATTTATCTTCTAGATAAGTATGAACTAGATCCTCAGCAAACTTATTATATCGGTGATCGGACTTTGGATATCGAATTTTCTCAAAATAGTGGGATTCAGAGTATCAATTTTCTTGCCTCTCCCGCAGCTTGTAATCAACAGATAGAGCATTTAGAAGACATTAGCTCGCTTTCCTTCTAGAATTTTCTTCAAGAAGAATGTGTCAGCTTGATGACAAGAAACTAACAAACTATTTCAAGTAATGTGATTTGTTACAACGAATGTACAGTTCTGTTAAATAGCCCCAAAAGGGCTTTTTTTCTATTTTCTTTGTGTTATGATAGACAGGTACTACATTTGAAAAGGAGTTTGATAGTATGAAGAAAAGAATTATTTTAGCATCAACAGTAGCCTTGTCCCTTGCCCCAGTATTGGCAACTCAAGCAGAAGAACTAGTATGGACAGCGCGTAGTGTTGAGCAAATTCAAAACGATGTTACCAAGAGTGAGAATAAAACAAGCTATACGATTCAGTATGGTGATACCTTAAGTACCATTGCCGAAGCTTTGGGAGTGGATGTGACCGTTCTTGCTAACTTGAACAAGATCAGTAATATTGATTTGATCTTCCCTGAGACAGTCCTTACAACAACTGTCAATGAAAAAGAAGAAGTGACAGAGGTTGAAATTCAAACCCCTGATACAGTTCAAGGTGGCGAAGGAACAACTGCAACAGCAGATTTGACAACCAACCAAGTCACTGTAGATGACCAAACTGTACAGGTTGAAGATTTAACTCAACCAGTTGCAGAAACAACTGTAGCTGAGCCAGTCGCAGAAGCAACAACAGAAGCCGTTACAGAAGTTGTAGCACCGGTAGAAGAGTCAGTAGTAGAAGCCACTACTGAAGTTGCAATACCAGCAGAAGGATCTGCAGCAGAAACAACAACAGGAGCCGTTGCAGAAGTTTCAGCACCAGTGGAAGAGCCGGTCGCAGAAACACCTGTAGTGGAAGAAACGACTACAACAGAAGCACCAGTCACAGAGACTGTAACAGAGACTCAATCAGCACCATCAACTTATCAAGCTGAAGCAAGCCAAGCTTCATCAGCGACTTATGCAGCACCAGCAGCATCTGATTATGCAAGTATTGCAGCTTCAAAATCAGAAAATGCAGGTCTTCAGCCACAAACGGCTGCCTTTAAAGAGGAAGTAGCTAACTTGTTCGGAATCACATCATTTAGTGGTTACCGTCCAGGAGATAGTGGAGACCACGGAAAAGGACTTGCCATTGACTTTATGGTTCCAGTAAGCTCTGCTCTTGGAGACCAAATTGCAGATTATGCTATCCAAAATATGGCTAGCCGTGGCATCAGCTACATCATCTGGAAACAACGTTTCTATGCACCAATCGATAGCAAATACGGACCAGCCTACACTTGGAATCCAATGCCAGACCGTGGTAGCGTTACAGAAAACCACTATGACCACGTTCACGTATCTATGAACTAATGATTAATAAGAAGCTATACATTCAAAAGTGTAGCTTCTTTTTTTGTTATGACACACTTTCTAAGTGAAATAAAATCTAAAACATGCTAGAATGTAAGCGAATACAAAATCGTGTTAACGATTTTAAGCATAAGGAGAAAGGATGATAAGGATGATAAACCGATTAAAAACTCCATTTGAGAAAACAAGAAATGATTTTGAACAGGAATTTACTGGAGAAATTGTCGAACTCTTGATTTTTACCCTCCAAAATGTAAATGGAGCAATCTCTTTAAAAGATGGATGCAAGATACCGTCCGTTCATTTTAAAGCTAGTGTCAATGTCGAAACTCAGGACTTTTCTGAACTTGAAGGACGTTTGGAATGGCTCTTGACTCCAGAAGAATTTGAAGAAAAGCATTGGGGGTTTAGCTTTGAGCCCTACAAAATTCATCGTATTAAATGCCAAAAACGCCCCTTCATGGAGCTAGAGCCTTATATGTCAGAAGTGGCTAACAACTGCTACCGCTTGCTGGAATACCTAGATGACCAATCCACGGACTCTAGGTTAGAGACCTTGATTGAAAGCTATCAAAAACCTGTTATCATTCAAGACGCTATTGGCGAGTTCACCCTAAATAGAGCCTATTCTTGGTTTGAGGGCTTCATCACTTATGAGGGCGTTAAGATTCATGCTATGTTTGATGCGGGTGCAGATGAAAGTCTTCCTCCAAGTTCTTTCGATGATTTAAAGAAATTTATGGGATCTTTCCAAGTTCAAGATGCTAAGATTAAAGACTATATCGTCAAAGAATTGTGGGAAACAGCTCAAGACTGGATTGATTCAGATGAAAATGATGTGGAGTTAACAGAAGAGTATTTTACCAACTCTCTTTTCTTGAGTGAACTCTCTGTCAACGAAGAGGGGCAATTAACTCTCTACTATGATGATAGCGAGGAAATTTTTGCAGGCCACGCCATCGAAGTTGTGATTAATCAAGAGGGAAAAATTACTGGAGTAGACTTGGTAGGCTAATAGCTTGATTTTATTTAGAATATAGAAGTAATAGCCTTTTGGGATTGAAACCAAGAGGCTATTTTTCGGAGTGAGCAAAATAGTTGCGTTTTTAATCTTTCTGTATTATACTTGATAAGTCAATTATTGATAAATCAAATATCGAAGAAAGGAGAAAATACTAAAAATGCATGAATTACTGTACCAGCTCCATTTAACAGATCAGACCATCACTCAACTTTTTGAGAAACAATTGGGAATTAGTTTGACCCGCTATCAAATCCTGCAATTTTTACTGCAACAGTCACCCTGTAACCAGATTGCCGTTCAGGATAAGTTACAAATTGACCAGGCAGCCTTGACCCGTCATTTTAAGATACTGGAGTCAGAGGGCTATGTCAGTCGCAAACGTAATCCGCTTAATCAACGAGAAGTCTTAGTTGAATTAACCCAAGAAGCCAAGAATCAACTCTTGGTCAATCCGCCTAAACAACACTTGCGAGTGAAGGAACAGATGGAGACCATCTTATCCTCTACTGAGCAGCAAGACCTGACAGCTTTGTTGACAAAACTAGTATCAGGATTAGAAAAAATAGAATTTTAAGGAGAAAACGATGTCAATCATTACTACTATTTTAGCAACTATTGTTGCCCTCGAACATTTTTATATCTTTTATTTGGAGAGTATCGCAACCCAATCAGACGCCACCAGTCGAGTCTTTAATATAGAAATGGAAGAGTTGACTCGACCATCTGTAACCTCACTTTTCAAAAACCAAGGAATTTATAATGCCTTGATTGGGGTATTTCTTATTTACGGAATTTATTTCTCACATAGCTTAGAAATCGTAACAATCTTTGTTTTATTTGTCATAGGAGCAGCTACTTATGGTGCCTTAACAGCAGATAAAAAAATCATTCTCAAGCAAGGTGGCCCAGCAATCTTAGCACTCTTGAGTATCCTTTTCTTGAAATAAAAACAACCAGCACTTTCCATAGAAGGTGCTGGTTTTAATCATTCACATTAAACTTTTCTCCGCTTGATTTCGAGTAATCTTTGATAAAAGAAGAATTGACTACTATAGATATAAGGGAAAGTAGGGATGCTCGCAATTCCGAAGCTGATCCAGATAAGGAGATACCAAGGAAGTAGCTGTAAATCAAGGACGAAGCGTTGGAACTTATAGCCTTTCATAAGGAAGCGACTGGTTTTGAGTACGCGACTTGGCTTGGCAATTCCAATTGCAAGGGTATCGCAAAGGAGAAGCTCTACTTGGGAATAAGCGTAGTATTGCGGCAGATAGGCAATGGTTCCCAAAATCATCAGAAAGACGCTACCAAAGAAGTAGAGTGCAAAAGTGAGCAGAAAATGTTCGATATCTGAATTGGTGACGTCTACGGCTGGAAATTCGGGATGAAGTTCTACAAATTTACGAGCCATGGCACTGCTATAAAAGAGCAAGTAGACACCAAAAAGATTAGGGATGCTCCACAAAAAGAGATAGAAACGCTTGAGCAAGAGAGTCAGAAAGGTCTGGGTGAAGAAGCGGTTGTCAAGTAAGGACAGGCTATCTTTAAAGGAAAGCTCTATCTCGGAAATTCTATAAAGATTAATGGTTGTAAACAGAGCACCAGCTAGGATAATAGAACTTGTAAATCCGACTGCTAGAGGAAAGAGTGAAGACTGGATCAAGCTCATCAAAAAAGTAAAGAAGGATTGCTCAAGAATCCCCTCATCAAGTAAGGATAATGGACTTATAAAGCTGGATAGAATCAGGAAAATGCTTGGTAATAAAAAGACAAGCAATAGACGTGGATGTTCAGCTTGAAACTGTTTAGCTTGTTGACGAACTTCTTTTAAATCAATTTTTGGGTATTTCATTCTTTCATTATACCATAAATAGAACACAGCTTGCTAATCCTTTGAAACCAGTGGACTTCTAGCGTGTTAAGCAAAAGTGAATACGAGATTGAATACGACTTTACTTTTAGCTGGAGCGGATGAAATCCATGAACTGGTCAACGACTTCAACACGTTGATTATCATTGATGTGGGTATACATATCAAGGGTGATTTGAACATTATTGTGACCGAGTCTATCTGAAATGATTTTCGCTGTAACACCAGCTTCAAACAGAAGAGAAGCATGTGTATGCCTAAATCCGTGAGGCGAAATTTTTTTAAGATCTTTGTGTTTACAAAAGAATCTGCTAAGCTTCACTTTCATAGTTGCGGCTAAAAGCCATCCCCCTATGTCATTCGTAAAAATATAATTCGAATCATGTTTGTAAGGCACACCAGCCTGGAAATATTCTTTTATTTGCTGTCGTTTCCAGAGTTTCAAAACATTCAGAGTTTCATCATCCAAGGTGATAACCCTCTTACTTCTTTTGGTTTTAGGATCCTGAACAGTTTGTTTTTTGCCAATCACGACAGCCGTGCGAGAAATGCTTAACCGTTTATTTTCAAAGTCAACATCTGACCATATGAGACCGATAGCTTCTCCAGTTCTCAAGCCAGAAAAAGCGAGTAAGTGGAAAAAAGTGTAGTCTACAGGCTTAAAATTTACTTTGGAAACTTTAAGAAAATCCGTTAGCTCCTGTTTTGTATAGTAGTTTTCTTTGCCCTTTAAGGGTTTATTTTTAGGCTTGATAATCTTGTCTAAGGGATTTGACTTAATGATGTCAAGAGAAGCGGCATACTTGAAAATACGGCTAATAACAGAGTAGTAATTGGCATAGAGGACATAGCGATTACTTAACTTTATAGCAATCTTCTGACAATAAGCGACACTGATCTGCTTAATCTTCATATCTGTAAAATATGAGTCAATCATAACATTAAGTTTTTTCTTAACGTTCTGATATGTTGTTGGTTTTACAGTACTTTTAAAGCTATCAAGCCATAACTCAGCGACTTCAGCGAAAGTAGGGTTCTGGAAATCCTCATTGTTTGAAAAACCATTTTCTTCAACATCTAAGAGAAGGTCACGTTCGGCAGCCTTGGCCTCTTTAATCGTTTTAAAACCACGGCGTGTGGTGCGTTTTTCTTTTCCAGTTGCAGGGTCTATGCCCAGGTATGTTTGAAAGAGATATCTAGTCTCTCCTTTTTTTGTAATGTATTTTTTTATCATAAAAGTCCTTTCTTTTCGATTGCTTGCCCGCATAGTTGAAAAGGTGTAGAATTTATGATAAACTATAGTTGTATTTTTTTATCATCTTTTCCATTGCTTGCTTGATGGAAATCGAAACCTCACACTCAAAGTTTGGCGATGGAGAGTGTGGGGGTTTTTTTATTATTTTTTGGCTAGGCGCCATACTGTTAAATCTAGATAATACGTCAATTCTTTTTCATGGGTAACAACTCTTTCGGTTTCAATATTTAGGGTTTTATATGGTCCACCTCTACCAGTAAGGATTGCATCGTATCGGTAATTTGAATTAGCTATGTATGATGAAATTTGTGATGCAATCATAGTTGGTAAGTATCCAACAAAAATATTGTTCACTAAAACCTTGACAGCATTTTTATCATGCGGATTTGAAGGTTCTGGTAATAGTTGAACGTCTACTGTTTTTAATTTATTGTATTTGTAAACAGGTTTATATGTTTCAAGCATATAAGATTTCAAGTTCTTATTATCTTTTCCAAAATAATGGACACCCTTGGAAAGAAAATCAGCTGCAATCTCAGCCTCTTCTTTATGATAATTTGTCCCCATCAACAAGAAATCATCTCGGAAAACAATTGTATCAATCTGTGGACTGTAATTTTCAACTTTCTTCTTTTTCTCTCGCTTTGCAGTTAGACGGCCAATAATGTAAGTTATAAAACCAGTAATAAACAAGAAGAAGCCGAGAGGTGGAAATAAAAATAGGAAAATTGCACCTAAGACCATTAGCACAATGCCAGCTTCTTTATGGTCTTTGGGAGTGTGTTGCTTTTTACCGTTAGATGACAAAATAGATTGTTGTTTTTTTATGACTACTTTTTTCTTTCTCTTTTTAGAAGGTTTTAGCAAATCCGAAAGACCAAACGTTGTCTTATGATAGACCTTGTTATACATGGCTTTCTTGGGATTCTTTATCCATCCCACGCCTTTCTTACCATATCCAGGGATAATAGCTTTTTTAGCCTGCCTTTTCCATTTGCTAGTAGTTCTAGCTTTTAGACTTTTAGTTAGACTTGGTTTTCTCATTCCTATTTTCATAACTTTCTCCTTTTAATTTTCAATCGGCATGAAATTTCCGACTATTTTTCCAATAATTCTCGGATCTTCGTCAAATGGTGCGAATTTATCTTTATATTTTTTATTGATAGAGACGAGTCTAAGACCGTCTTTTTCTTTATATACTTTCTTAATATAAGTTTGGCCATCCCAATCAACTGCATAGATAGCACCATCATAGTCAAAACCAGTTTCTTTGATAAGAACGACCTCTCCATTCATATACTTAGGTTCCATGGAATCTCCGAAAACCCAAGAAGCAAAATCATGGTCTAGATCTTTATCGTAAAAAACAGTGTCATAGTTACCGTCGTTGAAGTATGAGAACCCAGTACCAGCTGAAAGTTTTTCAAAAACACGGTATTCAAAAAGCTTTTCCTCAATCATAATCACTTTATTATTCTGCTCTTTTAATTGTTCATTAGCATAGTTCAGAACTTTTTGTTTTCTTGGAGTCGACAACTTTACAACTTTTTCAGTTATTTTTTGAACAAGAGGGGAAGTAGGGATTTTTACTTCTTTTCCTTCTTGAGTCTTATCTTCTATCAAGTCCGATTTATTAACACCGAAATAGTCTGCAAGTAATTCGATTTTCCCTATCCGAGGATAAGTTATACCCTTTAACCAATCTCTTACAGTAGTGTACTTCAATCCGAGATCAGAACAGAGCTTATTTCTATCAATCCCTCTGCTACTCATCAAATTTTCTAAGTTCGCAGAAAAAATTTCTTTACTTTTATTATTGCTCATTTTTATTACTCCTTTATATAGTATATATTACGGCAAAAACGCAAAAAAGTAAAGAAAAAAATAAAAAAATACGGGGAAAACGCAAAAAACACTTGACATTGCGGTTTAACCGCATTGTAATGTAATTATAGTTGAGCTAGTCAATTATAAAAAAATGATAGAAAGGACAGCAACATGCCAAAAATGACTCTTAAAACATTGCGAACCCTAAAGAACTGGCGACAAGTGGATGCAGCAGAGGCTATTGACGTCTCTGTTGACACTTGGGGAAATTGGGAGCGAGGAAAAACAGAACCTACTGTAACCCAAGCTTATCAAATCGCTACTACTTTTGATGTGTCTATTGATGACATTATTTTTTTACACAACATTGCGGTTTAACCGTAATAGAAAATGAGCACTATGAACAACGCAAAAAAGCGCCTAACGAAAGTCAGGCACATACTTAAACAATTTAAACCATTATATCACAAAAATGCTTGCCCGCATAGTTGAGAGGATGAAAAAAATGGAAGGTATAACGTTACAATTACGATTGGACGGCGAAAGTGCTGAATTGTTCACGAATCAATTATTGGCCTTTGCTGAAAAGCAGGTCAAGGAGCAGTTAGAGAATGATCGCATGCCAATCAATCAACAAGCTTTGATGAAGAAGTTCGGCTTTACTCATGGCTATGTTAAGATGCTAGAACGCAAAGGATTAAGATTTCGCAAACAGGGGAAAGATACTATGTACGATGTCAATGATGTTTATGAAATTTTGGAATTAGAAAAAGAAGTACGAAAATTGAGGGCGTAAGGAGAATAAAATGACAGAACCAACTTTATCAAGCCAATTGCTTGGCTTAGTGTCAATCTTTATCGGGATCTTTATCCTGATGTTACTGACTGCTAAAAATGAAGAAGAAGCTGAACAAAAAACAGTGATCATCATTGAAGAATCTGAAGACTTCAGAGAGGTTGCACGAAGAAACCTGAAAAACTGTGATAGAGGATTCACCTATGATTCCCAACCACCTGTCGGACTTCCTTCAACGATTGAGGATGTGCCTCATAGTTTTAGAGAATGTATCGAAGATTATGACAGACTGGCTAGTGACTATCAGGAAGAAGCAAGAAATAATGATCTTCTAAGAAGTCAAAATACCAACCTCTTAGAAGAAAATGGGCGCTTGCTCTACAAAGAAATGACCATGAATTTTCGCCAGAATCCAAGAAAATGGAGGGCAAAGATATGAGTGTTAGTCGCAGTATGAATGAGTTAGAAATTCGTGTCTTAAACATGATTATCAATTGTGCGACCTTCGACTTGCCAATCCAAGCCAGTGAAATTCGTTTAGAAACTGGGCTCTCAAAACGTAAGGTAGAAGAAATCATCGAGAGCTTGCGTGTCAATTTTGGTCATCCTATCGTAGCTAAGAAAATGAAGCCGAACGGATATTACTTGCCACGAAATGAGGAGGAGCGACAAGCTGGTCTTGCGCCTTATCGCAGACAAATCCTAACCGAGCAAAAGAACCTTGCTGCAGTGATGACTGTGGATTTGGAGAAGTATTGGGAGGATAGCGCATGAGTGAAGATTTTAGAATACTACCTCATGATCTAGTAGCAGAGCAGTCGGTTCTGGGTGCAGTCTTTATCTCACCAGAAACGATGACGTCACTTGCAGACGAATTGACTCCTGACGATTTTTACAAGCCTGCCAACAAGATCGTATTTAAAACCATGTTGTCTCTGCTCGAAAAAGGTGAGCCAATCGATGCTACTACCATGATTTCTGCTCTTACTAATCAGGGTGACATTTCAAATATTGGGGGAATCACCTACGTTGTCGAGTTAGTGAACTCAACTCCAACATCAAAGAATGTGGAGCATTATGCCAAACTCGTTAAAGAAAAGGCTACGCTTCGGAAAGTAATTGCTGACTTGTCGGATTCGTTATCTAGTGCTTATCAAGGTGATGTATCGATTGGTGACATCATTGCTAAAACTGAAAAATCTCTACTGGATATCAGTAATCAAAATGCAGGGACAGGATTTCGTAATGTGGCCGATATTCTTGATACACACATGCAGATAGTCGAGACTCGCTCACAGACAGATGGATTCGTGACTGGTCTGTCTACTGGATTTGTCGGACTAGATAAGATTACAACAGGCCTTCATGAAGGAAATCTTATCATCCTTGCTGCGCGACCTGCAATGGGGAAAACGGCGTTAGCATTGAACATTGCAAAGTATGTGGCTACGAAGAAAAGAAAGCCTGCAGTTATCTTCTCGCTTGAAATGGGTGCAGAGGAACTGATCGAGCGTATGTTGGCATCAGAGGGCATGGTTCCAGCTTATCATCTGAAGACTGGGAATTTGAGTACTGACGAATGGAAACGGCTGGTACAGGCCCAAAATAATCTCTATGATGCGCCTATCTTTGTGGACGATACTGCGGGTATTCGGATTTCAGAGATACGCTCAAATGCTCGAAAGCTCGCTCAAGAAATGGGCGGTCTGGGTGTCATTATCATTGACTACTTGCAGTTGATAACTGGGGCAAAGGGCGAGAATCGTCAACAGATCGTTTCAGAAATTTCAAGGGAATTGAAGATACTAGCTAAGGATTTGAAAGTACCTGTCATTGCCTTGTCACAGTTAAGCCGTGCAGTTGAGCAGAGACAAGATAAGCGCCCCATGTTGGCAGACTTGCGAGAATCTGGATCTATTGAGCAAGATGCAGACATTGTAGCATTCTTGTATCGTGATGCCTACTATCAGAAAGAGCAAGCCGACAGTCAAGAAGCAAACAACGTGACTGAGCTGATCCTGGAAAAGAATCGGCATGGTAGCCTGGGGACAGTGAAGTTGTATTTTCACAAAGAATACACAAAATTTTCAAGTGTGGAGGGGTAGAAGATGGCACAACGGAGAATGTTTAGCAGGAAGATTACTGAAACAGACAGATTTCTTGAGATGCCTTTATCATCACAAGCTCTCTATTTCCATCTTAATATGGGGGCAGATGATGAAGGGTTCATTGACAAGGCTAAGACTACCCAGAGAACAATTGGGGCAAGTGATGATGACATGAAGTTACTTATCGCAAAAGGATTCTTGATTCCGTTTGAAAGTGGAGTGGTTGTTATCCGACACTGGAGAATCCACAATTATATCAGATCTGACAGATTTCAGTCTACTTTACATCAGGATGAAAAAAACCAACTAGAATATGACCACTCAAAAACAGCTGTGTTAAAACCTTTGGAAAATGTCATACCAAATGGATACCATTTGGATACACAGGATAGGGTAAGTAAGGTTAGCTTAGATAAGGATAGCTTAACTACCTATCCTAAAGAACCTGACAATATCCCTTACAAAGAAATTATCGATTATCTCAATTCAAAGACTGGAAAGAATTATAGAGATAATGTTCAGAAGAACAGATCTCTGATTAAGGCTAGATGGTCTGAAGGATATCGATTAGATGACTTTAAACAGGTGATTGATAACATGGTTAAGGATTGGTCAGGTACGAAGTATGCGAAATATTTGAGACCTGAAACACTCTTTGGAACAAAGTTCGATAGTTATTTGAATCAAGGGAATATTGTTAATCGTGAAAAGAAAACAGACGAAAGGCTAGGGTTTTAGATGAAACAGTTTAAACAATTTAGAACTAGAACGGTTCTTGATGATGTCTGTGAAATCCATGGATGCCATCTTTGGTCTGTTAAGATTCCTATTAAGGGGAAGGTTGAAGAAATCAGTCAATGTCCTGAGTGTGAGAAAGAGAACATCCGTCTCTTTGAAAAGCAGTTGAATATGGAAGCTGAGGTCAAAAGTAAGCTATCGGACACTTACGAGGTCTTTGCTCGTGACAGTATCGTTTCAAGTAAGCTGGCAAGTAAGTCACTACATGACTATGAGATTCAGGTTGATATTGATGAAAAGGCTGTGAATTTCGTGAAGCGATTGGAACGTGAGTATGCCAAAGGTACGGTTGGGAATGCCATCATCACAGGACCTTCTGGTGTTGGCAAGAGTCATCTGACTTATGGCTTGGCTCGGTTTCTCAATGAGCAGTTCAAGTCTTATGACGAACCGAAAAGCGTGCTCTTTGTGTCAGTTGTGGCTTTGTTTGACAAGATTCGAGAAAGCTTCGAGTTTGACAATGGATTTTCAGAAGCCAAGATGGTCAAGTTACTGTCTGAGGTTGATTTTCTCTTCCTGGATGACCTTGGGAAAGAGAGTCGCAAGGCTGACACGAGGCGAAATGAATGGGCGCATCAGATATTGTTCAAGATCCTGGATAATCGGACCAATACGATTATCAACACGAATTTGAGTAGCGAAGAGATTAAAGAGCTTTACTCTGATGATTTCGGTAACGGTGCTTTATCAAGTCGCATTTTCGAGGGAGCGACAGGCAGGTGCTTTGTGTATCCAGCTGGGATGAAGGATAGGAGGTATTGATGTTAAATCTTTACTTCGTCTACAACGGGCACTGTCAATTCTTCCTTGGGACGTTTAATAACGTTGATGATCTCATTGAACGTATGGAAGACCATCAATGGGCTTTCTCAGCTATCACTCACCCAAGATTTCAGAAGCATATAGGCAAACGAACAACACGATTCGACTACGGTGCTAAGGATTGTTACTATCTAGCAACTTTTTCAGGAGGAAATAAATGATTGAACTTATTAAAGAATTTGGAATGGCTATTTTATGGATGTTTTTAGGATATTTAATCGGGGAACGTGCAACAAGAAAGGAAAAGAAAGATGATCAATAACGTAGTGTTAATTGGGCGCTTGACTCGTGACCCTGAGTTGCGATACACGCCGTCAAATGTTGCTGTTGCGACTTTCAACCTTGCAGTCAATCGGAATTTTAAAGGCGCAAACGGAGAGCGAGAGGCTGACTTCATTAATTGTATTATGTGGCGTAAGCAAGCTGAAAATTTCGCAAATTGGGTTAAAAAGGGTGCTCTTGTTGGAATAACAGGTCGCATCCAGACTCGTAGTTATGATAATCAGCAAGGTCAACGTGTCTATGTGACGGAAGTGGTAGCTGAGAGTTTTCAAACTCTTGAGAAGAAAGATAATTCTGCGAATCAGGCGAGCATGGAAAACCAGATGCCACCAAATTTTGGAGCAAGTGATCCGATGGATATTTCAGATGATGATTTGCCGTTCTAGGAGGTAGAACAATGCCACAACCTAAAACGTATGCCTTATACAAAGGCGACAAATTACTAGGGATAGGGACAGCACAGGAGTTGGCTGAATTGACGGGTGTATCAGTAAGCACGATCCATTACTACAACACCCCTACCTACAAACGGCGCACAAACCCGGACAGGGCTAGACGATTAATTGCCATTTGAAGAGGGCAGACATCGATGAGGTATTTGGATGAAATACACTAAACAGAACTTGATTGACGGAATGAAACAATCAATCAAGAGGAACGAAGAAAAGATTGCTGAGTATTCGAAGCCGTGTGATGCACGGAAGAGACGGATTAGAGCATTGGAGCGCGATTTGTTGAAGAAAAAGAATAAAGAGCTAGAAGAAAAGATAAAGGAGTTAGAAGATGAATGAAAAAAAATTGATTAATGTCCCACGGATTTTGTTCCCTATCGGAACAGATGTTTTAATAAAAGGGAAGATAGTTAGCTTAAAGGTGCTTGATGACAGGTTTGTTGAGAACGTTGTTAAACTTGATTACGGCGAACAAATTATTGCTCCAAACGATGCGATTTATGTCGAGGGCGAACCAGAAGCAGGTAACGCAGATGAAGCTCCACGCTATGTCAAGAATATACTAGCAAGATTGCGAGAATTGCCATTGCATGACCGTGAAGTTTGGCTAAAGGCTATCATGGGTGAATTTGAGAAAGATTTCAGTCATGCAAAATGGCGTGAGGGCTACGAGCAAGGAAAATTTGAGGGAGCATGGGTTGGTAATCAATTGAAGGATGCTGATAAGATTCGACGTGAGTTGAATCAAGTAAAGGTTCCGCAGTTTGTGGCGGAAATTATCGAGTATTACAAGGGACAGAACGCTACGTTATATGATGCGCTTAGAGAAAAAAATTTCAACAAACAATACAATGAGTGGTTGATGAATGAACAGGATGCTTACGACAAAGTCGCTCGTGCATGGCTTGATGGCTACGAGGTCGAGGAAGAAAAGCGGTATTTGGTGAGAATGAAAAATATTCGCGAAGACCACGAAACTTTGAACTGCGAAAAACATTCAAGAATATGGAATTTTTCAAGTGAAGAAGAAACCACACTTTATAAAACAAAACACACCCGCAAACAATTAGAAGAAGCTGGGTTCGGATGGGTCTTCTCTTGTGAAGGAATAGAGGTAGAAGAAGTTGAATGAAGAATGGAAAACAATTTTAGAAGCTCCAAATTATGAAGTATCTAATACTGGAAAAATCAGAAATAAAAAATCCAAAAGTAGCGTAAAGACAAGAGTTGTGAAACGTTTTGGATACGTATTAGTAAATCTTCAAATCGGAGCAAGAGGAGAAAGAAAACAAAGAACTTTCAGAGTTCATAGATTAGTCGCTAAAGCATTTATACCAAACCCTAACAATCTACCACAAGTTGACCATATCAACGGTATAAAAACTGATAACCGAGTATGGAATTTAGAGTGGGTAACTGGAGCAGAAAATACAAAAAGGGCATTTGAAAAAGGTTTAGCTAAGAAATCAAGCGATAAACATTTGCAAACAATGACAGATAAAACAAAAAAGGCTTGTATCATAATAGATATTTTAGAGTCAAAAAAATATTTTTTTAAAACACGAAGGGAAGCTAGTGCGTTTTTTGGTAAAAGCAACTCATGGGCAACAACGTTAATAAAAACTGGAATTGGAAGTAAAGGGAGGTATTGTGGATATGATATTTAACGGCTGGGTATTTGATTGTGAGGGGATTGAAATTGAGGAGGTGGAGTGATGGAAGATTGTCCTTGTCAATCAAGTGGACACTTTTGTATGGAGTGTGAACGTGAAATGATTGCGGAAATGAAACAAAGAGAACGAGAAGAAAGTCTAAAAATTATGGAGATAAAACAACAAGTCATTGTTGATGGTATCACGCACTTGATTAACGTTGAAAAAACAGTTCAAAAAATCATTGAGGCAGGTTACCTAAATCTTGATTTGTTTGAGAAAATATATAAAGAGGTAAAATGAAACGATTTATCACAGTATGTATCCTCGTCTCTGCTGGACTAAACATCTGGCAGATGGACAGGATTCGAGATTTAGAAGAAAAGAAGCCGATTGTCGTCTACAAAGCTGATAATCAAGGCGCAGAGATATTCGGTAAGGTCGTTGAAAAAGGACGACACGGGAAGTTGTATACGATAACAGTTCGTGATTACGGGATATTCGTAGTTACGAAGGAAGTGTATGATACGGTAAAAGTTGGAGATGAGGTGAAATTATGATACCAAAATTTAGAGCGTGGAAAAAAGCAGGGAAAGAATTAGGAAGAGTCGGACAAATAACCTTTGAACTTGATGGGAGTGTATCTCATGTGCTTTTCAAAGGTGAATTTCTAGATTTTAATGTATCAATAAACGAAATTATCCTCATGCAATCAACAGGATTGCATGACAAGAACGGAAAGGAAATCTTTGAGGGGGATATAGTCGATTACAAAGGCAGAAAAGCGCTTGTAAGCTGGCATGGCTCTTATGCAAGTTTTATTTACAGATTTGTAGATGAATTACAAAAGCGAAATGCAGAATGGAATCCTCTTTATTTAGCTTACATGAGATGTGAAATCATCGGCAACATCTACGAAAATCCCGAGCTTTGGGAGGTTAATGGATGACAAAGTTTATTCAACTAGTGCCGTTTAAATATGGTGAGGAGAAAGAACCTATCACGATAAATGTTGATTGTATCAAAAGCGTTTTGAAAAATGATGATTTCTTTAGCAAAGTATTTGTAAACGATGAAATGACAGAGCATCTAAAAGAGCGACTAACTGCCGATAAGTTCATGTATGTAATCAAGCCAACATACAAAGAGATTGCAGCTATTCTAACTCAGAAAGAAGAAAGCTCGCAAGATCATGGATTGGTTGATTGAGGAGAAAGAACATGAGAATTAAAACATTAATGGGAACAATCATCAACGTTGATAAAATAAAGCGTAGCATCACGATTAATGGTGTTGAATATGGTTCAGACTGTCGTGCTTTGGTCTCTAAGCACAGAGACGGTACAGGGACTATTACATTAGTATTTGAAGGAAAAATTATTTAAAAAGGAGTAAAAACAATGTTTACACAATACGATCACGAAACAGGGAAAACTAAACTTACAAAACTTGCAAAAGGTAGCATCATCACGGTTGTTGCTATTACTTCACTTGGAATTTTTCGTCTCACGGCCGTGAAGCGCATCCCAGCTAATACGGTTGGAGTAAAGGTCAGTGCAATCGGAGGTGTTCAAGAAAACACCCTACAAACAGGTTATCATCTCAAAATTCCTTTCATCGATACCGTCTATACTCTTTCGACTTCAGTTCAGACGAAGACTATGGAAAAAATCACAACTCAGACCAAAGATGGTCAATGGCTGAATACTAACATTGATGTGAAATATCGTGTGAATAAAGAAAAGGCAATGACAATCTTTTCAAACTACACCAAGTTAGAAAATGTGAATGAGAGTGTAATTGCTCCGGCAGTACAGAGAGCTATCGAGTCGGTTACTGGGAATTATGACATCTACGACATTCTTGGGAATAAGCGTACAGAAGTCTATGAAGAGATTGACAAGGCGCTAAAAGAGAAATTTGAATCTTATGATCTTGAATTTGTTTCATTCACAATAACTGATCAGGATGCAGGAGATGAAATTGAAGCAGCAATCAAATCTGAATCTGTCAAACAGAAGGAAATTGACACAGCTAAACAGGAACAGGAAAAAGCTAAGGTCGAAGCTGATACCAAGAAAGTTCAAGCTCAAGCTGAAGCGGATGCTGGCATCATCAAAGCAGAAGGAGAAGCTAAAGCTAACAAAGCTAAGTCAGACTCAATCACAGACAACCTTATCCGTATGAAAGAAGCAGAAGCCAGAGAGAAGCATGGCTGGGTTACTGTTAATGGAGCCGGTGGCGTGATTACAAATCATGATTAAAATATAAACGGCATAGAAACGAGGTGAGCGATGCCTTTTTTTCCAGAAATAAACGAAGCCAAAACAAAAGAAAATGCCAAGAAAATTTTGGAGGGATATCCTCACTGGCGTCGTGTAGCAAATGATACAGATGGTCAGAGAGTAACCACGACCTACTCATTCACACCACGAAATCCATCAAGTGCTAAAAATAGTCAAGTTGAGAAATTGGCAATTCGAAAAGTTGATGCAGAGCTAGAGCTAGATGCGATAGAACAGGCTGTCAGCAAATTACATGATCCTTTTTATCGTAAAATCATATACGAGAAGTATCTTGTTTGGCATCAAAAAAAAGATGAGACGGTGTACAATGAGCTTGCAATTTCAGAAAGTTCATATTATGAAATTCTTAGTAAGGCTTTATTAGCATTTGCAGAGCTTTACCGAAATGGCGAACAAGTTGTGATTTTGGAGTAAAAGCGGAGTAAGTCAATAGTAAATATACGATTTTGTGTGCTAAAATTATATTATGAAATGATTGTAAAAGGCAGGCACACCCTGCCTTTTCTTGTGGATTGGAGGTGATGTTTTGAGAAAGGTAGAACCTATTCGTGAACTTGACGATATTGAGAGAATGAAAGACTTTTTAAAATCAAAAAGTGAGCGAAATTATGTTCTGATTATGTGTGGTCTATATTCTGGAATGCGCATCAGCGATATCATACCTCTTCAAGTCAAGCAAGTGACAGGCGATAGGATAGAGGTCACTGAGAAGAAGACAGGGAAGGTTAAGAGATTCGCTATCAATCCAGAGTTAAGAAAGGCTCTAAATCATTACATCAAAACAAATGATCTACAAGGGTACGATTATCTATTTCCGAGCAAAAAGAAAGTTAGGACAGACGGTGTGCGTATCGCTCACATCGGAAGAGTTGCAGCTTACCAAATTTTAAAACAAGCAGCTGAATATGTTGGCTTGAAGAATATTGGAACTCACTCTATGAGAAAGTCATTTGGCTATCATCATTACAGACGAAATCAAAATGTAGCGATCTTGATGGAGTTGTTTAATCATTCATCACCAGATATCACACTTGACTACATTGGCATTAAGCAAGATGAATTGGATGATTCGATGATGAATTTTAGCTATTAAATACCTATTTATTTAACACACTGAGAAAATGTAAATTAGTATTTAATAAAATAGATGTAAGCACTTGCTACGCTTGACGTTTAAGGATGTTGATTTTATTTAACAGAATATAAGATATGTTAAATATACAAGGGTGTTAGAGACTGAAAAAACTCCCCCTACATCATAAAAATTTAGCCCCCCTACCTGCTAAAAAGAAAGGACCCTCCCTAGATGAATACCCCCAAGGACAGACCGGACCGGAGTGGTCCTCACCGAGTTGCTTTTGAAAAGAATAAAAATATTATTCTCAAAACAAGAAATACTTGTGGGATTTGTGGGCTACCCGTGGACAAGTCATTGAAGTATCCACATCCTTTGTCACCAGTCATTGACCACATCATTCCAATAAATCGGAACGGTCACCCTTCAGATATTAACAATCTGCAATTAGCCCACTGGCAATGTAACAGGCAGAAGTCTGATAAGCTGTATGCTGACGATAGGTCAGTCAATGCTACTGTTGTAGGTAATCGCAACCTGCCACAGTCAAGAGATTGGACAAAGTATAGAGCTTGAAGAAGCCAAAAAAAGAAAAATTATATTATTTTTTAAAAATATCAAAAATAATAATGAATGCTTAGAATTTGAAAAAATAACAGATATGTGTGAAGTAAGTCCTAGCAGAGGATAGGGGGGTATCCCCCTCCCACTAGGCGCTCGAGGGCTTCACGCCGTCACTGTACATTTTTTCTCGCGCCAAATCATCACAAAGAAAGGAGAACGGTTTGGAATTAAGAGGAATTGACTATCTCAGGAGGAAGTTGACTCTCTATCAGAGAAGAGTTAATCTGAGGTACAATCATTATGCAATGCAATACCATGAATCACCGACAGGAATTACAATTCCTCCACATATCAGGGTGAAGTACCAAGCTGTTCTTGGTTGGGCTGCAAAGGGAGTTGATAGTCTTGCAGATCGTTTGATTTTCAGGAAATTTGCTAACGATGATTTTAACGTCACAGAAATTTTTGATCGTAACAATCCTGACATCTTTTTTGATAGTGCTATTTTAGCTGCACTGATTGGTTCATGTAGTTTCGTCTATATTTCTAAAGGTGAAGATGATGAGGTGAGGTTACAAGTCATTGAATCAAGCAATGCGACGGGTGTAATTGATCCAATCACTGGATTGCTTGTAGAAGGTTATGCGGTGTTGGCTCGTGATGATTACAATCGTCCAACGCTTGAAGCCTACTTCGAGCCTAATGCTACTCACTTCATTCCGAAAGATGGTAGACCATACTCGGTTGTGAATGAAACAGGTATCCCTTTGTTGGTTCCGGTCATTCATCGTCCTGATGCGGTTCGTCCTTTTGGTCGGTCTCGTATTACCAGGGCAGGAATGTATTATCAGAAATACGCTAAGCGAACTTTGGAACGGGCTGATATCACTGCTGAGTTCTATTCGTGGCCACAGAAATACATTCTTGGACTTGATCCTGATGCGGAACCTATGGAGAAATGGAAAGCTACTGTATCAAGCTTGTTGACGATTTCTTCAAGCGATAAAGGTGAGAAGCCGAGCGTTGGACAGTTTACTACAGCTAGCATGTCACCGTTTACTGAACAACTGAGAACAGCCGCTGCTGGATTTGCTGGGGAGATGGGCTTGACCTTGGATGATTTAGGTTTTGTCTCAGATAATCCATCTTCGGTTGAAGCCATCAAAGCAAGTCATGAGAATTTGCGTTTAGCTGGTCGAAAGGCTCAGCGCTCGCTAGGTGCAGGTTTGCTTAATGTGGCATATGTTGCAGCTTGCTTGCGTGATGAGTTTCGTTATGCTAGAAGTCAATTTGTAAGAACCACAGTGAAGTGGGAGCCATTGTTTGAAGCGGATGCGAATACGATGACCATGATTGGGGACGGTGTTGTGAAATTGAATCAGGCTTTACCTGGCTACATCAATGCGGAGACAATTCGTGATCTTACTGGTATCGCTGGAGACATGTCAGCTAAACCAGTGGTAAGCGAGGGTGGTTCAAATGGAGAATGATGTTTTACCTGGTATCTTGCAAGAGGTTCAGGAGAGGTTTGAGAGAGATTTCGGTAAGAGCGAGGTTGTCAGAAATGCTTTTGCTACATTGAAGGCAAAAAAAGCCACTTACAAAACTGCAAATGAGTTTGCGATTGAAATTGGCGATATTCTCTCTAAGGCTCTAGGAACGTCTCTGAGCACTGATAAATTGCCAGACGGAAAAATGTATTACAATATCGCTCAGCGTTTGCTGACGGATGTGCTAGGACGAAATCACGAGCTTGTGAGTGGTTATGCTAGTGATGTTCAGAAGAATTTGAACGATGAAGCGAAAATCGGTCTGAAAGTTCAAGTTCCTGAATTAAATCTGGATCGAATAGCTGGCATTGTCAATCGCTTTTCGTCTGAGGAGAATTTTGAGGATGTCAGTTGGTTGCTCGGTGAACCTATTGTGAACTTCACTCAATCAATCATTGATGATAGCATTCGTAAGAATGCTGAGTTTCATGCTAAAATGGGCTTGGTGCCGACGATCAGTAGACACTCTACTAGACGTTGTTGCAAATGGTGTGATAGCTTAGTAGGAAATTACATATACGGTGAGGA
This sequence comes from Streptococcus sp. SO4, assembly GCF_030440055.1. NCBI lineage: Bacteria > Bacillati > Bacillota > Bacilli > Lactobacillales > Streptococcaceae > Streptococcus > Streptococcus sp. SO4. The sequence goes on from NZ_JAQFJI010000009.1 coordinate 27,655, forward strand.
ACCAGCGAATTTCTACAGAAGGCATCAGCATTGTACTTGTGTAATTGACTATCATCCTAAAAATGGTAAGGTTCAAAATTCTTGGACTAAAAAAATCAGAAATGAGAGTTCCGATGAATTAGAAAAGCGTAAGAGAATGAATATTGATGTGCGTGATAATAATCGCAAAGCAGATATTCAGGAATACAAGAAAATAGTTGATGTTTTAGGAGTTCAAAATGCTCCTATTTCACTAGCAAAGTTTCAGGATTTGAAGTATAATGGTGGTGAGGGATATGAACGCTTAAAAGATGTAGTTTATATCCAGGAAAACTTCAAAAATGGCACTTGGCTGGATAAAATCAATCCAGAAAAACAAGCTAGACATATTCAATCAACATCACTGACTGGAAAGAGCTATTTTTATGATCATGTGGATATCAATGCTCTGTACGATAAGTACAAGATGACTGGATTTTTAGAAACAAGTAGAAAAGGCGCTCAAACCAGCAATGAAAAGGTTGATTTGTTTGAAGATAGGCCGTTAGGAATTGATGTATATACTGGTAAGCCTGTAAATGCTATGACAATAAAATATAGCAAAACTGGTGCACACTTGATACCGACATACTACGAAAGGGGAGACTGATGGAACTTAGAGAATTTAATAACAAGGTTGTCAGAATCACCGATATTGACGGCCAAACATTTGAAGGCATCTGTCTTTATGAGGACAAGGATGTCTATGATGAAGAATTTGATGGGTTGTCTGTTAAGTCAGGAACCCGGTGGACAAAACTCTTTGAGGATGAAATCAAGGAAGTTGAAATTATAGCATAAGCACGTTGACAGTGGTCAAGGTGCTTTTATTATATTTTGGAAGGAGTCAGAAAATGAAGTACAGAAAGAAACCTGTTGTGGTTGAGGCGGTGCATTGGAACGGCAATAACTATCAAGAAGTAATTGACTTTGCAGAAAATAATAAGATTTGGTTTGATGCACTTGGAAATACATGGATTTCTACACTTGAAGGTGATATGATAGCCAAAAAAGGGGATTATATTATCAAAGGCGTTCAAGGTGAAATTTATCCATGCAAGCCAGATATTTTTGCAGAAACATATGAAGAAGTGGAGTATCTGAATATTTTAGCTAGTATCTAGGAGGTGATCCGATATCTCCCAGCGATAGGGTTATCATGCGATGACGATTGAAAGGAAATTAGAATGGCAAGGAAGAAACTTGGCAATCAGAATCCTACTCAATCGGTAATTTTAAAATACGTCAAGAAAAATTCAAAAGCTAAAGAAGCGATTGAACTTTACGAGCGGACAGGGCTTTCTTGCTATGCTTGGCAGAAGAATCTTTTGCTGCCTATGATGGCTGTTGACAAAAACGGGCTTTGGGTACACCAAAAGTTCGGCTACTCTATTCCTCGTCGTAATGGTAAGTCTGAAATCCTATATATCCTTGAAATTTGGGGCTTGCATAAGGGATTGAATATCCTGCATACAGCTCACCGGATTTCTACATCTCATTCCTCTTTTGAGAAGGTGAAACGATACCTTGAGAAAATGGGTTATGTGGATGGTGAGGATTTCAATTCCATTCGTGCGAAGGGGCAGGAGAGAATCGAGCTATACTCAACAGGTGGTGTTATCCAATTCCGTACTAGGACATCTAATGGTGGTCTTGGTGAAGGGTTCGACATGCTGATCATTGACGAGGCTCAGGAGTACACGACCGAGCAAGAATCTGCCTTGAAATACACGGTTACGGATAGTGAGAACCCTATCACAATCATGTGTGGGACACCTCCAACACCTGTATCGAGTGGTACGGTCTTCACTAAGTACCGTGAGACTTGTCTTTTCGGGAAAGGGAAGTATTCTGGCTGGGCTGAGTGGTCGGTTTCTGATGAAAAGGAAATTGACGATGTGGAAGCCTGGTATAATTCCAATCCATCCATGGGTTACCACTTAAATGAGCGTAAGATTGAAGCAGAGCTTGGTGAGGATAAGTTGGACCATAATATCCAACGTTTGGGATTTTGGCCAACTTACAACCAGAAATCTGCTATTTCTGAAACTGAGTGGAATGAGCTCAAGGTTGATGATGTTCCAGAATTGTCTGGCAAGTTGTCTGTTGGTATCAAGTATGGCCAAGATGGAACGAACGTGGCATTGAGTATTGCTGCACGGACCAAGGATGGCCGTTACTTTATCGAAACAGTCGATTGTCAATCCGTTCGTAATGGTAATGAGTGGATGGTTGCTTTCTTGCGTCAAGCTGATGTGGCTCAAGTAGTCATTGATGGCGCAAGTGGTCAAAAGATCCTGGACGAAGAGTTGAAGGACTACAGAATCAAGAACGTGATTCTACCAACGGTGAAGGAAATCATCGTAGCCAACGCTCTTTGGGAACAGGGGATTTACCAGAAGACAATCTGCCACGCTGGCCAACCATCGCTATCAAAAGTAGCTACTAACTGTGATAAGAGGAATATTGGTTCCAATGGTGGTTTTGGTTATCGATCGCACTTTGACGATATGGATATTTCTTTGATGGATAGTGCTTTGCTTGCGCACTGGGCTTGTGCTACGACCAAGCCTAAGAAAAAGCAAAAAATCAGTTATTAAAATAAGCGGTCTTGTGACTGCTTTTTTTGATGCCCAAAATTACCGAACTGCCGGGGAAGCAGGAGAAAGGAGACATGAGAATGTCAGAATTTAAACCAATCACTACACAAGAAGAATTTGATGCTGCTATTAAGGGCCGCTTATCTCGAGAGAAAGAGAAGTATGGCGACTATGACCAGCTCAAGTCCCGTGTTGCAGAATTGGAAGAAGAAAATGTTGGCTTGAAGTCAACGATTGAAGCTACTAATCAAAGTAAGGCAGATGCTGACAAGCAACTTGAAGAGTTGCAGAGTCAAATCGCTGGTTATGAGACGGCTAGTCTGCGAACTCGCATTGCATTGAAACATGGACTACCTTACGACCTTGCAGATCGTTTACAGGGAAATGATGAAGAAAGCTTTGAAGCGGATGCAGAGCGTTTGGCATCTTTTGTGAAACATACTGAACATGTCGCACCAATGCGAACTCTAGAGCCTGCTCTAGAAAAAACTGAAAATACATCTTATAAAAACCTAGTACAAGGTTTAGTTTTTGAAGATTAAAGGAGTAATAATATATGACAGATCAACTATCAAGAGGAACATTATTTGACCCAATGCTTGTGACAGACCTTATCAACAAAGTTAAAGGTCACAGCTCATTGGCTAAATTGTCTAATCAACGAGCTATCCCGTTTAATGGATTGAAGGAATTCACATTTACATTCGATTCTGATGTAGATATTGTTGCAGAAAACGGGAAGAAAACGCATGGTGGTGCAAGTCTGGAACCTGTAACTATTGTGCCTATTAAAATCGAGTATGGCGCTCGTGTATCTGACGAGTTCGTTTATGCGTCAGAAGAAGCTAAAATTGACTATTTGAAGTCATTCAATGAAGGATTTGCTAATAAGGTGGCTCGTGGTATTGATATCATGGCTTTCCATGGTGTTAATCCACGGACTAAACAAGAATCGGCTGTTATTGGGGATAACTGCTTTGATAAGGCAGTCACTCAGACAGTGAACTTCACAACAAGTGATCCAGATACCAATGTCGAAGATGCAGTGAAGATGATTCAAGGGGCTGATAATATCGTTAGCGGTATGGCTATTGATACTACATTTGCAAGTGCACTTGCTAGCATGAAGAATGCGGCTAATGAGCGCCTTTACCCTGAATTAGCATGGGGAGCAAATCCAGGGGCTATTAATGGTCTACCTGTAGATGTAAATACAACAGTTGGTCTTAATGTTGGAACCAACAAGGATGTTGCTATTGTTGGTGACTTTGCTAACATGGTTAAATGGGGATATGCTAAGCAGATTCCACTAGAAGTCATTCGATATGGTGATCCAGACAATTCTGGAAAAGACTTGAAAGGCTATAACCAAGTCTATCTTCGTGCAGAAATCTATCTCGGATGGGGAATTTTGGACAAAAACAGCTTTGCTCGTGTTGTGAAAGCGGGGTAGTATATGGAATACATTAATGTAAAAACAGGGACTACTATCGTTACTGAAAATGCAATTAGTGGAGGTGATTGGGTTCCGATTGAAGAATACAAGCCCTTGGACACATTGACTAACGCAGCGTTGAAAAAAATCCTTGATGAAAAAGAGATTACTTATGATAATCGCGCCACAAAACCTGAATTGATTTCGCTGATTGAACAAGCTGACACTGAAGCTCAGTAGTCGCTTGACTGGAGGTAGAAATGGAAAACTTTGCAACAGTAGAAGATTTGAAAAAATTGTGGCGAACGTTGAAATTCGATGAGGAAAAACGAGCCGAGGCGCTGTTGGAAGTTGTTTCTCATTCTCTTCGAGTTGAAGCTAAAAAAGTTGGCAAGGATTTAGATGGGTTAGTGGCTACTGATCCATCTTTTGCTATGGTGGTCAAGTCCGTCACCGTTGATGTGGTAGCTCGCACGTTGATGACCTCAACTGACCAGGAGCCGGTGACTCAATTTGCTGAAAGCGCCTTGGGCTACTCAGTGAGTGGTTCTTATCTAGTCCCTGGAGGTGGTCTCTTCATCAAGGACTCTGAATTGAAACGTCTAGGTCTCAAAAAACAAAGATATGGGGTGATTGATATCTATGGGACGGATTAAAGGAATTACTGTAACTTTGATTGGGAAAACCAAGAATGGTAGGGATGACTTTGGGCATCCAATCTATGAGAATACTGAAATTCAAGTAGAAAATGTTCTGGTTGTCCCAGCTTCAACAGAAGATGTCACTAATCAGCTCAATCTGACCGGAAAGAAGGCTTCTTATACGCTAGGAATCCCAAAAGGTGACCAGAACGAGTGGAAAGACCGTGAGGTTCGTTTCTTTGGGCGAAAATGGCGCACGATTGGCTTTCCGTTAGAAGGCATTGAAGCCATGATGCCTTTGGACTGGAACAAGAAAGTGATGGTTGAAGCGTATGAGTAATCTCAAAGTCAAGCTTATCGGTGCGGGTGTAGGAGCTCTTTTGAAATCCAAAGAGATTCAGGATATTCTGAACAAAGAAGCAACGGTCATTAAAAAAAGATGTGGTCCTGGCTATGAACAAGATAGTCACGTTGGTAAGACAAGGGCCAATGCTATGATTTATCCAGCTACGCGAAAAGCAAAAAGGGATAATTTGAAAAATAACACTTTGTTGAAGGCGGTGCATTAGATGATTGAAATTATTATCAAGAAATATCTTGACGGTCATTTAGAGGTACCGTCATTTTTTGAGCACGAAGCTGAGGCTCCCGATAGCTTTGTCATTATTCAAAAGACAGGTGGGAAGGAGCGTAATCACTCTAGTAGTGCGACCTTTGCTTTCCAAAGTTATGGCCCAACTATGCAGAAAGCTGCGGAGCTTAATGTGAAAGTGAAAAATGCTGTAAAAGAGTTGATTGAATTAGATTCAATCTGTGGTGTCCACTTAAACAGCGATTACAACTTTACAGACACTGAAACAAAACAATATCGATACCAAGCCATATTTGATATTAATTATTTTTAAAAGGAGAAATTAAATGGCAACAGAAGCAAATGTCACGACTGCAAAACCTAAAATTGGAGGTGCGGTTTATTCTGCACCTCTTGGAACAGCACTTCCAACAGACGCAACTACAAAATTAGATGATGCGTTTAAAGCGCTTGGTTATATTTCAGAAGATGGTATGACCAATAGCAACTCCCCAGAATCAGAAAATATTAAGGCGTGGGGTGGCGTCGTTGTAAGTTCGGTTCAAAAGGAAAAGACAGACACTTTCAAATACATGCTGATTGAAGCATTGAATGTGGAAGTTTTGAAGGAAGTTTATGGATCAGATAATGTATCTGGGGACTTGTCATCAGGAATTACCATTAAGGCAAATTCAAAAGAATTGCCACATCATTGCCTTGTAATCGAAACGGTTCTAAAAGGTGGTGTACTTAAACGTATTGTTATCCCTTCAGGAAAAGTAACTGCCATCGATGAAATCACTTATAACGATGGAAGTGTTCTCGGATATGGTACGACAGTAACTGCCTTCCCTAACGCTGCTGACGACACACACTATGAATACATCAAAGGAGCTTAACTATGTCAAGACGAAATCGTAAGAAAAAAAATAACGGAGCAACCCCACAGATTAAAACAATCCGTGGTGTGACTTCAACCGGATTTGCTTTTGAAATCACAAAAGAGCGCTTGGAAAACTATGAGTTGCTTGAAGTTATTGCAGAAGTAGATACAAATCCGGCAGTTTTACCAAAAGTGGTCAAACTTATGCTTGGTGACAAATCCGAGGATTTGAAAAACCATGTGCGGACTGCGGATGGCATTGTTCCTTTGGATAAAATGGGAGCAGAGATTACTGAGATTTTCACAAGTAAGAACCAGTTAAAAAAATAGCGCTCCTTGCTAGAATGATTCAAACAGATGAAGATGCTCTTATTTGTGATTTAGCTGAAACATATGGGATTTTTGATTACAGACAGTTACCTGCTGATCAGGTAGCTGTTTTTGCTTTTGGCCTGAGAGATGATTCACGGATCAAACTAGCAATGACCAATAGCAAAGTTCCTTTTGAAACCTTTTTGCTTGCAGGCGTGCTTGATAGGCTTTCTGCTCTTGTTTGGTTTAAAACAACAGACGGTCAGAAAGGAATCAACAAACCATTAATGGTTGCAGAGGAGCTGGCAGGTAAAACTAAAGCTAAAGAAAGTAAGGAGATGATCTTTGATTCTGGTGAGGACTTTGAAGAATATCGTCAGCAAATTCTAGAAAAGATAGGAGGTGAGGATTAGTGGCGACAGAAATAGCACAAGCTTATGTACAATTGATACCATCAGCCAGAGGTATTACTGGTAAAATCCAATCAATCCTTGATCCTGAAGCGAGTGCAGCAGGACAAAGTGCTGGACAGTCATTGGGTTCTAGTCTTGTTGGTGTTATGACAAAGGTTATTGCAGCAGCAGGGATTGGCAAGGCCTTTTCGGCAGCAATCAGTGAAGGTGCAGCGCTTCAGCAATCGCTCGGAGGTGTCGAAACCCTATTCAAAGGTTCTGCTGACAAGGTGAAGGGATATGCTAATGAGGCCTACAAAACAACAGGTTTGTCAGCTAATGCCTATATGGAAAATGTGACAGGCTTCTCAGCTAGCCTCTTGCAATCTCTTGGTGGTGACACTAATAAAGCTGCTGAAACAGCAAACATGGCCATGATTGATATGTCAGATAATGCGAACAAGATGGGTACATCTATGGAGAGCATTCAGATGGCTTATCAAGGATTTGCTAAGCAGAACTACACCATGCTTGACAACTTGAAGCTTGGTTACGGTGGTACAAAGCAAGAAATGCAACGGCTCTTAGCTGATGCAGAGAAACTGACGGGTGTTAAGTACGACATTAACAATCTTTCGGATGTTTATAATGCCATCCATGCTATCCAAGAAAATCTCGACATCACTGGTACAACTGCTAAAGAGGCTGCTTCTACTTTTAGTGGATCTTTTGAATCCATGAAGGCGGCAGCTCAAAATGTGCTAGGTAAGATAGCAATTGGTGAAAATGTAACGCCAGCTCTGCAATCACTGTTAGAAACTACCAAAACCTTTCTATTCGGAAATTTCTTACCAATGGTTGGCAATATCTTATCAGGGCTAGGTGTTGTTTTAACACACGGACTCAGTGATATTGCTTCTCAACTTTTTGGAGATGCTTTTGGTAGTGCTGTTTTTGATCAAGTTTCACATGTGACAGGTATTTTCGAAACTTTCTTTGATATGATCTTTGGGTCTATGGATAAAGAGGCGAATTTTGAGATATTAGATGCACTTGGTTTTAGTGAGGATGCAGCGAATCAAATTATCAATATTGCAGACAATATTCGAGTTACTTTTGAGAACATTGGTTCTGCAATCGGTGATGTATTAAGCATTATCGGGGATTTCGTTGGTGATCTTTTAGGAATCAAGGATGGAGAGCAGGGAGTAAACCTGCTCGGTTTCGCATTTGAGGCATTAACGGGATTTTTAAGAGAAGCTACAGGGATCATTAAGGAAATTACGAGTTTTTTCAAAGAAAATCAGTTAGCAGCAGATTTGCTCAAGTCTGCTGTAGTAGCTCTAGGTATTGGATTTCCCGTTGCTAAAATTGCTACATTCGTTCAAGGATTGGGAGGCCTACCAGGAATCTTTACAATTGTTCAGACGGCAATTTCAGGATTTGCGACTTCAGCAATGGCTGCTATTTCGTCAATTCCTCTTGTTGGGTGGATTGCAGCAGCAGTTGCTGCATTAGCTTGGTTCTTCACTCAAACAGAAACTGGGAAGGCAATTCTTCAAGATTTTATGTCTTGGCTCTCTGAGACGTGGTCAGCGATTGCTCCAATTTTAACTGAAGTATGGAATGGTATGGTTGAAGCGGCTACTACTGCATGGAATGCAATGGTTGAGTTTGTTTCGCCTATCATTCAATCGGTTGTTGACTTTATCAAATCTGTCTGGGATGGTATCTCGGTTTGGTGGTCTGAAAATCAAGGATTGATTCAGCAGACATTTGAAACTGTCTGGAATGCTATTCAAATGGTCATTCAGACCGTTATGCCGATTATTCAATCTATTATTGAAACCGCAATGAATATCCTTGCTCCTTTTATTGAGACAACATGGAACAATATTTGCACGGTTGTTACGACTGTTTGGGAATTGATTAAGATTGCTATTCAGACAGCTATGGACGTTATTAGTGGAATCATTACGGCAGTTTTGGCAGTTATCAATGGGGATTGGGAAACTGCATGGAACGCAATCAAGAGCGTTGGGGAATCAACCTGGAATGGATTGTCCTCTGCAGGGCAAGCTATCTTTGATGGATTTTCTCAGATATTGTCTAACATTTGGGAAACTATTAAGAGTGTAGCAAGTTCTGCATGGGAAGCTTTAAAAGCTAGCGTACTTAGCATCATTGATGGTCTGGTATCAGGGGCACAGAGTGCATGGGATACTATGTCTAATGCTGTCTCTACTCTTGTAAGCAATGTGACTGAATTCTTTGATCAGTTGTGGAACATTAATCTTTTCAGTGCTGGTCAAGCAATCTTACAAGGGTTCTTGGATGGATTGCAGTCGGTGTGGTCTTCTGTAACTGACTTCGTTGGTGGTATTGCTGGTTGGATTGCTGACCATAAAGGACCTATCGAATATGACCGTAAATTGTTGATACCTGCAGGTAATGCAATCATGAAAGGGTTAGACCAAGGATTGCAAGATCAATTTAAGGATGTTAAGCAAACGGTCGGAGGCATGGCTGAAGAAATTTCAGATGTATTTTCAGGAGATGGTCTGGATCTGAATTCCTCTGCCTCAGTTACAAAAAGTCTTGAGGCACAGTTAGCTATGCCGTCGGCTCAATTTGAAGCACATGAGAGTAAAACCGTGTCTGAGATAGCGATTCTGAGAGCAAGTATGGAGAGAATCCTTACTGCTATCCTTGAAAAATCGTCAGATGTCTACCTAGATAATGACATTATCTCACTCAAGACCTATGAACAACACGGTGCTATTTATGCGAGGGGAGGGATTTAATGGATTATATAATCATCAACGGTTTTAATACATCAAGCCTTCCTGGTTGTGTTGTGACAGACTTTGGGAAGGTGGAGGCTGCTAAGCCGAAGGGAGAGAAGGCTGACCTTTATGGAGTCAATGGCAGTTATCGTGTATTAGACGGTTCTTTCGACAGTTACGAAAGGACCTTCATTCTACACGTAAAAAAAATGGTTGAGATTTCAAGTATTCTTGATAAGTTTCAATCGAATGATAATGTTTTGGAATTTAGCTATCAGCTTGGCTCATTGTTTTATGCTAACTTTGTGACTGCTAGTTTTGTACCTTTTGGAAATCATGCTTGGAAGTTAGAAATCAAGTTAGATATTCAACCCTTCCGATACCAGAAGAGCGTAGATCCTGTGGTTCTTACTGCATCTGGTACAATCAATAATCTTGGGACGATTTATTCGGAACCAATCATTGAAGTCGAGGGGGATGGTGACATCTCTCTCACGATTGGTCGGAAGACCATGTATCTAACGATTAAGACAAAAGCTACGATTGATTGTAGACAGGGCAAGCAGAACATCTATAACGCTACTGGTGCAGTTCAGAACACGCTTCGAAAGCGTGGAGGGTTCTTAGAAATTCCGACTGGTAAGGTTGGTGTTTCATTTACTGGAACCGTCCGTAAGATTACTATTAGACCGAATTGGAGGTATAAGATTTGATTTATTTAACAAATGGGAATATGCCTCTGAATACTGCTTATGCTGATGAAATTGTTCAAGAGGACAATAGCACCTATCAATTGAGTTTCCGATTTCCGACATCCGATCCATTGTGGGAGAAGTTGAAGGAAGAGACATTCTTAATGGCTGATGACCTACACGGTGAGCAGGATTTCGTCATTTTTGAGGTTGAGAAGAAGCACGGCTATATTCAAGTCTATGCGAATCAAGTATTCACTCTCTTGAATAACTATGTGGTCAATCCGATTTCTTTGGATAGGCAGACTGGTTCGACTGCCTTGAGTCGCTTCGCTGGAAGCATCACTCGTGATAATCCGTTCTCGTTCTTCTCGGATATTGAAGATAGGCACACCTTCAATGTTGGCTCCAAGAATGCTATGGAGGCATTTGCGAAAGATAAGCACTCTATTATTGGTCAGTGGGGTGGTGACCTTGTTCGCCATGGCTACCAGGTTCGACTTTTAAAAAATGGCGGTTCAGAGAATGAATCGCTTTTTATGTATAAGAAAAACCTTTCTAGCTATCAACACAAGACGTCTACTAAGTCTTTGAAGACTCGAATTACTTTCACGACAACTGTCAAGGGTGAGGGTGAGAAAGCGCCTGATCGCACCTTCACAGTCACAATTGATAGTCCACTCATTAACAAGTATAGTCAAATCTACGAAGATGTGATTGAGGTTAATGACCAGGACGTGAAAGACGAAGCAAGCCTTAGAGAATATGGCAAGCAGTATTTCAGAACAACACTCTGCGACATGATGGAAGATAGCCTTGAGCTTGAGGTTGTCGGTCAGAGTGATGTGCCTGTCCAGATGTTTGATATTGTGAGTTTATTTCACGATGTCTACAATCTGGATGTGCGTAAGAAGATTACTAAATACACTTACTCACCGATGGCCAAGAAACTGAAATCTATTGGTTTCGGTCAGTTCCAGTCCGGACTTGCAAATGCGATTGGCAACGCAGTGAGTGATGCTGTTAAGGGTGAAGCGCAACAATTTCAAGGCAATTTTGAACGGCAGTTAGCAAGAGAGCTCAAGAATGCTGACCTTTCATTTGACAGACGTAAAGAGGAGTTAGTCAACCAATTCACAGATGACGTGAATGCTATCAAGGCCAAAGCCGAAGAAACAAAGCAAGAGATTATAAATTATACTGATCAAACAATCAGTCAATTTTCTGAATCAATTTCTAATTCTGTTCAAGTGTTGACAGACCAAGCTTTAGAGAAGGCTGGCGCAAGCAACTTACTCGCTCAGGAAGCCAAGCGGATTGGGTTGGATTCTATTGCCAAACTTGAGGAGTTTAAGAGACAAGCTACGAGTGCCCAGACGGCTCTGTCTGGTGATTTGGACGTTCTGAAACGGACCATCGCGAATGATATTCGACCGAAGCAAGAACAGGTTACAGCTGAGATTGCCAAGCAAGTTGAAGCACTTACCCAGACAAAAAAAGAATTGGCTGGTGTGAAGACGGCACAAGCGACTTATGAAGAGACGACGACGCAGAGACTGGCAGAGCTGACCAACTTGGCCAACGGGAAGGCAAGCAAGTCAGAACTCACACAAACAGCCGAGCAGCTGGCTAGTAAGCTGGCTAGTGTGCAGGCATCCGGCCGAAATCTATTCTTGAATTCGCTTTTCAAGCAGGATATTTCAAAAACAGGTATTTGGACGACGAGTACATATACGGCTACTATCGATAGCGAAAATAAGTATCTTGGACACAACGCTCTTAAAATTATAGGTCAAAATCCAGCCGGAAGAGACGGAGGTAATCCTAAGATTACTTATCCAGCTTTTTGGCAGTTTGGAAAAGTAATTCCCGGAAGTACAACTAATCAAGATGTGACAATTAGTTTTTATGCCAAGGCAAGTAAAAATGGAATAATGCTAAGATCTCGATTAGGGAATATCAATTATAAAACCGGAAATGTGATATTGTCGACCGAAATTAAACGATATGTTGTTCATATTCCAAAAAGTTGGACGAACGAGTCTAAATTCTCAACAAACGAATGGTTGTTCAATTTAAACCAAGAAGGAACCGTTTGGATTTGGATGCCGAAGTTTGAAATAAGCGATGTAGACACTTCTTATTCAGAAGCTCCTGAAGACATCGAAGGTCAGATTTCAGCAGTTGAATCCAACTTCAGACAGCGTGCAGATTCGTTAGATGCCGGGGTGAATCGTCTGACTGAAGGGTTAAGAACCAAGGCGGATATAAGCGTACTCAACGTGACTGCTGAAAATATCAGGCAGTCCGTGAAGAGTTTGGAAGCAAGCACGCAGAACAAGCTAAATCAGATGTTGAGCCTGGCCGAATTTGAAGTGCGGGCTGGATCTATCCGACAAGAAATCCTGAACGCAACCAAGGACAAGGCAGATAAGACTCTGGTCACAGCAGAAGCCGGGAAATTGCGAGAAGAATTTTCAAACTTACGGGTTGGTGGAACTAACTTGTTGAAAGGCTCAAAAGGACCTTTTCTTCCAGATCGGAAGCCAGCTAATTTTGATAACGCTATTCTGTATGCAGGAAATACGTCTATTTACATGGAACAGGGGCAGGAATATATCATTTCTGCCAAAACGGACGGGAACTTTACAGCTCATCATGATGGACTTAAAGAATCCGATAACGTAGTTCTTTGGATTATGGACAAGGATGTCAGAAATTATCAAATTGTATCGGACCTCAAGACAGGTACCACAGGAACGAAAATCACTTGGAATAAGCCGACAGGGATTTATCATCTACGAGTTAACACTTATCACAAAGAAGCAACCAAGAGCGTCTGGGCTGTAAAGATTGAGAAAGGCAATGTAGCGACAGACTGGAGTCCAGCGATTGAAGACACTGACGGTCTCATCACTGAAGCTAAAGCTACTTTTGAGCGGACAGCTCAGGGGTTGCGAACTGACTTGTCAGCTATTCAGGAATATGTCAATCAAGATGGTCAGCGGCAGGAAGTATTGCAGCGCTATGCTCGTGAGGAAAGCGCAAAACAAGCGACTTCTGTCCGTGAGCTGGTCGCTCGTGATTATGTCGGTAAGGCTACTCATCAAGAGGACGTGAGAGGTCTTGAACGTAAGTTCGAATCTATTACCAATCCAAAAAATGGATTGATTGCTACTCAGATTGCTAACTACAAGCAATCAGTAGATGGCAGATTCGCAGATATATCATCTCTACTTTCTGGGAAGGCTAGTCAGGCCGACTTCCAAAGAGTCAAGGAGACTAGTCAGCTTTACGAGCGCATTCTGGGCAGTACAGATAATGGAATTGCTGATAATGTAGCTCGTATGGCTGTGACTAACCAACTATTTCAGGTTGAGGTGGCAAAGGCGTCAGCGAGTGGACGAAATCTATTTTTGAGTTCGACCGCAACGAAAGGATACTTAGGTAGAGCTGGTGTTATTAACGTTGCAAATAGCACACAAAAAGAAATCACATCTGATTTCATTTCAGTAGAACCCAACGAAAAAATTATTTTTCAGCATTGGGTAACCCTTCCTGAGAATGGAATGGCTTTTACGGCTTGGCAATTTTTCGACAAGAACAAGGAAGCTATCGATGCCCGCGTAACTGGCTCAAATGCTTATAAGACGGCAACAGGGAAGCAACATAATATCAATCAAATTATTGTACCAGCCAATGCCTATTTCATTAGAGTGTCAGCTCGTATGTATAATGATGGTTTGATAAAAATAGAACGCGGTTCAGCTCCATCTGATTACTCAGTTGCGCCAGAAGATACAGACGAAGCTATTCGCACGGTTCAGAGTCAGCTGGCAGGCTCATGGGCTGTCCAAAACCTAACCAGCGCAGGAGCTATCGTTTCGCAAATCAATGCGGCCAACAATCAGATCTTGATTGAAGCTGAAAAAATTCGATTGAAGGGTAAGACCTTGCTTGATGAATTGACAGCTATTCAAGGTTATTTCAAGCGTTTATTCGTTGGTGAAGGTACGTTCGCGACTCTGAATGCGGATGTTATACGAACGAATTCTATCACTGCCGATAAGTTAGTCATGGACATGGCTATGGCAAGACGATTTGTATCAAGTGACCTTTTCACAGACACACTTGCTGCTAAAGAAGCCTTTATCAATAAACTTCGGTCAGTCGTAGTTACTGCAACCTTGCTTGAAGGTTTTAGAGGTCGTATCGGTGGGTTCCAGATTGGTACACATGATAACGATCCAAGTTCATTCTGGTTGACTGGGTTAGACCAATTCAAGGTTGGTATGAGTAATGGTAGAGGTCGAGAGTTCCAGACAGCCTTCTGGGCTAACTGGGGCAACACTTGGGGAAAATCAGGGCCACTGTCTTGGTACGTCACGTTAGACGGTCAAATGTACTGTAACAACAATGCGACATTCCATAGAGTGGTTGATTTTTCAAGTACCTGCTCTGTTAACTTTTATGGAGCAAATTCGTTTTATAAAGATATTTATATGCGCAATGGTTCTGAAATCTACGGTACAGGTTCAACCCCTCGAGCTGGAGGGAAGAACTCGGTTGTATGGTGGAATCAAGTCGGTGACGGAAGTCTCAAGTATCATATCGACATGGCTTCCGACAAGCGCTTGAAAGAGAATATTGTGGATAGTAACATTGTTGCTCTCGACAAAATCAAGCAATTGAAAATGAAATCCTTTGATTTCATAAGTACTGGTAAGCACGAAGAAGTTGGTTTGATTGCACAAGAAGTTGAGGCGATACTTCCGTCAGTGATTTCCAAAAATCCTGAAAAAGCAGATGATTACTTGCACATCGACTATGTAGCGATTGTGCCTTATTTGATTAAGTCTATACAAGAGTTAAATCAAAAAATAGAAGAAATGGAGAAAACAGTAGCATGAATGACAACATGAACGACGTAGTAAATCAACTGATGCTTGATTCAATAACGAAGAAGTTGGGGGCAAGCGCACAAGACTCAGCGAAGTTCGAGGCCCTTTATCTGTATGTAGCAAGTGAGCTACATACGATGAAAGAAGTTCTTGAATATGATCCAGCTCTAAAAGAGCTCTTTGAAGAAGTGAAAGGAAAAATGACAAATGGCAATTAACAATTATGAATTAGCGAGCAAACCTTATACACGAGGCTTTGGAGACAACATTAAGACTGTGGTAGAAATTCGTCTATCTGAAGGCAATCGATACAGTACGAACATGCGTGAACTTTCAGGAGACCGTACAAATGAATCAGAAGATGTCTTGATTCAAGCGGTTCTTGATATCTTAAAAGCTGAGCTAGATCCGGGCAGTGCCATCGTCAAAGCACAGGCGCAACTTGAACAAGCTGAGCAGCAGATTGTTCAAAACAAGAGCGAACAAGACAGACTTTCTGTGTTTGCAAATAAAATCGATAAAGTAGTACGTGTCATGGCTCAAGATTCCATCATGGGTGAGAAAATTGCCTACGGAACAACCTACAAGGAGCTTGTTGAACTCTTCCCATTTGCAGAAGAAGGCAAGGCTTATCAACCAGGGGATATATTTGTCGTCGAAGATCCTGAGCACGTCGAATTGAACGGGGAGGGCAAGCGTGTCTTGATTCAGACAAACCGGGCGTTCACTTACAAAGGCGAATCTCTCAAACAATTGGAAGGTGGACCATCTCGAAATGGCCTTCTTGCAATCTGGAAGTGGGAAGGCCAAAAAAGCGAGCTAGAAACTCAACCTGTTCAATAGTGAGGAGGTGTGTATGCAAGATTTAGTATTACATGACCTAATTGAACATCTAAAAAATCTTTCATCAAGCCCTTACATCCATATCTTTTTTTGGCTCATGATCTTGGATATTATCACAGGATATGTCAAGGCATTCAAAACCAAGCGGTTTGACAGTAAAATCGGCACTATGGGATTGATTCGTCATTTCGTAGTATTCACGGTCATCCTGTTAGTAGCTATGTACTCACGATCGCTTGGTGTTCGACCACTTGGAATTACCTGGACGATGTTCTTCATCGCTAACTATCTAGGGTCTGTTCTTGAGAATTGGGAAGCGATTGGTTGGGCGTTCCCTGACTTCCTAAAACCTTACATCAACCAAATTAAGAAAGACAATGCTAAGAAACTCGGTCAATTGCTAGTAAATATTGACCAGAAAGACAATTTTGACGAAAAGGAGAAATAACATGCAACAAATTACTGAAATCATTATTGCTTCAGCTACTGGAATCTTGACTGTTTTGGCAGGTATCGCAGTCAAAGCGGTCAAAGACTACCTGGTTCAAAAAGGCGGAGAAAAGACAATTAAGATTGTTGAAATCCTTGCTAAAAATGCGGTCAATGCCGTGGAGCAGGTCGCTTCTGAGACTGGCTACAAAGGCGAAGAGAAGCTGGAGCAAGCCCGCACGAAAATCCGTGCTGAACTTGGCAAATATAACATCAGCATGACTGACAAAGACCTCGACACATTTGTCGAGTCAGCTGTCAAGCAGATGAATGATGCCTGGAAAGGGGAGTAATTATGGCACTAAATATTGAAACGGCTATTGCCTGGATGCAAGCCCGAAAAGGGCAAGTGTCTTATAGTATGGATGATCGGAACGGTCCTGACTCTTATGACTGTTCAAGCTCTGTCTATTATGCATTAAGAAGCGCTGGCGCTTCATCTGCTGGTTGGGCAGTTAATACTGAATACGAACATGACTGGCTTAAAAAGAACGGATACGAACTCATCTCTGAGAATACTCCGTGGGACGCTCAACGTGGAGATATCTTTATCTGGGGACGTCGCGGAGCGTCAGCAGGAGCTTACGGACATACAGGAATGTTTATCGACGAAGATAACATCATTCATTGTAATTATGCTTATAATGGCATTTCCGTAAACGACCATGATGAACGCTGGCTCTATGCAGGACGACCTTACTACTATGTGTATCGTTTGACTAACCCATCTGCAGCAGCCGAAGAAATCAAAACTGGCTGGCAAAATGACGATACTGGATACTGGTTCGTTCGTGCTAATGGCTCCTATCCAAAAGATCAATTTGAGTACATAGAAGAGAACAAGTCATGGTTCTACTTCGACAGTCGTGGGTATATGTATTCTGAAAAATGGCTTAAACATACTGATGGTAAATGGTACTGGTTCGACAAGGATGGCTACATGGCCACATCCTGGAAGAAAATCAGTGGCAAATGGTATTACTTCAATCGTGATGGCTCTATGCAGACCGGCTGGATCAAGTATTACGATAACTGGTATTATTGTGACGACGCAAATGGTGACATGAAATCTGATTGCTTCGTTCGCTACAATGATGGTTGGTATCTGCTATTGCCAGATGGACGTATGGCAGACAAACCAGAATTTACGATTGAGCCTGATGGCTTAATCACCACAAAATAAAATAAAAATAGAAAGAATCAAAAATATTGTACACTAAACCGCAGGCTCATGCTTGCGGTTTTTTTGTTTGCTCCGAAAATTGACTTGTTGACATCAACAATTAGCTTTATAAAGCGCATGGTTGCGGTTTTTTGTTTGCACTGAAATACGTTCGATAATCGCTTGAAAGTCTTGAAAAACCTTTATAGATAGAGGGTTAGGAGCGTTCTTTTTCGCTTGAATATCTTTATTTTGCTCTGAAAGTAGAAAAAACAGTGAAATTACTCACTGGTCCTTTTGCAAACTATTAGAATTAAATTGTAACCTTCTCAACTATGCGGGCAAATCTGGTATAAAAATGAATACGAAGATGAATACGATTTAAAAAAATGACAGAAATCAATGGAAATGATTTTAAAGTAAAATAAGCAAAAAATCAACTAACGATAAGCAACGGAAATCAATTGTAAACACAAAATTCTTATACCATAGTTCGTGACAGTTCCTGTTTTTTTTGATAGAATCATACAGTATGCCCTTGGGCACAAAGTAAGAACTGGGACTGTCTTTCCCAGCTTCGGAGGTAAAAAATGTCAGATTCACCAATCAAATATCGTTTGATTAAGAAAGAAAAACACACGGGAGCTCGTCTGGGGGAGATTATCACACCCCACGGAACCTTCCCAACTCCTATGTTTATGCCGGTTGGGACTCAAGCAACGGTTAAAACTCAATCGCCAGAAGAATTGAAAGAGATGGGGTCAGGGATTATCCTATCTAATACCTATCACTTGTGGCTTCGTCCTGGAGATGAGTTGATTGCTCGAGCAGGTGGGCTTCATAAGTTCATGAACTGGGATCAGCCTATCTTGACAGATAGTGGTGGCTTCCAGGTATATTCATTGGCTGATAGCAGAAATATTACTGAAGAAGGGGTGACCTTCAAGAACCACCTCAATGGCTCTAAAATGTTTCTATCACCTGAAAAAGCTATTTCTATCCAGAACAATCTGGGCTCAGATATCATGATGTCCTTTGATGAATGCCCTCAATTTTATCAGCCTTATGATTATGTGAAGAAGTCAATCGAACGTACCAGCCGTTGGGCAGAGCGTGGATTAAAAGCTCATTGTCGTCCCCATGACCAAGGTTTGTTTGGGATTGTACAAGGTGCAGGATTTGAAGATCTTCGTCGTCAGTCAGCTCATGACCTTGTCAGCATGGATTTCCCAGGATACTCTATCGGAGGGTTGGCAGTTGGAGAAACTCACGAAGAGATGAATGCAGTTTTGGACTTCACCACTCAACTCCTTCCTGAAAACAAACCTCGCTATCTTATGGGGGTAGGGGCACCAGATAGCTTGATTGATGGAGTGATTCGTGGTGTGGATATGTTTGACTGTGTCTTGCCGACTCGTATCGCTCGTAACGGAACTTGTATGACTAGCCAAGGACGTTTGGTTGTCAAGAATGCCCAGTTTGCTGAGGACTTTACCCCACTTGATCCTGAATGCGATTGCTACACATGTAAGAACTACACCCGTGCCTACCTTCGTCACTTGCTCAAGGCTGATGAAACCTTTGGTATCCGCTTGACAAGTTACCATAATCTCTACTTCTTGCTCAATCTGATGAAGCAGGTTCGTCAGGCTATTATGGATGACAATCTCTTGGAATTCCGTGAGCATTTTGTTGAAAAATATGGCTACAATAAATCAGGTCGTAATTTCTAAGATTATCAATCTAAAGCTTGAATCCTAAGTTTTCTCTTAGGATTTTTCTTCTTTTTTTGATAAAATAAAGGTAATATGGAATGAACATTAGATGGTTTTTTTACTACTCTAATGAACGGAGAATAAACTCGTATGCGTATTAAATGGTTTTCCTTGATCAGGATTACAGGCTTACTCTTGGTACTCTTGTACCATTTCTTTCAGACGATTTTTCCAGGAGGATTCTTCGGGGTTGATGTCTTCTTCACCTTCTCAGGTTTCCTAATTACGTCACTCCTGTTAGAAGAATTTGGACAAAAAGGTAAGATTGATATCCTAGGATTTTTCAGAAGACGTTTCTATCGGATTTTTCCACCAGTTGTCTTGATGATCCTTGTCGTTATGCCCTTTACTTTCTTGGTTCGGCAGGATTATGTAGCCGGGATTGGTGGTCAGATTGCTGGTGTCCTTGGTTTTATGACCAATTTCTATGAAATGTTAACAGGGGGAAGTTATGAATCTCAGTTCATTCCTCATCTCTTTGTTCATAACTGGAGTTTAGCAGTTGAAGTTCATTACTATATTTTGTGGGGCTTGGCAATTTGGCTCATGTCTAAGCAAGCCAAAACAGGTGGGCAACTACGGGGAATGGTTTTTCTACTATCTTCAATTACCTTTGTTGTTAGCTTCCTTTCAATGTTTATTGGTAGCTTTATCGTTTCTTCCTACTCAACGCTTTACTTTTCAAGTCTAACTCATGTTTATCCGTTCTTCCTAGGTAGTGTCCTAGCTACCTTGATAGGGGTCCGTCATACGACACCTCTTCTCAAACGTTTGAATCAAACCTTGGACTTGAAACAGACCTTGTTAGTTTTTTCAGCTGGTCTCGGAGTTTTACTCTTATTGACCTTCTTCGTGAAATTCAATTATCTCTTTGCCTACTTGCTTGGCTTCTTGTTGGCAAGTTTAGCTGCTCTTTTGATGATCGTTGCAGCACGACTTTTGCATGAGAAAACTCCGACGATTGAAGAGCCAAAAGTAATTAGCTTCTTAGCTGACACCAGCTATGCCGTTTATCTTTTCCACTGGCCGTTTTATATCATTTTCTCTCAGTTGATGAGCAATCTACCAGCTGTGATTCTCACCACTATCTTCTCTTATCTCTTTGCAAGCCTTTCTTTCTATGTGATTGAACCTTTCATTGCAGGGAAGAACAGTAGCTTATTGCAAAAGGTAAAAGAAATTCCGCATATTCAACCAATCTTTGCGGGTAGCGTCGGTTTCCTTAGCTTGCTGACACTGATTGTGATGCTTATTGCTCCCCAAGTAGGCGCTTTTGAAACGGATTTGATGGTAAATGGCCTCAATCAAGCTCAAACCAATATTACCCGTACAAAAACCATGGCGGATCAAGCAGAAGCAAGTCGCTACAATATTGCCGATGGTGTATCCATCATCGGAGATTCTGTAACCTTGCGTGCAACACCTGGACTTAAAGAGGTTCTACCAGACGCTCAGACAGATGGTCAAGTAAGTAGAAATACCAAGCAAGCCAATGCTATTATGCTCAACCACAGTCAGAATAAAGTCCTCCCTAAAATAGTCGTTATTGCTACTGGAGTGAATAACCCTGAGGATTATAAGGCTGATATTGATTCTTTGATAACAAATCTACCTAAGGGCCATCAGCTTGTACTTGTGACACCTTATGAAGGGGACAAAACTCAAGCAACTCAGCCTTATGTAGAACAGTATGCTAGCTATGTGCGTGAAGTAGCTCAAAAGTATCCTTACATTGAGGTTGCAGACTGGAATCAGGTGTCTAAAGACCATCCAGACATCTGGAAAGGAACGGACCAGGTTCACTTTGGAAGTGATAATACCAAACTAGAAGAGGGAGCTAAGCTCTACGCAGAAACGATAGCATCAGCTATCAAGGCCTTGGCAGATAAGCCTGTGAAGTCAAAATAATATTTAAAAAGTAGAGATGACTGTTCTCTACTTTTTCTTTTTAGAAAGTATGTCATAGAAGCTCAATCATTCTCTAATACTCTTCGAAAATCAAATTCAAACCACGTCAGCTTCGCCTTGCCGTACTCAAGTACAGCCTGCGGCTAGCTTCCTAGTTTGCTCTCTGATTTTCATTGAGTATAAGTTTATCTCTCTAACCTATGCCAATATCCTCTTGCTCTAGGTTGTTAGGTCTTTGGGCAGTTTGGACCAACTATGGCAATCTCTATGCTTTCGTTTTTATGGCGAATCCAGTCTTGATGGGGAAAAACTTGCCAAATTGTCAGAATTATGAGAAAATAGGTGCAGTTTACAAATGGAGGGAATGCAATGAGAGAAGATATCAAAATCAATGATCGTGCTCTAGCATTAGGAGAGCAAATCATTGAAAAGCTAGAAAAAGTTTACGATACAGATGTGGAACTAGATGTCTATAATCTTGGCTTGATTTACGAGATTCATTTGGACGAGGCTGGTCTTTGTACAATTGTCATGACCTTCACCGATACTGCCTGTGACTGTGCAGAAAGTTTACCCATCGAAATCGTGGCAGGTTTGAAACAGATAGAAGGGATTGAAGATGTCAGGGTTGAAGTTACCTGGTCGCCTGCTTGGAAGATTACGCGAATCAGTCGCTATGGTCGCATAGCGCTTGGTCTACCACCACGCTAAAATATAAGAGCTCTCTGCTAATAAACAGAGAGCTGTTTTGTTATTCGATTCCTCTAACTGCGAAATAATGTCCACTTGGATTTGCAAAGTTAAAGTGAGGGAAAGGCTGAGTGTTGATCGGACTTGTGGTCTCCGTTATTGCAGCTAGGCGTTCGTGAAGGGCGTGAAGGTTCGCTGACTCAAAGAGAAGGCTAGGTTTCATATCAACTACCTCTGGCGATACCTGACGAATAAAGTCTTTGACGTAGACAGTAAAAGTCAGTGTACTGTCCGTGTGAGTTTTCATTTCAAAAGTTTCAAAACTCATAATTTCAGATTGATTAAAAACCTCAAAACCGATAGCAGACCAAAAGTTTCTCTCAGCTGCTACATCATCTACGTAGAGCATAATCCCTCTGTATTTTGTGAAAACATTGTTTCTCCTTCATAATCATAGTTAGAGCAATTATCTTACACATTTCACGAGATAACACAAAGGATTAGAAAAAGCAGTCATTTAGCGACTGCTTATTTTTTTAGTTATTTTTTACCAGATTGTTCCATATTCCAGAAATCTGTAACAGCACCACGGGATGCAGAAGATACGGTATGGGCATATTTTCCGAGGACACCACGGCTATAAAGTGGTGGCAAGGTTGTTTCTGCCTTACGTTTTTCAAGTTCTTCTTCGGATACGGCCATAGAAATTTCTTTAGTATCTTGGTCGACAGTGACGATATCTCCTGTACGAAGGTAGGCAATTGGTCCACCATCCTGAGCTTCAGGAGCGATATGTCCAACAACCAGTCCATAAGTACCACCAGAGAAGCGTCCGTCTGTCAAGAGGGCAACCTTGTCTCCTTGACCTTTACCAACAATCATTGATGAAAGTGATAACATCTCAGGCATACCAGGACCACCCTTAGGTCCAACGAAACGAACAACGACAACGTCGCCGTCAACGATTTCATCTGACAAGACAGCTTGGATAGCATCTTCTTCAGAATCAAATACCTTGGCTGGCCCAACGTGACGACGAACTTTAACACCGGATACCTTGGCAACTGCACCGTCAGGAGCAAGATTACCGTTCAAGATGATAAGCGGACCATCTGCACGTTTAGGATTTTCAAGTGGCATGATGACTTTTTGACCTGGTGTGAGGTCTGCAAAATCAGCCAAGTTTTCAGCGACAGTTTTACCAGTACATGTGATACGGTCTCCGTGAAGGAATCCATTTGCCAACAAGTACTTCATAACTGCAGGCACACCACCAACTTCGTAGAGGTCTTGGAAGACATACTGACCAGAAGGTTTCAAATCGGCCAAGTGAGGCACACGTTCTTGGATGGTATTGAAGTCCTCGAGCGACAAGTCAACATTAGCCGCATGGGCAATAGCGAGCAAGTGAAGAGTGGCATTTGTAGAACCACCTAGAGCCATAGTAACAGTAATGGCATCTTCAAAGGCTTCACGAGTCAAGATATCAGACGGTTTGATACCAAGTTCAAGCATTTTGACTACAGCACGTCCAGCTGCTTCGATGTCTTCCTTCTTATCAGCAGATTCAGCTGGGTGAGAAGAAGAACCTGGCAAACTCATACCCAAAACTTCGATAGCAGTAGCCATGGTATTGGCAGTATACATACCACCACAACCACCAGGGCCAGGGCAGGCGTTACATTCGAGGCGTTTGACGTCCTCAGCCGTCATATCGCCGTGATTCCATTTACCGATTCCTTCAAATACAGAAACCAAGTCGATGTCTTTACCATCTAGTTTTCCAGGGGCGATAGTACCACCGTAGGCGAAAATAGCTGGGATATCCATATTGGCAATGGCAATCATAGAACCAGGCATGTTCTTATCACAGCCCCCGATAGCTACAAAGGCATCGACGTTATGACCACCCATAGCAGCTTCGATAGAGTCCGCGATGATATCACGAGATGTCAAAGAGAAACGCATACCAGGCGTTCCCATGGCAATCCCATCTGCTACCGTAATGGTTCCAAATTGAACCGGCCAAGCACCAGCAGATTTGACACCTTCTTTTGCAAGCTTACCAAAATCATGCAAGTGAATATTACACGGTGTGTTTTCTGCCCAAGTTGAAATCACTCCCACAATCGGTGTTTCA
The DNA here is from genome assembly GCF_030440055.1 of Streptococcus sp. SO4. Lineage (NCBI taxonomy): Bacteria > Bacillati > Bacillota > Bacilli > Lactobacillales > Streptococcaceae > Streptococcus > Streptococcus sp. SO4. Next base: position 51,893 of record NZ_JAQFJI010000009.1, read on the forward strand.
AAGTCCTTATCTGTCATACCAGTTGCACGAAGCATGGCACGGTTTGGTGATTTAACCATGCTGTCATAAATGCTACTGCGGTGACGTTTATCTAATTCTGTCATTCAAGTCCCTCCCATTTCAGTTTTTACCATTATAGCACATTTTTCGTATGAATAACAGAAGAAAATTCTTGAATTTTCAGAAAATTCAATACATTGAAATCTTCTTAAAAAAGATTACATATTTTTGTTGACATTTAAAATTAAAGTGATATCATTTAGATATCAAATATAGGAGGTCATTCTGATGACTGAAAAACTAATCAATTCAAAACCAAATGGTGTAGTAGCATTGATTCTCATTGAGTTGGCACTCGTACTTGGTTTCTTTATATTTATCATGGGTGCTGGTTCAGAAAACATTTTTGGAATTATTATCGGGCTTTTATTAATCTTAAGTTCAGCTCTAGCTCATGCTGGTTTAAAAGTTGTCAAACCTCAGGAAGCTCTGGTTTTGACCCTCTTTGGTAACTATACAGGTACCATTAAAGAACCAGGTTTTTACTTTGTAAATCCTTTTAGCATAGCGGTCAATCCTGCAATTCACACTCGACTTGGTCAAAGTGGTGATGTTAGCACAAAATCTCCTTTTTCAGGGATGAAATCATCCAATGGCAATGATGTAAACATTGAGATTGGCAAGAAACAGATTTCTCTCAAAGTTATGACTTTGAGTAATTCTCGTCAAAAGATTAACGATTGCTTAGGGAACCCAGTTGAAATTGGAATCGCGGTGACTTGGAGAGTTGTCGATACAGCCAAAGCAGTCTTCAACGTTGATAACTATAAAGAATATCTCTCATTGCAGTGTGATAGCGCCCTTCGTAATATTGTCCGCATCTATCCTTACGATGTGTCTCCGAATGTGGATACTACAGGTGATGGGCAAGCTGATGAAGGAAGCCTCCGCGGTTCTAGTGAGATTGTAGCTAGTCGCATTCGTGAGGAAATTCAAAGTCGCGTAGAGGATGCTGGTCTGGAAATCCTTGAAGCACGTATTACTTACCTAGCTTATGCACCAGAAATTGCTGCCGTCATGCTTCAACGTCAACAAGCATCTGCTATTATCGATGCACGTAAGATGATTGTTGATGGCGCTGTTGGAATGGTTGAAATGGCACTGGAACGTCTCAATGAAGGAGAGTTGGTTAAACTAGATGAAGAGCGTAAAGCTGCCATGGTTTCAAATCTCCTAGTCGTTCTCTGTGGCAATCATGATGCACAACCAATTGTCAATACAGGAAGCCTTTATTAGAAATGGCAGAAGCTAAAAAGAAGCAAATCCCCCTTCGACTCTCGAATAAGTTATATGCTGCACTCGCATCATGGGCAGAAGATGACTTCCGATCAGTCAATGGGCAAATCGAATATCTTCTCACCGAATGCGTCAAACAACGGAAAAAAGACGGGAAATACGTCTCAGAGACCATTGATGAACCATTCGAGATTGAAATTTAATCTATTTTCCTATCCATAAGATTAGATAGGAAAATTTTTTAATCTTTTTTTGTCAAGTAACTTTACTTTACAAAAAAGTTTTGATATACTATTAAAGTTGATGAAAATCAAACCTAACTGAATTATATCTTAAAAGGAGAAAACAAAATGGCAGTACCTGCACGTCGCACTTCAAAAGCGAAGAAAAACAAACGTCGTACACACTACAAAGTAACAGCTCCATCTGTAAACTTTGACGAAACTACTGGAGATTACTCACGTTCTCACCGTGTATCACTTAAAGGATACTACAAAGGACGTAAAATCGCTAAAGCTGCATCAGCTGAATAATAGAAGGGAGATACCATGCGCGTAAATATTACACTTGAACACAAAGAATCTGGTGAACGCTTGTACCTTACTTCTAAAAACAAACGTAACACTCCAGACCGTCTTCAATTGAAGAAATACTCACCAAAACTTCGCAAACACGTTGTGTTTACAGAGGTTAAATAGTGGGTCATTACGTTTCAGTAGAAACGAAAAAACCTTGATTTAACGCGATTCTTGAATTTTCAAATTTCAATGTATTGCAATAAAAATCAACCGAATGACTACATTTTTGACTACATTTTTTGTGAAATAAATTAGATGTTCGGATATATAGAAAACGCTCTAGTCATATTGTCTAGAGCGTTTTTGTGTTGTTTAAGAAATTTAGACGTTGGTTTAAGATGACTACACATCTCAGATTTTTTAAAACAAGATTTAATTGTTGATAAGTAGAAAGGATTATTATGTTTACAAAAAATAAATTTCAATACTGTATTTACGATCATGAGAGACTAGAACTTCATGAACTACAAAAGGAATATCAAAAAGATAAAGCTGGGACAAAACTTAAGTATGAAAACCAATTATTTTGTCCTGGTTGTTACAAAGTGGATTTAGTGATAAACGAGAAAAAAGGCAAAATCTATTTATCGAGCCATCCTAAATTACCTCATGGTGACGGATGTGAATACGCTTTGGAATCTGCTTCGAAAATGGAACTGAAAGAATACTATAAGAAAATTGATGCAGACTTAGCTGAGCAACTCTTAAATCGTATTCTGGAAGAGAAGGCCACTAGAGCAATCCAACCAAGGAGAGTCAATTCTCTGCAAAATAATAATGAGGTGCCTGATGTAAAACTTGTTTTAGAAAATAAAGTCGGTATCAGAAAATATTTACCTCGCAGGTCCCTCCTCCTAAATGAATTAGAAGTATCTGACCATCTGACTATGTACTATGGAGAATGTAAGGTGTTTATAGGAAAGACTGATAAAAAGTACTACCTACGAATGTTTCGAAACAATGATCATGCAAAGTACATCTGTAACTTAGTGATTCATGAAAGAGTGTATAGATATTTGGAAGACGAATTAAGATTTATCCCACAATCAGAAGATTTGAGTTTTAAACATTCAAGGGCCAATGCAGTTCCTGTAAAGTTAGCCTTTGTTTCTACCATGAAGAAAAAACAAGAATATTATAATGGATACTTGAATTTTTCAAAATTACTTAAGGTGAAGCGTATTTAAATTATTTGTCGTATTAATATTTAAAGTTTATGAGATCCCAAAATTCTATGTTACTTTCCAGTTTTTTGCTTTTTTAAAAAATATCCGTTACAATGTAAATATAATCCGATAAGAAAGAGAGAAAAAACATGGTATATGTTCACAGATTTTTAGGACAATGGCTTGATAAAAACATGACAACTGATAAAGCTGATACTTTGCGAAAGGGGTTGGCTTTAGGAAGTGGAATTGACGAGTATCTAAAACAGATAGAAGTCCGAAGAAGATTTACGTTGGCAGTTGAACAAGAGAAGTATTTCTACACGGTTCCTAAAGAGGTATCTATCGGAGATACCAGAGCAGATAGATATTATCGTCTGGAAATGAAAGACTACGAAAGTGTAGCATCTAATACCGTCTTTTACGGGAACGGAACATCTATTTTAGTCAAAGCCTTGTTTGAGGGTAAAGGAGAGATAGTGCGTATCTATGAATACGAAACACTCGATCTACTTATAGAGGATTTAAGAGAAGAAGTAGCTATCACATTTAGTTGCGTCTATAAACCGTGCTACGTTCTTGCGAGTGACTTTGAAGAGTTCAAACCTAAACTTGAACTAGGAAAACTCTATTGTCACTATGTTCAAGCACCTAACTATCGTAAACTAATTGCTGAAGTAGAAATTTAAAGAGAATAACGTGAGAAAAGATTTATGTCAAAAGATAAACCTAAGGAAGAACTGAGTAAAGAATTAAAAGGACCATTAGAAATATGTTTTAAAACTATAGTAGGAAAAAATAGCTTAAATGAATTGCATTTTGATGATGGCGAACAATTTTTAAATAAATTTAGTCTCTGGCATCAAGCAAAAGGACAGGAGTTAATTAATACATTTGTAAATAAAGTCAAAAAATCTAATACTACTGCTGATTTTTCTTGGTTGGATATTTTAAATGAAGATATGAAGTGGAATCAATTTATAAGAGAAAATCCTAAGTGGAAACTCGTAGATAAAACCAAGTATTTAAATATGCGTTATCAAATTCCTACTCATTTTCATGGAGATATTGATAATGCTATAATTTTTCACTGTCTGGAAAATCCTAGAGGTTATTTAGGTGATTATAAAGATAGTGATATTGATAAAGGCTTTGGCAATACAAATCTAAGGGAATATTATAAAAAAAGTAAAATACTCCTCGAAAACAAGTATAAAAATGAAGATAAATCTAATTTAACTGGATATATTAAAAATACCATAAGAGAAAAAAGCCCTACACATCATATAAATCTTGCATCAGTTATCCAGGAAAGATATCAATTAAATGATATAGAGAATGTCAGTTCCATTATTCATAGTAAGAAGAGCAGCTTAATGAGTGAAATGGAGCAGCTTTATAGTGCTGGATCAGTTTTTAAAGATCAAAGTGGAAAAAGAAAAAAAACATTATTGAAAGATTATTATTATTTTAAAGAATATTACTCTCAATTGATTCAAACAGATACAAAGTTAGATTTTGAAAAATTACAGAATAAAGAGACTGATGTAAAAATTATCGCTAGCAAACTATGTAATTTAGAAATTTATCCTTTCGCATGTGCCCAACCAGCTTTAGGTAAAAATGGTATCGGCAAAAATATTTTGAAAAATTCGGAGTTATCTCGTTTAAGTGCATATATTGTATTAAGAAGAATCTACAAATATTTAAATAGTGAATATGAGAAAGAAAAACCTATTTTTGTTTTTCGTAAATATGATAGAGCTTGGAACAAACTATTTAAACAAATTTTTTTGGAAGTTAAAGAAAAAAATACAACATTTGAAGTTGATGAGGTGATGGAAAAACTAGAGGAGAATTTCTTTTATTGTCAGCTAGCAAATACAGGTGGAGGAATAACAGATGGGAATGTGATTTCAGTTCCAAATTATAAGTTGTTTTTAAAAATGAAAAAAGAAGCTTTTACAGAAATATCTGAATTATTACCTCGTATTGATATTAAAAATGTTAGTTCACAGAAAGCAGGCGATTGATGATTAAAATTGGATATTAGAATGAAAGTAAAATTTTTAATTCATAATAGACTCGTAAATGATATAATTTATGATTTATTAAGTTATATAAAGGAGTACAACCATAAAACCCAACCAAAATTTATTTTGGCTGGGTTTATTTGATATTCTTTACAATCTCATTAAATGAAGATATAATTTTTCCTTGCTTATCTTTGGGTAATTTTGTTAAGTTTTCAAAAAGTACTTCTGAAGAATCTTCTCGATCTGATTCAAATGATTGTAGGTTGAAGAACTCCTCGACCGTTAGATTTAGGGCTTTGATTACGGATTCAAGAGTTTTTATCTTAAAATCATACTTCATGTTCTCTATATTTTGAATCGCTTTAACACCTAGGCCAGCGATTTCAGATAATTTTTCTTGACTTAATCCCTGTGCTTTTCTACACTCACGTATGCGAAATGCGATATGCTTTTGTAATTTATTATATTCCATGTTATCTACCATTTTACTATCTGTTTTCTCTAAAAATAAGTATAATAAACTATCCAAAAACGATAAAAGTATGGTAAAATAGTACTATAGTTTAATAAAATGCATAGGGCATTGTACAAAAGGAGTTTATAAATGTCAAAAGCTACGGAAAATAGTTATAGTACTGCTAAAAAATTGTATACGGGTACGGTTATTTCTGCCATCGCAGCAACTGCAAGTCTTGTCGGCACAATCGGAACTGCTCACGCAGACACAGTAGAGGTTCCATTGCCTACAACTGCTCAAACCGAACCAGCCTTGGTAGAGAAAGAAGCGCCTAAGAAAACTGAAGTGGAAGTTCCTACTAAGGAAGTCACTAAAGGACAAGTTGACGTGGCCAAGGATAAACTTGATAAATCTACCCAAGCAGTAGAAGATGCCCAAGCTAAGAAAAGCCAAGCGCAGACTGCAAAAGACCAAGCGCAGACTGAAGTAGATAATGCTCAATCTGAAGTAGGTAATGCTCAACAAGCCAAGGATAAAGCGACTCCAGAAAACATTGAAAAGCAAAAGCAATCAGTTGCTAGTGCTGAAAAAGGTAAAAATGACGCAGAAAAACAAAAGAATAATGCTGAAAATGACCTTACCAAAGCAAAAGAAGTTGTCGCAGACCAAGAAATTGTAGTTCATAAGTCTGAGAAAAAAGTAGCGGATGCTTTAAATGAGGTTAAAGATGCTCGGAACGATGTAGATAATGCCCAAGCTATTTTGGACGGTACAGGTCAAGCGAAAGTTGTCGAAGAAAAGGAAAACGCTGAGACTGCTCAAAAACAAGCACAGAAACAGGTGACGAATGCAGAGGAGGTATTGGAACAAGCTAAGTCAGACGACAAGAATCTTGAAGATGCGATTTCAAGCGTCCAAAACGAGTTGACAGAAGCTAGTAAGGTAGTAGAAAGCACAGAGTCTACACTGACTGATGCTACTAAAAAAGCTGACCAGACACAAACTGCTCTTGAAAAAGCACAGGATACCTTTACTGTGGCTGAAGCTAGCTATAAGTCTATTAACACTTTCCAAGTTACTGATGAATATGTTAACGCCTTGAAATCCTATGTAAATAATCCTTATGACATTTTGGATGAACGTGATAAGTGGAAAGAACATAGAGAGAAAGTAGAGTCTATCTTAAAATCGGTCAACCAAGAAAATTTGAATTTGAATAAATTCAAAGGAAATGTCAATGATAAAGCTATCAGTGTTGATGCCAATAACTTGACAACAGAGCAAATGACAGAGCTTTCTCTATTTGCGAGTGATCTACTTAACCAAATCCGTGAGCGCTTTGGAACACCTAGGACTGTTGTAACAAAAGGTATGCTTCAAGTTGCTGACGAAGTGACTGACGGTTACGTAGCTGATAATTGGGGATTCGGAAAAGGTCACGATAGTAAAGCAGTAAATAACGTTGCTCGTAAGTATGGATTGCCTACTTATGAGGATGATACTCAACAATACCTTGAAAACTTAAACAGTGTCAATAGTGGTGATGAAATTCATACCATGTATGATGCTAAAAAATGGGTTTATGAAAGTATTTCTGACTTGCTATTTAATGGTTGGGAGTGGATGCACGCTCAAAACCTAACAGGTGTATCTTCTGTTCGAGGTTCTACTAAAGAATATTTTGCTTTAGATATTTCTAAGAGTCTAGGACGTACAAGCGCACACTTCATATCAGTTTTTGATAATCAAGTTACTGGAAACAAGTTGGATAAGACTGAAGTACCTAACAATAATACAGCAGAAAGCATTGTAAAAGCCTATAATAATGCAAATTCTGCCTTATTAAATGCTCAGACTGTAAACTCTCAGGCACAACGTGAAAAAACAAGTGCTTCGCTTGCGAATATCAAGGCTAAAGGGGAGCAGGAAACAATTCAAAAACGATTGGATGCTCTTAAAGCTACACCTTTGAAAACGCCGACTGCTCAAAGCAAACTTGAACAAGCGCAAGATATCCTTGCTAATGCTAATACGCGCCTAAAAAATGCTAATAAGGCACTAGATGCTCTAACTGCTGATGTGAAGCTGAAACAAGAGAATCTTGATAAAGCTAAAGAAGTCCTTGCTCAAAAAGAACGTAACCTTACTAATGCTAAGAACAACCTAGCAACTGAACAAGATAAATTGGTTGAACTCAAAGCACTAGTACAGATTGCTGAAAACAATCTTGAACTTGCTAAAGAAAAAGTAGCACAAGCTAATAAGACGCTTGAACAAGCCAAGGCTGACCTTGAAAACTTGCTCAATGCAGAGCCTAACTTAGCTAAAGCTAAGGAAGTCCTTGCTCAAAAAGAAACTACTCTCAAAGAGAAAGTGACTGCCTTGAAAGAGGCACAAGCGAACCTTGACAAGTTGTTGAAAGAACAGAAAATCGACCAAGAGGCTTATGATAAATTCTTCGCCTTATATAGCGAGCAGGTAGAAGCTGAGCGTTTAGCTGACCTTGAAGCGCAAAAGAAAGCGATCCTTGAAGCAGGTAACACACCTATTGAAGTCTATGATGAAACTGGTAAACTTGTATCTTATCAAGTTAAACCTAAGACTGTTTCTCAATCACCTGCGTCCTATAATGGTGCATTGAATAAGAAACAGGAAAAATCATTGCCAAATACAGGTGAAAACTCAAGTGTTCTTGGATTGATTGGAGTTTCAATTATTAGTGCACTAGGTTTATCAGTAAATAAGCGAAAAAATAAATAAAAATAGTAAAGTAGTTCTAACCGTAAAATCGGTAAAACTCAGATATGTCATTTTAGCATTTCGTAAAAAAAGTGGACGCCTGTCCACTTTTTTTGTGAAACAAAATCAATCACAAAAATTGAGTTTGTTTTAAGCTTTTATCTTATCCAGTACAACAGACATAATTTTTAATTTTATGATATAATTCTATAGATAATATATAGTGAGTTTGGCCTATTATAAAGCCGATGGGTGCGATTTCAAATAATGAATGTCCTTACAGTTTTATTATTAGAAAGAAGTTTAAAAAGGGGAGTTACATGATTACATCAGAAGAAATTAAAGCACGTTTATGGAATGGTGCAAATGAATTACGTGGGTCCATGGATGCTAGTCGATATAAAGACTACATGTTGGGCCTTATGTTTTATAAATTTTTGAGTGACCAGACTCTGAAAACATTTGCGACAACCGCAGGAATTTCTAAGGAAGAAGATTGGTTTGAAGAATATAAAAATGCCCATCAAGAATATGGTACTGAACTAGAAAAAATGATTCAGGACATCTTGGGCTATTTTGTACGTCCTGAACATCTATATCAAACATGGGTCCAAGACATGAATGCTGGGAATTTTGAAGTTCAGAAAGTAACTGACAGTCTCAACCAATTCGAACGCAGCATTGCTGTTACCAATGGTTCTGATGATTTCAAAGGCCTTTTTTCAAGTTCAACGCTGGATTTAACAGATACAGCTCTTGGTAGCAACTTAAATGATCGTAATAAAAACATCCAAGCATTAATCCGTCTGTTTGAAGATTTGGATATGGTGACTCTTCAAAATGGAGATGTACTTGGGGATGCCTATGAGTACTTGATTGGCCAATTTGCCATGGAATCTGGTAAGAAGGCTGGAGAATTCTACACGCCACACCAAGTCAGTGAAGTTATGGCGCAGATTGTCGCGACAAATCAAAATATTACTTCTATCTATGACCCGACAGTCGGTTCAGGTTCTCTCTTGTTAACTGTAAAAAAACATTTATCAGAAGAACTACAGAAGAGTCTCAATTACTACGGACAAGAAAAGAATACCGCAACTTATAACTTGACTAGAATGAATCTCTTGCTTCATGGAGTTCGTCCAGAGAAAATGAGCATCAAAAATGGGGATACTCTTGGGCAAGACTGGCCGGAAGATCCGGAACGTCCAAATGAAGGAGTCCAGTTTGATGCAGTCGTTATGAATCCTCCATACTCTATTAAAAATTGGAACCGTGCTGGACTGAAACCAAGTGACCCACGTTTTGAAATTGCAGGTGTCCTACCTCCAGATTCAAAAGGAGATTTCGCCTTCCTCCTTCATGGGCTATATCATTTGTCTACCACAGGAACTATGGCCATTGTTTTACCACACGGTGTTCTTTTCCGTGGTTCTGCAGAAGGTGAAATTCGAAAACGTCTATTAGAGAAAAATCAGATTGATGCAGTTATTGGTTTACCAAGTAATCTCTTTACAAACACAGGGATTCCGGTTTGTATTATCATCTTGAAGAAAAACCGTGAATTAAACGAACCAGTTCTTTTCATCGATGCATCTCGTAACTTTATCAAAGTTGGGAAACAAAATGCCCTCCAAGAGAAAGACATTGCGAAAATTGTAGATGTTTACAAGAATCGTATCGAAGAAAAAGGCTATAGCCATTTAGCAAGTCGTCAGGAGTTGATTCAAAACGAGTTCAATATGAATATTCCTCGTTATGTGACAGCAATAGACGAAGAAATTCCTCATGATGTGGAGGCCCATCTACACGGTGGCATTCCAGAAAACAATATCAAGAGTTTAGTAGCCCTTCATCAGGTGGCTCCAGAACTACTGGGTCAGGCACTCACTGAGAAGCGCTCTGGTTACTTTGAATTGAATCAATCTATTGAAGAATTTTCTGAAGCAGTACTTTCTAGTCCAGTAGTGACAGAAGAAACAATGCAAGTAATCGCTTCTATCCAAGAATACTTAGAAGAATACTGGGCAAAATTACACCAATTGAATTCTGATATCACTCCTCGACAACTGAGAGAAGAGATGTTGGCTGCTATCAAAGACCGCTTATCAGAATTTAAACAATTGAGTATCTATGATGGCTACCAAATTGTGGCAGAGATTTGGACTAAGTACTTGTCTCATGATGTAGAGTTGATTGAGCAATTAGGTTTTTATGAGGCTGGTCGAACTCGTGAACCAAACATGGTTACCAAAGGAAAGAACAAGGAAAAAGTTCAAGACGGGTGGAATGGTGTTATCACTCCGAATGAACTAATCGCTAGTGAGTTTTATGGGGATGAGCTAGCTGATATCGAATGTCTCAAATCCCGTATTTCTGAAATTGATAGCGAGTTGAGTGAGCTGGTAGAAAATGCCAAGGTAGAAGACAGTGATGAATATAATGCTCTCTTTGACACTCTTAAAAAGAATGATGAAGGAGAAGCACAAGACAGTTTTGAAAGTAAACTAGTGAAAGCTGGCATGAAGGAAGCTGAGAAAGGCACAGTCGACTATGAACTTCTCAAGAAAGTAGATGACTTAACCAAAGAAAAATCAACTGTTAATAAAGCCATTAAAACAAAAGAACTTGAAATGAAAGAGTTAGTTGCAGAACGTATCACACAATTGACAGATGAAGAAGTAGATCAAGTTCTTTATAAAAAATGGTTTGGTTCAGTTCTTGACAAAGTTGAAGAATTAGTCCAATCCCCTCTCAAAGCTGAGATTGCGGTCCTAGAAGAACTCAATAAGCGTTACTCAGAAACTTTGAACAGTCTAGATGATGAAATTTCAAAACTTGAGAAAGAACTAGAAGCGATGATGAGTGAATTGGTGGTGCTTTAATGACAAACAGTAAAAATATACCAAAACGTCGTTTCCCTTACTTTGAAGGCGAGTGGGAACAGAAAGAATTTGGAAAAATGTGTCAAAGAATACAAACGGGAACAACTTTATTAGGATGTGAACAGGGTAAAGGAATTCCGTTACTAAAGATGGGAAATATTCAACGTGGTTATTGGGATTTTACAAAACTTGAAAGATTAAACCAAGAAATCGAATGTGAAAATATAATTAAATATGGTGATTTTCTTTTTAACACTCGAAACACTCTTGAACTTGTGGGTAAAGGAGCAACTTGGTTTATTAAGGAAGGATTGTATGGTTTTAATAGCAACCTAGCTAGAGTTACTCTTGATGATGTGGATACAATTTTTTTCAATTACTTATACAATATCCCAGAGAGTATTCAGCAAGTTAAATCTAGAGCTGTTGGAACGACCAGTGTTGCAGCAATCTATCCAAAAGATATGTCAACAATCAAATTTCAACTTCCAACAATTAATGAGCAGAAGAAACTTGGAAATTTCTTCCAAACTATCGACTCTCTTATCAGCCTCCATCAGCATAAACTTGATAAACTGAAAAATCTCAAGAAAGCTTATCTTGCTGAACTCTTTCCGGCTGAGGGAGAACGAGTACCAAAACGTCGCTTCCCTGGTTTTGAAGGGGAATGGGAAGAGAAGAAGTTAGGAGATGTAGGAAAAACATTTACAGGTTTATCAGGAAAATCAAAAGTGGACTTTGGTCATGGTAATGGGATGTATGTGACCTATCTAAATATCTATTCAAATGAAATTGCAGATTTGAGAGGTCTTGATAAAATTGAAATTGATGACAGACAGACGGAAGTTAAATATGGAGATGTATTTTTTACTACTTCTTCAGAAACACCTGAAGAAGTAGGATTATCGTCTGTATGGAAGTATGATCTATCAAATGTATATTTGAATAGTTTCTGCTTTGGATTCCGTCCTAACGTTAAATTTGATATTGATTTCTTAGCTTATTTACTAAGGTCTCCGGCATTTCGTGCTGGCATGAAATTACTTGCACAAGGTATTTCAAGATACAATATTTCTAAAAATAGAGTACTAGAATTAAATGTTTTATTTCCAACATTGAAAGAACAAGAAAAAATAGGAAAGCAACTAAGTTTATTAGATAATTCTATCTCTCTCCAACAACAAAAACTCGATAAATTAAAAGATTTGAAAAAAGCATACTTGAATGAACTCTTTGTCTAAGGGAATTAGAGATTATTCTAGAAAGGAAACCCTATGGGTCGTACAAATAAAGACGCCTCTGAGAGACATTTTCAGGATGAATTTGTCAAAGAATTAACCAAATTCAGATGGCAAGCTCCAGATAAACTGAATGGTAATCTTCACAAAGTGACTGTTCAAGATTTGATTGATAACTGGAGAAGTGAACTCAATCGTATTAATGCCGATGTCCTAGAAGGTGTCGCACTGACTGATAGCGAATTTGAACAAGTCTTATCAAAAGTCAATCAGATTTCAAACAGTTATGAAGCTGCAAAAATCCTATCCATCGAAGGTTCAACCGGGAAGATTGATGGTATTTATCGAGATTCTCATCCAGATGTTACTCGTAAACAAATCACACTGACCATCTTGAAAAAAGCACAGGTCAGTGGTGGAGATTCGAACTACCAGATTGCTCGCGAAGTATCAACCCCTAACAGCAATCGTTTTGACTTGGTGCTTCTCATTAACGGTTTGCCTCTGATTAATATTGAACAAAAAAGAAGTGACAAGAGCTTAGACGAAGCTTTCGGTCAGTTCAAACGTTATTACGCAGATGGAGAATATACCAATAACTTCATGGCCTTCTCTCAGATGATGGTCGTGACAACAGACATTGAAACTCGTTATTTTGCGACGCCTAAATCCATCAATGATTTCAATCCTGCTTTCGTTTTTCATTGGTCAGTAACCCAAAAAGGTCAAGAAAATGGGAAGCACTTGGGGCAACGTGTATTAACGGATTATAGAGAAGTTATCGAACATTTCTTGATGGTTCCAATGGCCCATCAGATGGTGGGAGATTATCTTATCATCGATGAAGATCCAGATAATGAAGAAAATCGTCGCCATATGTTGATGCGTCCCTATCAGGTCTATGCTTTGCAGGCAGTTGAGAAAGCAGCATTTGGTTGGGATAATCCAGATAAGATTCCGCATGGTGGTTTTGTCTGGCATACAACAGGTTCAGGAAAGACCATTACCAGCTTTAAAACGGCTCAGTTTCTCGCAACCCGTACAGAGTTTGATAAAGTGGTATTCTTGCTAGATAGACGGGATCTAGACGAACAAACTTCAAAGGCCTTCAAAGCTTATTCCGTTTATGAATCTGTAGATGTTGATGGGACAAAGAGTACATACCAATTGAGAAAACAACTCACTTCTCCTAAGAGTGGGATTGTAGTAACGACTACCTTCAAACTGAACATTTTGGTAAATGAGTTGATTGAAGCACAGGACCATCAACTTTCAGATAAAAAAATTGTCTTTATTATCGATGAAGCCCATCGGACTACCATGGGAGATATGATGGGGACCATTAAAGATTATTTCTTTAAAAACAGCTTATTCTTTGGTTTTACAGGAACTCCTTTGTTTGATGAAAACAAGGTGAAGGGTAAAATCAATGAGCGTAGTGAAGTTATCAATACAACCGAGAAGCTGTTCGGTCCACTTTTACACCAATATACAATTGATGAAGCTATTGCAGATGGAAATGTTCTAGGTTTCCATGTTGACTACATCAATACAGGTGAGTTTAGAAGCTATGAAGATCTCCGTGAGCAACTGATTGAAATTTTAGTTGAAGAATATCCAAGTAAAGGACAAAGAGAGATTGAACGACAAGTTCATCAATGGACTGAACTGGAAGTAGAAAAGAACGCAGTTAAAGAAGGTCTATTATTTTACCAAGATAAGTATCATGTTCCAAAAGTGGTAGAAGAAATCCTTGCCGGCTGGGAATCGCAATCTCAACAGGGAGAATTCAATGCGATCTTAACGGTTGCTTATAAAGAACGTGTAATTCATTATTACCACGAATTTAAAAAACAAATCGCAGAAAGATTCCAGGAAGGTGATGCGAAACCTAATATTGCAATGACTTTTAGTTTTGGGAACGAAAATGACCCCGACAATGTTGCTAGCGAAATTGTGGAGGAAATGTTTGAGGATTATGCAGGAATTACTGGTATTAAGTTCCTAGTTGGTGATAGAGTTCGTGGTGAGAATGCCTATTTTGAAGATATTACTGCTCGTGCGAAACGAGGAGGAAGTGGTAGAAATCCTAAAAATATCGATATTTTAATTGTCGCAGACCAACTACTGACGGGATACGATGCCAAACGCTTAAATACCCTTTATGTGGATAGAACACTAGAGCTTCAAGGTTTGATTCAAGCATACTCTCGTACAAATCGTGTATTTGGTTCCACTAAAGAGTTTGGAACGATTATCAATTTCCAATTTCCTAGAATCACAGAATCTCTTGTAAATGATGCTCTTCGCTTGTATGGAAGTGGTGGGAAAAATAGTAGGGTTCTGGTTAAGAAATATTCTGATGCAGTTATTGAATTGGCTGATAAATTCGCCTATTTAAAAGCAGAGTTAGAAGATCCAACAAATTGGGTTTCTATTAGAGATGATGAGGGGAAAAAGGCACTCTTTAAAAAAGCATTCATCGAAGCAGCAACCCAGTTAGGCAAAGTAAAACAATATTATGAGTTTTCTTGGGATGATGATACCTTTGGGATGACAGAGCATACATGGTTACAGTATGTAGGTGCTTATAAAAATCTATTTCCTAAAGAACCTAAACCACCTGGAATATTAATCAATAATATAGTTGGAAAAACAAAAATTCAAGGAACACAGGTTATTGATGCTCAAAGTATTTTTACGCTAATTGATAAGCAGACATCAAGTAAGGATGGAGTGCTAGTTATCAATGATAATAACCTAATCTTGATATTGGAACAAATACAAGAACTTAGTAATTTAGGTGAAAACAACCTTGCCGAATCTCTTAAAACCTTTATTGATGAAGAATTACGTCCAGGGCATTTATCTGCAGACACAGACTTTGACACAGCCTTTAATGCATGGCAGGAAAATAGACAAATGAATATTGTCAAAGAATTTGCGAAAGAATGGGGACTAGATAGTCTACTACTTGCCAAATCGCTAAAAGCTTATGACTTGAAGAAACAAGATGAAATTCCATTCCGTGAAGACATCGTAAAAACACTCGATGCAACTAAAGCAACAAATCAATTTGCAGGAAACAAACTTAAACTTAACATGGAACTAAACAAAGTTCTTCCAAGTTGGATGCAAGACGTGAAGATGAAGTATGAGTAAAAAGAAAAGAGATCAAAATTTATCTTGATCTCTTTTAAATTATAATATGGTGTAAAGTAAGAAGTAAATATAATTGTTTTTACTTAATTATCATTATTTAAAATATTTAATAAGGCTTTTGACTGATGTTCAATATCTGGATAGACAAAACCTTCAGTAATTCCAAGAAGTTCTAACTCTCTCCGAATCTCTTCTTTGTTGGCAGGATCAATTTTAATGACAGAAAATGAAGTATAGTCCTCCAAGGATACTTCTTTTTTTAATTTTTTTGGTGTAAATAGAGTTACAGATAGTTTATCTATTGATTCAGAGATTTCCTGTTTTATGTTATCGTGGTCTTTTTTAAATGTGTTTACAAATCGTGGGTAAATAAATGCTCCCTGTTGTTGTCGGATTCTATCAGTCGTCTTTGATGGAATAACTATATGAGCCCTTTGTAAGTCGTTATATATTTTAACAGGGAAGTTCAATCTTTCTCTAACTCTAGCTCTTTGATTTAATAGCTCCATAAATTCTCTTATTTGTTCAGGGTAATTTTGTGTAACAAAACTAGAATTTCTATAATAATATGAAAACTCAATATCTTTAATGTTATCTACGGTTATCAATTCAATATCCTTATGATGATAATTATTTTTATTATTTCTTATAAGATTTTCAATTGCCGTAAAAAAATTATTAATAATATTTTGAGGCATAAAATTTAGTGCAGATTTAATAGCTATAGTATGACCTGTATCAAACTTTTCATTAAGTTTATCAGAATAAATATAGACATAACCAGGTTTATCATTGTCTTTTTCAACAGCGAAGTACAGAGCAATTAATGGATTTTTTGTGATATCAAGCATTCTTGTTTTAGCACCATAGTGTTGTAATTCGGAAATCAATCTTACTAATGAAGTGTTCTCTTGATAATCATCTCTTCCCAGCTCGTTGAGAAGTACTCTGTAGTAGTATTCACTTCCATTGGTTGTTAAATTTTTTTGAAGATAAAGAGAAGGAGTACGGAATTCATAGTAGGAACTTTCGCCTCTGAAATACAAATTGTGTTTTTTATTTAAGTTATTTTGATAGTTATTAAATTCAATATGCTCATAATTAAATAGATCTTTCAAGATAGTATTCACGCTTTTACGGGTAATAGTATTTTTTGTTTCTTTTGGATTATTCATATTTAAAAACCTTTCGAATAATATTCGTCCTATTATATAGCGTATCTATATTAACATTATACCACAGTTGGATATTTCTTTTCAAGAGGTAACGAATATATACTACTTTTGGAAAATAATATTATACTTATTTTTCAGGGAAAACAGAAATTGTTTAAAACCAATAGTGTATATTATGATATAATTCATATAAAGGCTTTATTTAATTTAAAAAGCAAATATGTAACTTTTAAGTAACAATAGTTCCTATTATTATATAATGAACGAGGTATATGATGTTAAAAGGAAATGTTTTTGTGATGGCTGGTGGAGATGGTGTAACAACACCTTATCTTAATACAATCGAAAAGAAGGTTCATAAATCTACTATTGTTTCCATTCTAGAAACTGAAAATGAATGCAATGACATAAAAGAAATTCAAGAATCTGAAGAAGAATCATTCTCTATTTGGGGGTATAGTGATAGAGATAAACATTTAAAAGGAAATCCACCTAAATCGGGAGATATTATATTTATAACGAAAAATAATGCTGCAATTTATCTAGCTACTGTTTTTAAGGTAATCGAAGCTAAAGGGTTAGACTTTATATGGGCAGGTCGACAAAGTTGGAAGTATAAACTAATACTTAAGAACGTAATTCGAATTTTCATCCCATATCCGGTAGGAGTGGATATTGAGAAATGGTGTGAAATGCATTCTTTTGCACCCAGTTTGTCAAAAATTCAAAATATTAATAAAATTTATAAAGATAGTAAAATAGGATTTAGACATATTATTGGAAAGCAATTGAAAACAGGGCCCATTCAAGGTGCCTTAAAAATAGAAATTCCAGAATATGATAAAACGGAAGAGGAAAAGGAAATGAAAATGAGAGATATCGAAATAGTTCTCAGCAGATTAGATGCTTATTGTGGATTAACGCACTTTGAATGTATAGTAAAGGAAGTTTGAAATGGTAAATAATACTGGAAATTTTAATTACAGACTAAATTATTCTAATGAAATTGAATCTGTACACTGTGTAGTTGGTGAAAACGGTTCGGGAAAAACAAGGTTGATAAATTCTTTATTAGAAAAAAATAAGAATTCACTGGCAAAATTCTATAAGGATTACAAGGATGTATTAGGGTATTCTTTCGTTAAGTATTCTGCTTCTATAGAGTTGAATAAATTACAAGCTACTTCTAGTGACTCTATTGATATTTCTACTTCCGCATATTTAAATACAATGGACCTCGTAAACTTGAATCGTGAAGATTCGATCAAACAAGTCAAAGTAGTTATTGATTATTATAAAGAGGGAAATAAAAATACGAAATGGCAAAATCTAATTGAGCTATCGGATAAAAAAGTGTTTCTTAGGTTAAATCAAATAGGTGAAGGGATAAATTCATATGATAAACATTACTTAACAGGTAATCCATTAAATGAAGAATGGGAAAGTAAACTAAAAGAAATAATAAAATGTGTAAATAAAGAAAAGAAAATAATAAAAGTATTATTAAGAAAATTTTTTTCAGTAATTAGTGAATATATTTTCTCAGAATTGAATCATGAACAAATCATCTATTTGATGAGCGAAATAGATACTAAAACTATACAACCGACTGATCGTTTCTATGATAGTTTAGATGATTTTTTAAACAATAATGCGAAAAAAAAGATCTCTAAGATAAAAGATTTTTTTAAAGATTTAAGTAATATTAGTAGTAATGTTGGGAAAGGTTTTGTATTTATTGAGGAGAATGATAGAAAGTTTTTAGAAGAAATCTTAAAAATTTTAAATAAAAAAGCGTCAAATAATTGGATTTCGAAAGAAGTATTTTCTGTACTGGAATTTGAATGGTCTGGACTCAGTTCTGGTGAGTTAGCTTTACTTAATTTACTTGGACGCTTAAATAGTATAAAAAGTGATCTAAATAGTAATAAAGTGTTAGTACTACTTGATGAAGTTGATCTAGGGCTACATCCTGAGTGGCAAAGAAACTGGGTAAACAGTGTTCTACCTATTATTGGTAAAATTATGAAAAAAAGGAATGGTGTAGTTCGAATAATATTATCAACACATTCACCAATAATTCTTTCAGACTTTCTGGCAGAGGATGTAATATATTTACCAGAAAACAATAATAAACATGATAATTCTACTAATGAATTTAAGACTTTCGGCCATAATATTTATAGTTTATTTAAGAATTCATTTTTCTTAGAGGCTCCTAAAGGTGCTTTTTCACAACAAGTTATTGAAGACTTATTGAAAATATTTAGGAGTTGCTCAAATGAAGAAATGATTCGACGAAATAAAACATATAAAGCATTTATTAAGAGGTATAGAATAGATTTTAATAAAGATACACCGGCTCAAGATATTCGCGAGTTTTTTGAAAAATTAGTAGATATGATTGGTGAAGATATTATTCGTAATCATTTGAAAATTCAGCTTGAAAGTATAAATTGGGATAAAGAAGAACAACAAATTTTAGAGTACGAAAGAAAGATCAAGATGTATCAAGAAAAAATAAAAGAACTTCAAGAAGGAAAAAATGATAAAAATAAATAGTTTTTATAATCAACAAGAATTAGATAGATATTATGATTTTGTTTTAAAAAAGAAGCCGTCGATTGTTAAAACTAATGGTAAGGGTACGGCTATGGTAACTTTATTAAATAAACTTCCGAAGAAAAATTCTCAAAAAATAAAAATTAAGGACGTTTATGAACTACTTACTATGGATTTTACAAAATTAAAAAGTTTTTGCGATTCTTTAGCCACAGACAATAAGAGATATAAAAAACTTATAAAGCAAAGTGAAAAAGATTTGAGAATTTATAAAAGTTATTATTCTGGAATTTTTCATTTAATAGATGAAACTATTGGGATTAGAAATAATATGATTTTAGTCAAAAATCTTGATGTAACCGTATGTCCCTATTGTAATAGAAATTATATTAATTCTAGAAAGAATTATCTAGGTGCTAATTTCGACCATTACTATGATAAAGATAAATATCCATTCTTTGCTTTAACTCTTAGCAATCTAATTCCTTGTTGTGACACATGTAATAGAATAAAAGGTACTCAAACTTATAAATTTTGCCCATTTGATCTTAAAAGTAAAGAAGAAATTTTATTCAAAGTTTCTCCAATTGGAAACTCATCAAGAATAAAATTATATTTTGACTCAGTGCAACAAAACAATAATATTTTAGAGTTGGAAGAAGCTTACCAAATACATCAAGTTGATGTTGATAATATGTTTAGCAGGGAGCAAGAGTATTGTAAAGAATATCGTAAAAGTCTAGAGGAACTGTTAGAAACTGAAAATTCAAAGATTGATATCACAGATAGTTTTTTTGATGCTATGATATACGGAGAAATTGCTAGTCCTAGTTTTAATAATTATTTGAAGATTTCACTTGCAAAGCTAAAAAAAGATACCTATAACTATATTGTCGAATTACGAAGAAATGAACGATAGTCTGATATAAGTTCCATCACTATTCATCTTGATAAAATAATAAGGAAAAACACTGTGATGCAAAAATATCACAGTGTTTTTTGTTTAAATTGTTAAAATTATATATGAAGCAGAATATTGTTTAAGAAAAATATTCTAAAATCTCCAGTCATTTAATTCTTCTTGAAGTTTAAACCTAATCTTCTCAAATCTAGCTTTAGCTGTTTTATCACTGACACCAAGTTCAGTAGCCAATTGTCTAAATGACTTATTCTCCTCAACTCGATCTATAAAAAGCTTATATTCGCAAGGGTTTAAGTTGTTTAATACGTTATATAATATTGATTTTCTCTCTCTTTCAATTAAATTATCCAATGGATTAGGAATGCTATTTGGAATTATGTCTATTAATTCAGTGTATTTTCCATCATATGAAACGATTTTATTCAGACTAGTTAAGTGATAACGTGAATCCTGTCTAAGCGAGTTTTCGAATTCTTGATCCAGAAGTTTTAGTACTGTACTCCAGTCGTTTTGCTTTTTTGCTTTAAGTATTTTTTCTTCTCTTTTATTAATAATTTTTGACATTTTCTTGTCCTTCTCATAGGTGACTTGGAACGACGAAAAGAAACAAGAAAACATTGGCCTTATACACCGACGGAGGAACAATGAATTTTACATGTTTCAATCCGTCTTCAATAAGGGGTTAAAATTAAAATAATAGTGCATGAATATCTTAATCTTCTTTCATAGCTATAAATCTCCTTTCTTCAAACGGTATTGATCATTAAAATTAGACGCAAAAAAAGGCCAACAATAATATTTGTTAGCCTTTTTTTCCAATTTCATTGAAGATTTGAGAGCGCACTAAAAACACATCCAATAGCGATTTTTAACAATTGGTTGTTGTTTTATATATGCATATTATAATTGTAATAACTCTTAAAATCTTCTCTGATTTTCCTCCAGCTCTATTCGATAGAGCTATATCTTTTGAAATTCCTACTACTCTATTGCTAGAGCTTTCACTGTAAGCATATAATCTAAAAATTATATACAAAAAGACCGATAATCTGTTCTTATCGGTCTTTTTTCCTTACTTATAGAAACATAAAAGAGGGTACACAAAAAACACATCTAACAGTCATTTTTTTGGCTGAGATTTAGTAATTTTGGGGCACAATACAACAATTAACTAGCTGTAATAGCTCTCTATATATTTCTATATTTCCTCCTGCCCTAGGTGGAAGAAGCCTAGGGTTTCTTATAGATTCATTATATCAAAACTAATAAGAATTGCAATATAAAACAGTTGCAAGTTTGATGAAGTCAAAAAAAATTAAAAAAATTTTTTCTAAAAATCTCCGTATTTTGTTAGAAATTGTCCCTATAGATAAGGAGGTGGTTGCTATGATTGTTTAATAAAATAAATCGAAGAATATAACTGGAGTACGATAAATAAGAAAGAGGTAAATCACATGAAAACAAAAAATCGTAAAAATGGCTATTCAGCTAATACTGCAAAACAATATGTTGATCAAAAACAAGCAATCCACTGCTTGAGTACTGAATTTGAAGCGCAAATTAAGTTTGAAGATGGGCAGCCTACTGGCGAAATCATCGGGCACAAGGCATGGTTCTCTCAGAAAGGGTTACCACCGTTCCAGGTGAAGTTTGAATCTGAAGTAACTCTTCCATCGTATCTAGCGATGGTAGACTTTGATGGATTAGAAGCCTGTGAAGTCGGCTACAATGTCTATTTCCGTGCGAATAACATCAAAGAGGTCAAATAATGACTACTAAAGAGCTTGCTCAATACTTGCTCCAAGCCCTGAATATGGGGCTTGGGAGCATCATGCAAGGAGAAACTAGTTATACTAATAGTTTTGATATCAAAATCATGAAAGATGGTTTTCTATTTATTCCACGATTGCCAGCTGGGTACATCATTGATGATGATCTTTATCAGAAGATTTTTCTAATCGCCAATGCAGCTCTCTTTCCAAGGTATACGGTATTAAAACAGAACTCTGCTTACTTTCTTGCCCTTGAAACAGATGATATTCATGTTCAAAGAGGTCTGTTTTTCCCTTGGAAAATCGGAATTTCAGAAAGAATTGTAATTTCAGATTTAGAACAGTTTGTTTTGAAGCAAGAAAATAACACAATACCAATAATGAAAAATCTAATTCTAGATTTTAACAAAGTAACTTCTATAGCAATCGCAGGAAATAGTGGTTCAGGAAAATCTTACGCTCTGACTTACTTTCTGAGTTTATTGAAAAACTTCTCGGATTTAATCATTGTCGATCCCAAATTTGATACACCATCAAGGTGGGCTCGTGAAAATGGTATTGCAGTCATACATCCTCAGCGCAATCGTTCAAAGTCAGATTTTGTATCGGAGATAAATGAAAATCTTAGCTCGTGTTTAAATCTCATCCAAGTACGTCAGGAAATTCTCTATGAAAATTCTGAAGAAGAATTTAAGCATTTAACCATTGTTATAGATGAGGTTTTGGCTCTTTCAGAAGGTGTTAACAAAACGATTAAGGATTCTTTCTTTTCGCTCTTATCTCAAGTTGCGCTTCTTGGACGTGCGACTCGAGTTCATCTTCTATTAGTTAGTCAACGTTTTGATCACAACACAATCCCGGTTTCCGTTCGAGAACAACTAAATGTATTGATTCAAATCGGAAATATTAATAAGAAGACAACACAATTTCTATTCCCAGATTTGGATCCAGAGGGGATAGTCATACCAGTTGGAAAAGGTACAGGCTTGATTCAAATCATTGATAATGAGCAACCTTATCAAGTTTTACCATTATTATGTCCAACTTACTACACTAAGAAAGGTATTTTATGAATGTCAAAAAGAATTTCTTTCAGAGAACGTTTAATATTACAGTGACGCTACTTATGTATGGCTTGTTTTTCCTTTGCTTGACAATTGGTCTTAGATTGCTACAGGATTTGATGGCAAATGTACAAAGCACATACTTATCTCATCTGTTTGAGATGATGAAGCAATGGGCTAGTAAAGGTGAGTACTATACAAAAACTCTAGCAATTGTATTGCCATTAATTGCAGCATTTCTCATCATAATTGAGTTAATTCTACGATTGCTTTATGACACACCTATCAACTATTTTAAGTCCGCACATCAAACGATTCGACTAGCACAGTTTTTACGACAAGACGAGAATTCTCAACTAGCCTTTTCAATTGAAAACTCTTCTACTGTGATAAGGTTCAATCCCATTTTAAGAAAATTCAATAGAGCAACATCTAAGTGTGTTGTTGACGTAAGAAAAGATTCTGTAACGATTGTGATTAAGTATCCGAAAACTCAACAGGCTCAGAAACTTCTGAGAAACATGGAATCCTATATCAAAGAAGAAATTTCTAGTCGCAATCCAGACTATTATTTTTCTGCACCAGACAGGCAAGGAAATAAGCTCTGGTTTAAATCTACAAAAAGATAATAAATTGGCAGTGCTTGGTTCACGTAGTGAAGACCAGAAGTACTGCCTTGTCATGAAATCTAATTGGCAGATACACTGGGACTACTACGACTCCCAGTGTATCAGTAATCAATAATAACATGAATTGCAAAAAAATTAATGCTAATTGAAAGGTGGTATTCGTGGCTAAAGATAAACGTTCCAATAAATGGGCATTTCTGATTTATCAAGAAAGTGCACCGGAAAATTATTTAGATATTCTTGAAGAGATGCATATTCCATTCGTATTGAGTCCATGGCACGACAAAGACATTAACAAAGAAACTGGAGAATTTAAAAAAGCGCATAAGCACGGGGTCCTATTTTTCGAATCACTTAAAAGTTATACTCAGGTATCAGCATTACTAACTGAAAAGCTTAACACACCTTCGCATGTAGAGATAGTCATGTCTCCAAAAGGTATGTACGATTATTTTATACACGCTGAAAATCCTGATAAAACACTCTACAATATCGACGAAATAGAGTCAGGTTGTGGTTTTGAATTAGATCAATTTCTAATTATTAATAATAACGATCAATTTCTTTCAACTGTGATTGATATCATCGAAGAACACAACTTTATTGAGTTTAACAATCTTGTTAGATATGCACGAGTTGAGAATCCTTTGCTTTTAAATATAATCATTAATAAAACATATTTCTTCGCAAAATATCTCGATTCACGTAGACACTCAAGTCATAAAAAGGAGAGTGAAGAATGACGAATAATGAACTCATAAAATTGAATCAGATCGAACAGATTTTGAATTGTTTGCTTGCTTTGATGCAGAAACAAGAAAATACTCAAAAGAATGCAAGTATACTTACTCAGAAAGAACTACTCTCGATACTTAAGATTTCACCAAACACATTGAAATCGTGGGAGAAGACAGGACTTAAGCGTCTAGAACCACCGATTGAGGGTACTCGAACTGTCTACTATAGAATGGAGGATGTGCTGATCTATTTAACTCCTTAATTCTAAAAAATGTGCTAAAATAGTAATATCACATAGAATAATGTGAGGTTGTTATTTTAGCCTTTTATATCCGAACGTGAAAGGCTACTATGCAGAAAGAGACTATCATTCACAACAATCGAAAAGTCATTAAAACTACCAAGAGTAACGGAACTATTAGCTATACGCAACGTGGTGTGTATATTGGAGTAGACGTTAAAACTGGGAAAAAAGTTACATCATCTATAACTGCTAAAACTCTAAAAAGTCTTGATAGGAAAATCATTCAAGCTAGGATTGATTTTGAAGCGAAGGGGTCAACTTTGAAAGAGGCCTTGTTGATTAATAACTTCGAGGAGTTAGCAGAAGCCTGGTTTATCAGTTTTGTAACTTGGGTAACTTCTCAGAATACGATTAATCGAGTTCGAAGCTATCTTGATACCTATATCATCCCTAAGTTTGGAGAATATAGGCCTGAAGAGATAAAATCTGCAGACATTCAGATTTGGGTTAATAAATTAGCTCAACAATCTAAAAAGTCTGTTGAATCAGGTGTTAAAAAATCCAAAAAGGGACATGCAAAAGATTTCGGTGCAATTATCTATAAGCTTAGTGATATTTTCGATTACGGGATCACGAATTTCGAACTTTCTCATAATCCAGCTCGGACAGTAAAAATCCCTCCAAAACCAAAGGTGGTAAAGGAGAGAATTATGGTATTGCATGGAGAGGACTTGGCTACTTGGCTAAACTATCTTGATACTCTTCCTGATACTCGAGCAAATCGAAGATTCAAAGTTATCTGTGATACACTATTAGCTTCTGCGCTTCGAATCAATGAACTTCTTGCTTTATCAATCAATGATCTCGATTTTGATTCCAATGAAATCATCGTTAACAAGACGCTGATGTGGAAAGTTGGAAATAAGAAACTTGGGATTAAGGGTGAGATTGTTTGTAAGAACAGTGCCAAAACTGATTCTGGTAACAGAAGAGTTGCAGTCCCGAGACAAGTCTTAGATGACTTGAAAACTTTTCATGCTGAGATGAGTGATTACTTTATGAGTCATGATTTACCAACTGTGGATATAATTTTCCCGACAATTTACGGAAACTATATGTGTGACAGAAATGAACGTGCAACGCTTAAAAAGCGTTTGACTGAATTAGGGTTACCAAACTATGGATTCCACCTTTTCCGTCATACACATGCTTCTTTGATGCTGAATGCTGGTGCAAACTGGAAAGAACTCCAGATAAGAATGGGGCATAAGTCGATCAAAACGACAATGGACACTTATGCTGAATTGGCACCGAAAAAGAAGGCAGAAGCAGTTGAAATCTACCTCAAAGAAATTGCAAAATTGACGGCATAGCAAAATGACTACATTTATGACTACATTTTCTACAGAACAAACTAAAAACGTTGATATAACGGCGTTTAAAGAGTCCTAAAATAACATTCACAACCTTTACAGAGGTTAAATAAGCATTCAATACGAATCAATACATAAGAAAATCGCTGATTTCAAGCGTTTTTTCTTTTTTCAATTTCAATACATTTCACTATATTTCAGTCCAAACTCTACCTTTTTTAGATAAATATATCATCTGGATATTGAAGTTAAGCCCTGCTATCATTTCGATGGCAGGGCTTTTTAATGTTTGGTACACTACCTTCTTATCTATATTTTGATGGAGCTGAAGTTGACATCTACAAAGTTTAATGTTAAAATACATTCAAAAATATATTTGAATGAGGTGTTTTATGGTTCGAAATGTTGTTACTTCAATAATCCTGTATTCTGGGACAGCCGTAGACTTACTTATTATCCTAATGTTATTTTTTGCCAAAAGAAAAAGCAGAAAAGACATTATTAACATCTATTTAGGACAATTTCTAGGCTCTGTTAGTCTAATATTGCTAAGTTTACTTTTTGCATTTGTCTTAAATTATATTCCTAGTAAAGAGATTTTAGGTTTGCTCGGTTTGATTCCAATTTTCCTAGGACTCAAAGTTTTGCTTTTAGGAGATTCTGATGGAGAAGCTATTGCAAAAGATGGTTTGCGCAAAGATGATAAAAACCTGATTTTTCTAGTCGCTATGATTACTTTTGCAAGTTGTGGTGCTGACAATATTGGTGTTTTTGTCCCATATTTTATTACCTTAAATTTAGCGAATTTGATAGTGGCTTTACTTACTTTTCTAGTCATGATTTATCTCTTGGTTTTTTCTGCCCAAAAATTGGCACAAGTCCCTTCTGTTGGAGAAACTTTGGAAAAATATAGCAGATGGTTTATTGCCGTTGTTTATTTAGGATTGGGGATGTATATCCTGATTGAAAACAACAGCTTTGACATGCTAAGGACTGTGTTCGGCTAGGAGAAAAAATTATGAAAAAAGATAGTATCTGCCAAGTGAATATTATAAATCAACAAAATGTTACAACCGCAACGAACTACCTTGAAAAGGAAAAAGTCCAAAAATCACTTCGTATTTTATCAAAGTTTACCGATAATAAACAGATAAATATCATCTTTTATCTCCTTGCTGTTGAAGAACTCTGTGTCTGCGATATAGCCTGTTTACTAAATCTCAGTATGGCATCTGCCTCCCACCATCTTCGTAAACTAGCCAATCAAAACATCTTGGACAATAGAAGAGAGGGGAAAATTATATATTATTTTATAAAAGATGAGGAAATCAAAGACTTTTTTAATCAACTAGGATAACAACTATTTTTACTACTTTACCATGATTATATATAGGACTTATCTATGAAATTATTTGATGAAAATTACTCACAAGAAAGACCTACTCGTAGCAAATGTTTAAGAAAAAAGTATAATTTAAAGCAAACCGACTTGGACTATAAAGAAATTATTTTCTAAGATATTGCCAAGCTTGTTGAAAATATGTTTTACCACTGCTTCGGCTCTATTATATTTAGAGATTTAGAAACTGTAAATAGAAGTGAAGTATGCATTCAATACGAATCAAAACAACACAAAAAAGCTCTAGTCATACTGTCTAGAGCTTTTTTGTGTTGTTTTGAAATTAAGTATAAATTTTATCAATGTACATTTGGTAGAAAAAAAGAATACAGGATAAACAAATTCCTGTATTCTTAAAATAACTTAGAACAGATATGATAATGAAGCGACTAATAAGATTATAGCGCAAATTATTTTTCCGATTTTTACATATTGTTGTTTGAACAATTTATCAGAGAAAAGAGTCAATACAAGCGCAACACAAAACAAAGTAGTTCTTAAAGTCATGATTCATACTCCTTTCGTTATTTTGTTAATCCAGTAAATAAGTTGAATAGTAAGTATTTAATCTGCAAATATGTTTATCTTTTCCGAAAACTCCTTTGGTCATTAATCGGTATCTCTATCTATATTTGTTATAGCACAAATAACATTATTAAACAATTATATTTATCCTTTATAAACTAACATTTGGCCATTTGACAAGGATGGATACCTGCTCCGAACTTGCTTCTAAAAGGTAGCAAGTTCAACTCTCACTGCCTTTTCTCTCCTCCTATTTTTGAGAGCGCTTGAAATATGTTATAATAGTTCTAGATTATTTTTTTGGAGGCAAACCGTGGGAAATTTTATTGAGCTAGTCTTTCATCGTTTCTTTTTGGGGATGATTGCAACGGCTTATTTTTGGTTATTGACACTAGCAGGAGGTGTGGTTTTTGGTATAGCACCAGCTAGTGCGACTATCATGAGTTTATTTGCAGAACATGGCTATTCTTACCGTGCCTATGGTTTTAAAGAGGCTTGGGCTCTTTACAAGAGTAATTTTATTAAAAGCAATCTCAGTTTCTACACCTTTATGGGACTTGACTTGATCTTGATTTATGGTTTGTATCTCATGATCCAATTGCCGCATCAGACCATTATCCATTTGGCAGCAACCTTTCTAAATATCTTTTTGGTAGCCTTGGTATTTTTGGCGTATACAGTTTCTCTAAAATTACAAGTTTATTTTGACTTATCCTATCAAAATACCTTAAAGCTTGCCTTTATCGGAATTTTTATGAGCTTGTCAGCAGTGGCTAAAGTTCTTCTTGGTAGCGTCTTGTTAGCCATTATTGGGTTTTATATGCCAGCCCTCATTATTTTTGTAGGGATTGGTATGTGGCATTTCTTTATTAGTGATTTATTGGAGCCTGTTTATGAAAGCATTCATGAAAAATTGGCGTCCAAATAGAATGAAACAATTTTGGCTTCATTCACTCCTTCGAACCTATACTTGGGTGATGATTGTCATCATTGCTAGTTTTGCTCTGTTGATTTCCTATGTGAACTGGGATAGTCGAGAAAAAGAAGCAAGACAGGTTTCCCAGCGGGTTTTGACTCGGACAGTGAGTGAGGTTGAGTATTATTATCGAGAATCAGCGCGTTCAGCCCAAAGTTTAGTAGATAATCAAGCGCGAATCGAGGGAATTTATAAGTATTTTAGCCTCAGTACACCGGATTATTTCTATTGGCAACTGGAGCGTAAAGCATCGCCCTATATTTCTGTATCCATTTATGAAAATATCGATGACCTTTATGTGCGCAATGATTTTGTAACGGGTGTAGCCATTGTCTTGCAAGATTCGACAGAAGTTTATGTTTCGAAGAGGGACAATCGTAGTGGTTACAAGGTTTCTGCAGATGCCTTCAAGCCAGATGCCAATAGTTTCGCCATTCCCGTATCCGATCCAGTATCGGATCAAGCTCTTGGTGTTATTTATGTCTCTGTATCTTCCGATGTTTTTTATAAGGCTATTGACAATACCAGAGGAAATATCCCAATTGCTGTGAGCATCACCTCTCCTTTTGAAACGGATATGTTTCACCAAGGTGAAAAAAGTAATCGAGAGGAATGGTTGCAAGATGAGACAGCTCATGGATATCAGGTTCAGGTTGCGGTTCCTAGGGATTATGTCCTTAGTGGGAGTATCTTTAGTTCGATTTTTATTCTTGCTTTGAGTCTCCTCTTTATCGTTATTTTATATGTAACCTTGAAAAAAACATTTTCGAAGTATCAAACCCAAGTTGTTGATCTAGTGGAAACAATCCATGATATTGCGCAAGGGGAGCAAGGTAAAAGAATTGATCTCACGAAAAAAGACCAGGAATTACTTTTAATCGCTGAGACGACAAATGATATGTTGGATCGATTGGAGAGAAATATCCATGATATTTATCAACTTGAACTGAGTCAAAAAGATGCCCATATGCGCGCTCTACAAGCTCAGATAAATCCACATTTCATGTACAATACTCTGGAGTTTCTACGGATGTACGCGGTCATGGAGAACCAAAATGAACTAGCGGATATTATCTACGAATTCAGTAGTCTCTTGCGTAACAACATCTCTGATGAGCGAGAAACAACATTAAAGCAAGAAGTGGAATTTTGTCGGAAGTACAGTTATCTCTGTATGGTGCGTTATCCAAAATCTATTGCTTACGGATTTAAAATTGACCCTGGCTTGGAAGAAATGCGTATTCCAAAATTCACCCTCCAACCCTTGGTGGAGAATTATTTTGCTCATGGAGTTGATCATCGACGTACAGATAATGTGATTAGTATCAAGGCCTTGAAAAAAGAAGGCTATGTTGAGATCTTGGTAACCGATAATGGGCGTGGAATGCCTGCTGATAAGCTAGCAGAGATCCAGGATAAATTAGCTCAAAGAACTTTTGAACATACGGTGGATTATAGTGGGAAACGCCAGTCCATTGGGATTGTCAATGTGCACGAGCGCTTTGTACTCTACTTTGGCGACCGCTATGACATCAGTGTAGAATCAGTTGAAAAAGAAGGTGTTCGCTATCGAATCACCATTCAAAATGAAGAGAAAGGATAAAGATGTATAAAGTACTTTTAGTTGACGATGAGTACATGATTACAGAAGGACTCAAACGTTTGATTCCTTTTGACAAATGGGATATGGAAGTAGTTGCAACAGCCAATCATGCTGACGACGCTCTGGACTACGTTCGAGAACATCCCGTAGATATTGTCATTTCTGATGTCAATATGCCTGACAAGACAGGGCTTGAGATGATTGGGGAGATGAAGGAGTTGTTGCCAAATGCTTACTATATCCTCCTTTCAGGCTATCAAGAATTTGACTATGTAAAAAAAGCCATGAATCTCAATGTCGTTGATTATCTGGTCAAACCAGTCGATAAGGTTGAGCTTGAACGCTTGCTTGAAAAGATTTCCAGTCAGCTTGGTGAACAATCTCATGAGCCAGAAATATTGAGTCAGCAACTAGATGAAGAAGCATTCAAGGCTCATCTCAGCCAAAAAGAAAATTGGTGGATCGGACTTTCCAAGGAAAAACAAGGGAATTTTGTCATTCCTTACTACGTTCTGGGGCAAGATTGGCAAATTATCCTTGCAGATCAGGAATTTGAGGGCTTGTTGCTCATGCCTTTTGAAGCTCCTTATCAAGCCAACTTTGAAAAATGGAAGCGTGATGTTGAAAAGACACTCTTTTATGGTTCGGTCAATTTAGATCAGTCTGAAAGTCTCTTTTCTTACTACGAACCCATTTATCGAGTGATCATACAGGGAAATCTTCAGCAGATTATTGATGAATTGACCTTGCTTGAGAAGATTGTCCTTGAAAATACACCAAGGGTATCCATTACCAAGCAGCTCTTTACCCAGTTTGTCATGGATGTTTTCCATCTTTTTGAACATCTGAAAGCAGACGACATGACAGATATTGTCAAGAACATTCATGCTATTACAACTTTTGAGGATTTAGTCGCTTATACCAAGGAGACCTTGACATCCTTCTTTGGTCAATACCGCATGAATGAAAATGTAGTTAGTGTGCTTGAAGTCATTGGTAGAGACTACAAAAAAGAACTTTCCCTCAAGGATATCAGTAAGGATCTCTTTATCAATCCCGTTTATTTGGGACAGCTAATCAAGAAGGAAACCAATTCCACCTTTGCTGAGCTTCTCAATAAGCAACGCATTAAGGCTGCCCAGCAGCTCTTGCTATCTACTAATGATAGTATCGAGGATATTTGCTATACGGTTGGTTACAGTAATGTTGGTTATTTCTATAAGGTCTTTCGAAAGCTGTGTGGGAAGTCTCCTAAAGCCTACCGTAAACAGGTGGAAGCAAACTTGTAGGATTTGTTTTGCTTGTTAAAATATGCTATAATAAACTAAAAAACATAAGGGGGTTGCTTTGATGAAAAAGAAACCAATCTATCTATGGGTATTACTGATTTTTTCAGCCTTACTCTCAGCAATGTCACTATTTGGAATCATATCTCCAGTACCTACTGCGGAGGGTATGAGCAATCTAGAAACATCAGCATCAGGTGTTAATGCTACTTATGCTAAGGAGCTCGTTGATTATACGATTAAGGTATCGGAGCATGGTCATTCTATCTTCAGCATTCTCTTGGTTGTCTTATCTGTTATTCTAGTTGTTGTAGCTTTGATTTTCCTTGTTCGTAAAAACCTTCAATTGGCTAACTACACTTATCTTGCTTATGTCTTCGTTGCCATCGTTGGTTCTATCTACAACTTTATCGGCGTTCAGGATGCGGTTTCACTTTTTACAGATCCTAACATCCGTATGGGAGCGGAGCTTGGTGCCAAAGGTTCAGCCATTTTTGGGATCGTACTCAATGTTATCTTCCTAGCAATCGTCTTCTATAAAATGTGGCGTCAGCAAAAAGAATTAACAGAAGCTCAAGAAGAGGAAGAACTGGCCTAAGAGTTGACAAAGGATAGCTATCAAGATACAATCTTGGTAGTTATTTTTTTGAATTCAAAAAAGAAGGAGGAGAGCATGAAAAAAATTTCCTTAGTCTATATCAGTCTGAGTGGAAATACCGAAAGTTTCGTCACACGTCTGAAGGCATACCTTTTAGAACAGTATGGGAACATTGAAGTGGAAAAGATCCATATTAAAGATTTGGTCAAGGAGGGAGAGAATTTCTTTGAGATGACCAATCCATATGTGGCTTTTCTACCGACTTATCTAGAAGGTGGCAATGGAGTTGACAATGGTGATGTGGAGATTTTGACCACTCCAGTAGGGGACTTTATCGCTTACGGTGACAATGCCAGCAAGTGTTTTGGTGTCGTAGGATCAGGCAATCGTAACTTTAACAACCAATACTGTTTGACAGCCAAGCAATACAGTCAACGTTTTGGTTTCCCTGTTTTAGCTGACTTTGAGATGCGTGGCATGTTGGGAGATATCAAGAAGGTTGCAGGGATTATTGCAGAACTTTACGAATTAGAAGCTTTGTAAGAGGCCAGTTTTTCTAAGGAAGAGATTTATTCTATGGATAAAGGATTTACTCCAAAAGGGAACAATCGAAATGTGTAAACTACAGAGATCATTTTTAAAGTATATAAAACGCAAACCAAGCTTCAAGGATATTATGCTATGCAGTGCTTTGCTAGTCTTAGCGATCGCCCTGTTGCAGTTCTGCGAGAAATTTCTTGATGAAAGTTTGTCAGCATACGGAACCATGGCATCATTAGGGATTGTTATATTGGTGGGAATCATAGTTCTCAGGAAAAAATAGAAAAGGACTCGAGAAATACTATCTCGAATCCTTTTTTTATTTTCTGATGTCTTCAACAATTTCTTTTGAAATCATAATTCCCAAACGATATCCTTTATTGATGTAGTCGATGACATCGTTAATATTTTCTGTTGTTTGAATCTTTTCCTTGATAGTAGCGCGAAAAGATTCATCCTTTAACAGCTGTTCTTGTAGGAGTCTTTGTAGTTTTTCCTTTTCGTATTTGTTGATGAGAAAAAGAGCGACAAGACTGATGACAACTAAAATATAAGCATATTGGCTCATAAAATCTCTCCCTAAGTGATAAAGAAATTAATAGCAAGAGAAAAGCGAAAAAGATTTTTCGCTTTTCAAGTAATGACAATATAGAAATTAGGCAAGTGATCGCTAATCTAAAATAGTAGATGTAATGCACTCCGCCCCTAGTACCAAATAAAAGTCCGTAGAGGTTTAGGATTGGTTGCTTAGAACGCTCTGCAATCCAGTAACTTTAAGATTGCGACATGAACCTAACCAAATCGATGTTATTGTTTAGATAAATTAGTAAAGCGTTTAGGCAAATCGCCTCATTTACGACGTCGTGGTCCCTAAATCGATTATATTTAGGAACCACGACTAGTGAAGCAGTTAGCTAGTCCGCATAAAAGTGGCTAGCGTCCAACAATTAGGAACTTTAGTTCCAATTGTTAGTACTGAATCACATCTTCTCTGGTGCTTCTACGCCCAGCAGACGAAGTGCTTCTTTGAGGACAACTGCAGTTGCATAGCTGAGGGCTAAACGACTGTCGCGTTCTGGACTTTCATCCAAGATACGAGTGTGAGCGTAATATTTGTTGAAGGCTTGCGCTAGGCTAATTGCAAATTTAGCAATGATAGAAGGTTCAAAGTTATCCGCCGCACGGTTGATAATACGTGGGAAATCTTGGATGAGTTTAATGATTTCCCAGCTTTCAGGATCATTCAAGCTATAGTTGGCAGCTGTTTCTGGTTTGAAATCCGCTTTGCGTAAGATAGATTGGATACGAGCATAGGCGTATTGAACATAAGGACCAGTCTCGCCTTCAAAGGATACCATGGCTTCAAGGTCGAAGTCGTATCCATTTGTACGGTCAGTTTTAAGGTCATAGAATTTAATGGCTCCAACTCCAACAGCATGAGCAACCTGATCTTTATTTTCAAGTTCAGGATTTTTGGCTTCAATTTGCGCTTTGGCACGGCTGATGGCTTCTGCGACAGTAGGCTCTAGTAAGATAACATTCCCTTTACGAGTAGAGAGTTTCTTGCCTTCTTTTGTTACCAATCCAAAAGGAACATGGACAATATCTTGACTCCAATCGTAACCCATCTCTTGCAAGACAGCCTTGAGTTGTTTAAAGTGAGCAGATTGTTCTTGACCAACGACATAGATAGATTTGGCAAATTGATATTCGTTTTTACGGTAAAGGGCAGCGGCCAAGTCACGTGTGATGTAGAGAGTCGCACCGTCAGATTTCTTGATAAGAGCTGGATGTTCAATTCCATATTTCTCAAGATTCACAACTTGGGCACCTTCTGACTCAACTAGAAGTCCTTTTTCAGAAAGGATGTCTACAACTGCATCCATCTTGTCATTGTAGAAGGCTTCCCCGTTGTAGCTGTCGAATTCAACCTTCAATTCATTATAAAGGCGGTTAAATTCCACCAAACTTTCATCACGGAACCATTGCCAAAGTGCGAGAGCTTCCTCGTCTCCATTTTCAAGTTTACGGAACCATTCGCGTGCTTCTTCATCCAAGCTAGGGTCATTTTCAGCTTCAGCATTGATGCGAACGTAGAGTTTAAGAAGTTCATCAATCGGATGAGCTTTTACAGCTTCTTCGTCGCCCCATTTTTTGTAGGCAACGATCAGCATCCCAAACTGTTTACCCCAGTCTCCCAAATGGTTGACCTTGACCGTTTGATAACCGATTTTTTGGAAAATATGTGACAAGCTATCTCCGATAACAGTTGAGCGCAGGTGACCAATAGAGAATGGTTTAGCAATATTGGGACTAGACATGTCGATAACAACATTTTCTTGTTTACCAATATTTTGGTCAGCATAGTGTTCTTTTTCAGTGATAACAGCTTGTAATACTTGAGCAGAAATGGCATTTTTATCAAGGAAGAAGTTAACATAAGGTCCAGTAGCGACGACTTTTTCAAAGGCTTGGCTATTGATTTTTTCAGCGATATCTGCTGCAATCATTTGTGGAGCTTTTCTCTCAACTTTTGCTAGAGTAAAGGCAGGGAAGGCGATGTCTCCCATATCAGAGTTTTTGGGTTGTTCTAGTAAATTTAAAATAGCCTCTTGATCCAGGCTCTCAATGACGCTAGCCAATTCGCTAGCGATCAATTGTTTTGTATTCATTATAAACTCCTTTGGACTTTTCTTCTATTTTATCACAATTTTGAGGAATGATAAGAATTTTTTTGAAATATTCGGTTTTTTTGGTATAATGTTCTTATTAAGTAGATGAAAATGTTATAAATATTCACTCGAGAGGATGTTATGAGAAAAAGAGAACGCCATCAGTTAATCAAACAAATGATCACTGAGGAAAAATTAGGAACTCAAAAGGAGATCCAGGATCGGTTGGAAGCACGCAATGTTTTTGTGACGCAAACGACATTGTCGCGTGACCTTCGCGAACTGGGCTTGACCAAGGTTAAGAAAAATGATAAGGTCTACTACGTACTAGCAAATGAGACGGAGAAGATTGACCTGGTTGAGTTTTTGTCCCATCATTTGGAAGGTGTAGCAAGAGCTGAGTTTACCTTAGTTTTGCACACTAAATTGGGTGAAGCCGCAGTTTTAGCCAATGTTGTCGATGCCAACAAGGATGAATGGATTTTAGGAACAGTTGCGGGTGCCAATACTCTCTTGGTAATCTGCCGAGATCAGCATGTTGCTAAACTCATGGAAGATCGTTTGTTAGATTTGATGAAGGATAGATAAGGTCTTGGGAGTCTCTCTCAAGACTATTTTTAACAAGGAGAGAATGGATGACGACAGAAAAATTATCACCAGGCATGCAACAGTATGTGGATATCAAAAAACAATATCCAGATGCTTTTTTGCTCTTTCGTATGGGTGATTTTTATGAGTTATTTTACGAAGATGCAGTCAATGCTGCCCAGATACTAGAAATTTCACTAACCAGTCGCAATAAGAATGCTGACAATCCTATTCCCATGGCTGGTGTGCCTTATCACTCTGCCCAACAGTATATTGATGTCCTAGTGGAGCGTGGCTACAAGGTTGCCATTGCTGAGCAGATGGAGGATCCTAAGCAGGCTGTTGGCGTTGTAAAACGCGAGGTTGTGCAGGTGATTACCCCTGGTACAGTCGTCGATAGTAGTAAACCAGATAGTCAAAACAACTTTTTGGTGGCTATCGACCGTGACGGTCAGCAATTTGGTTTGGCCTATATGGATCTAGTGACGGGTGATTTCTATGTGACAGGTTTATTGGATTTTACCCTGGTCTGTGGTGAAATCCGAAATCTTAAGGCAAGAGAAGTTGTCATCGGCTATTCCTTAACTGAAGAGGAAGAACAGATTCTCAGCCGTCAAATGAATTTGGTACTTTCCTATGAGCAAGAATCATTTGAAGACATCCATCTACTGGATCCACGCTTGGTACCTGTTGAACAGGCTGCCAGCAGTAAGCTTCTTCAGTATGTCCATCGGACTCAGATGAGAGAGCTCAACCACTTGAAGCCAGTTGTTCGCTATGAAATCAAGGATTTCTTGCAGATGGATTATGCGACCAAGGCTAGTTTAGATCTAGTAGAAAATGCTCGTTCTGGCAAGAAACAAGGGAGTCTTTTCTGGTTGTTGGATGAAACTAAGACTGCCATGGGGATGCGGCTTTTGCGCTCTTGGATCCACCGTCCCTTGATTGACAAGGAGCGTATCCTTGAACGTCAGGAGGTTGTACAGGTCTTTCTGGATTATTTCTTTGAGCGTAGTGATTTGACAGAAAGCCTCAAGGGAGTCTACGATATCGAACGTCTGGCAAGTCGAGTCTCTTTTGGGAAAAGCAATCCTAAAGACCTCTTGCAGCTAGCGACTACTTTGGGGAGCGTTCCTCGGATTCGAGCAATCTTGGAGGGAATGGAGCAACCAGCTCTAGCTTATCTGATTGAACAACTGGATGCTATCCCTGAGTTGGAAAGTCTTATTAGCGCAGCCATTGCTCCTGAGGCTCCTCACGTGATTACCGAAGGTGGTATTATTCGGACGGGCTTTGATGAGACCTTGGACAAGTATCGTCGGGTACTGAGAGAAGGAACCAGCTGGATTGCTGAAATTGAGGCTAAGGAAAGAGAAAAATCTGGCATCAGTACGCTCAAGATTGATTACAATAAAAAGGATGGCTACTATTTCCATGTAACCAACTCGCAGCTAGGAAATGTACCAGCCCACTTTTTCCGTAAGGCTACGCTTAAAAACTCAGAGCGTTTTGGGACAGAGGAGTTGGCGCGTATCGAGGGAGAAATGCTGGAGGCGCGTGAGAAGTCAGCCAGCCTTGAATATGAAATCTTTATGCGTATCCGTGAAGAAGTTGGTAAGTATATCCAACGTCTACAAGCCCTGGCCCAAGGAATCGCTACTGTCGATGTCTTGCAAGGACTAGCGGTAGTAGCAGAAAATCAGCACTTGATCCGTCCAGAGTTTGGTCAGGATTCGCGAATTGACATTCAAAAAGGTCGTCACGCTGTCGTTGAGAAGGTCATGGGAGCCCAAACCTATATTCCCAATAGT
Organism: Streptococcus sp. SO4; assembly: GCF_030440055.1. Classification (NCBI taxonomy): domain Bacteria; kingdom Bacillati; phylum Bacillota; class Bacilli; order Lactobacillales; family Streptococcaceae; genus Streptococcus; species Streptococcus sp. SO4. Next base: position 89,927 of record NZ_JAQFJI010000009.1, read on the forward strand.
ATCCAAATGGGTGAAGAGACTAGCATCCAGCTGATTACAGGGCCTAATATGAGCGGGAAGTCAACCTATATGCGTCAGCTAGCTATGACAGCAGTCATGGCTCAGATAGGGTCTTATGTGCCGGCAGAAAGTGCTCACTTGCCAATCTTTGATGCAATTTTTACCCGTATCGGGGCAGCAGATGACTTGGTTTCCGGTCAGTCAACCTTTATGGTCGAGATGATGGAAGCTAATAATGCCATTGCGCATGCGACTGAGAATTCTCTCATTCTCTTTGATGAACTTGGACGTGGAACGGCAACTTATGATGGCATGGCCTTGGCCCAGGCAATTATCGAGTATATTCATGAACATATCGGAGCCAAGACTCTCTTTGCGACTCATTACCATGAATTGACTAGTTTGGAGACTAGTCTGGGACATCTGGTTAACGTTCACGTGGCTACACTTGAGCAAAATGGACAAGTTACCTTCCTTCACAAGATCGAAGCAGGACCAGCTGATAAATCATACGGTATTCACGTAGCTAAGATTGCAGGTTTACCGGTAGACTTGCTGAAAAGAGCAGATGCAATTTTAACGCAATTAGAGAGTCAAGGTCAGGAAAGTCCTGCTCCAATGAAACAAACACATGCAGTCTCTGAACAAATTTCCCTATTTGACGCGGCGGAAGAAAATCCTATCCTAGCAGAATTGGCTAAAGTAGATGTGTACAACATGACACCGATGCAAGCCATGAACCTCTTGTTAGAATGGAAGCAAAAATTATAAGCAAAAACCCACTCAGTCCTATGAGTGGGTTTCTGTTGCATTATTTCTTCTGAGCCAATAATTGGTTGATGTGGGCAACCTTCTTTGATTCTCTTTTATAGAGAATCGCCCAGATGATGAGATAGACGATGGCAAACTCTGGGATGAGTTGAAGGATGAAAGTCCAGCGAAGTGGAAACCAACCTGCCAGAATTGCTAGAGGAACAAAACCTAATAGCATGAGGAAGAAGTGAGTGACAGTAGCACGAAGAAGGCTCCAGTCTTTGGCAAAGAGACGGCTACCAAAACTAAAGAGGACTCCGATAGCTGCCCAGATGATAGAACAGTAGAGCAAAACTAGAGCGCCATGTACCTGTTGTTGGATCATGAATTGGCCAATCAAAGAGTTGGGGCTAAGTGGTGCGTAGTTGCTTGGTGAAAAGATAAAAGAAAAGATAATAGATAGGATGAGGCCGATGAGGATACCAGTTGTGGCATCGTGGAAAATTTGTTTTTTCATAGTTCTAATTTCTCCTTAATAGCTTTGAGGTAACGGCGAGATGAGTAGGTGAAACTGTCATTTTTTAGATAGATTTCAATCAAGCCGTTAGAGGTTAGTTTTAGATGACTGATCGCATCAATGTTGACAATTTCGGATTGGGAAATTTGGATAAAGGAAGCAGGTAGAATTTCACTTGCTTGGTAAAGACGAATGTCGAGCGCATAGGTTTGGCTATCCGTTTCAGCTAAGACTTTGCGATTTTCAATATATATACGTTGAATCTTACTAATCTGAATCAAGTAGACCTGGTCTTGGAATTTTCCTTTAAGAGTTTCGTTTTGATCCAGTGATTGAACAAAGTCTTGAACTTTTTGAACTCTAGGGGACAAAGATGGTGCTTCTATGATGATTTGTTCTTCGGCGTATTGTTGATCAATGTCAAGTCTAACTTTCATAATTTCTCCTTTGTAAAAGTTGTAATAGAGATCTCTTACTTACAAATCTATTAAACACCATTTTGTCGACAAATACAAGAAGGTTTGTCTATGTGGTCGGTTGAAGAGTCTATCTGGCAGGTGACCGTTTTCATAGAATTTTTAGAGTAAAGAAGTCAAAAAATAAGAAGAAATATATTGACAAAAATAGAAAAAACGTGGTACAATAATAGACGGTACTTTTTACTTTTGGTCTCTCAAGAGTGTACAGGGACGTGCTGACAAATGTTGCAAAAGTACACACAGATGATAGCTGTCACCAAGTGTATCATCACCAAAAATAAAAAAACACAGGAGAATGTAGATGCCTACAATTAACCAATTGGTTCGCAAACCGCGTAAATCAAAAGTAGAAAAATCTAAATCACCAGCTTTGAACGTTGGTTACAACAGTCATAAAAAAGTTCAAACAAACGTTTCTTCACCACAAAAACGTGGTGTTGCAACTCGTGTTGGAACAATGACACCTAAAAAACCTAACTCTGCCCTTCGTAAATTTGCTCGTGTACGTTTGAGCAACCTTATCGAAGTTACTGCCTACATCCCAGGTATCGGACACAACTTGCAAGAGCACAGTGTGGTGCTTCTTCGCGGTGGACGTGTAAAAGACCTTCCAGGGGTACGTTACCATATCGTCCGTGGTGCACTTGATACTGCAGGTGTTAACGATCGTAAACAAGGCCGTTCTAAATACGGTACTAAACGTCCGAAAAAAGCATAAGGAAAGGGGATAAAGAGAAATGAGTCGTAAAAATAGAGCTCCAAAACGTGACGTATTGCCAGATCCGCTTTACAATTCACAATTAGTTACTCGTCTTATCAACCGCGTTATGCTTGACGGTAAACGTGGTACAGCTGCTTCAATCGTTTACGGTGCTTTTGAACAAATCAAAGAAGTTACTGGTAACGATGCACTTGAAGTATTTGAAACAGCTATGGAAAACATCATGCCTGTACTTGAAGTACGTGCACGTCGTGTTGGTGGTTCTAACTACCAAGTCCCAGTTGAAGTTCGTCCAGAACGTCGTACAACACTTGGACTTCGTTGGTTGGTAACAATCGCTCGCCTTCGTGGTGAACACACAATGCAAGACCGTCTTGCAAAAGAAATCTTGGATGCTGCTAACAACACTGGTGCAGCAGTTAAGAAACGTGAAGACACTCACCGTATGGCTGAAGCTAACCGTGCCTTCGCACACTTCCGTTGGTAAAATCATGATGCTAGGAACGGCAAGGATGCAAAGTGAAAATAGGAAACTAACGCAGTATTCGATGAATACAAGGAAGTTTATCTTTTTCACACAGCATCCCGTTCCGGCTCAAATCGGCTAATTAACTTTAGCCCGGGTTCAATTTAGCTCGGTCAGCTCTTAGCTATAACTCAACTTACCATTTCGTAAGTTGAAACCAACAATAACAAGATAAACATTGAGAACGGGTAGGTCCTGCCTATCCGTTTTTATTAAATCGTGTTATAATAGAATAGAAATAAAAAAATATAGGAGAAACAAACCTCATGGCACGCGAATTTTCACTTGAAAAAACTCGTAATATCGGTATCATGGCTCACGTCGATGCTGGTAAAACAACTACTACTGAGCGTATCCTTTACTACACTGGTAAAATCCACAAAATCGGTGAAACTCACGAAGGTGCGTCACAAATGGACTGGATGGAGCAAGAGCAAGAACGTGGTATCACTATCACATCTGCTGCGACAACAGCTCAATGGAACAACCACCGCGTAAATATCATCGACACACCAGGACACGTGGACTTCACAATCGAAGTACAACGTTCTCTTCGTGTATTGGACGGTGCGGTTACAGTTCTTGACTCACAATCAGGTGTTGAGCCTCAAACTGAAACAGTTTGGCGTCAAGCAACTGAGTACGGAGTTCCACGTATCGTATTTGCCAACAAAATGGACAAAATCGGTGCTGACTTCCTTTACTCAGTAAGCACACTTCACGATCGTCTTCAAGCTAACGCACACCCAATTCAATTGCCAATCGGTTCTGAAGATGACTTCCGTGGAATCATCGACTTGATCAAGATGAAGGCTGAAATCTATACTAACGACCTTGGTACAGATATCCTTGAAGAAGACATTCCAGCTGAATACCTTGACCAAGCTCAAGAATACCGTGAAAAATTGATCGAAGCAGTTGCTGAAACTGACGAAGAATTGATGATGAAATACCTCGAAGGTGAAGAAATCACTAACGAAGAATTGAAAGCTGGTATCCGTAAAGCAACTATCAACGTTGAATTCTTCCCAGTATTGTGTGGTTCTGCCTTCAAGAACAAAGGTGTTCAATTGATGCTTGATGCGGTTATCGACTACCTTCCAAGCCCGCTTGACATCCCAGCGATCAAAGGTATCAACCCAGATACAGATGAAGAAGAAACTCGTCCTGCATCTGACGAAGAGCCATTTGCAGCTCTTGCCTTCAAGATCATGACTGACCCATTCGTAGGTCGTTTGACATTCTTCCGTGTTTACTCAGGTGTTCTTCAATCAGGTTCTTACGTATTGAACACTTCTAAAGGTAAACGTGAACGTATCGGACGTATCCTTCAAATGCACGCTAACAGCCGTCAAGAAATCGACACTGTTTACTCAGGTGATATCGCTGCTGCCGTTGGTTTGAAAGATACTACAACTGGTGACTCATTGACAGATGAAAAAGCTAAAATCATCCTTGAGTCAATCAACGTTCCAGAACCAGTTATCCAATTGATGGTTGAGCCTAAATCTAAAGCAGACCAAGATAAGATGGGTATCGCCCTTCAAAAATTGGCTGAAGAAGATCCAACATTCCGCGTTGAAACTAACGTTGAAACTGGTGAAACAGTTATCTCTGGTATGGGTGAGCTTCACCTTGACGTCCTTGTTGACCGTATGCGTCGTGAGTTCAAAGTTGAAGCGAACGTAGGTGCTCCTCAAGTATCTTACCGTGAAACATTCCGTGCTCCTACTCAAGCACGTGGATTCTTCAAACGTCAGTCTGGTGGTAAAGGTCAGTTCGGTGATGTATGGATTGAATTTACTCCAAACGAAGAAGGAAAAGGATTCGAATTCGAAAACGCAATCGTCGGTGGTGTGGTTCCTCGTGAATTTATCCCAGCGGTTGAAAAAGGTTTGGTAGAATCTATGGCTAACGGTGTTCTTGCTGGTTACCCAATGGTTGACGTTAAAGCTAAGCTTTACGATGGTTCATACCACGATGTCGACTCATCTGAAACTGCCTTCAAGATCGCTGCATCTCTTGCACTTAAAGAAGCTGCTAAGACTGCACAACCAGCTATCCTTGAACCAATGATGCTTGTAACAATCACTGTTCCAGAAGAAAACCTTGGTGATGTTATGGGTCACGTAACTGCTCGTCGTGGACGTGTAGATGGTATGGAAGCACATGGTAACAGCCAAATCGTTCGTGCTTACGTTCCACTTGCTGAAATGTTCGGTTACGCAACAGTTCTTCGTTCTGCATCACAAGGACGTGGTACATTCATGATGGTATTCGACCACTACGAAGATGTACCTAAGTCAGTACAAGAAGAAATCATTAAGAAAAACAAAGGTGAAGAATAATTCACCGTCACTTTAAAAGAAGTCACTTTGTGGCTTCTTTTTCTGTTTGGTAGAAATAGGTAAAAGTGCCTCAAATATGGTAAAATAGAAGGAGTATATTGTGAGGAAAATGGATGTCAACCACTTTTGAAATTTTAATGAATCAGTTGGGAATACCCGCTGAAATGAGAAATCATGAGGCCTTCTCTCAGGCTGAAATAGAACAAGTTATTGTTCATAAACGAAGCAAAGTTTGGGAGTTTCATTTTGTTTTTGAAAATATCTTGCCTTTTGAACTTTTCCTAGAGTTGAAAAGAGGCTTGAAAGAAGAATTCTCAAAAACAGGAAATCAGGCTAGTTTTGAGATAAAAACGCGAAATCAGGAATTTTCTAGAGAACTTTTACAAGCCTACTATCGAGAGGCTTTTTCGGATGGTCCTTGCGCTAGTCAAGGTTTTCGTTCTATATATCAGAATTTTCAGGTTCGCTTTGAAAATGACCAGTTAATCATTGAAGCTTCTGAAGCGGCAGATACAGAGCATTTTAGAAAAAATCATCTGCCAAATCTTAGCAAACAGTTGGAACTTTTTGGCTTTCCTAAATTATCCTGCATTTTAGAAAAAAATGAAGAGCTCACGAGGGAAGAGCGAGAGGCCTTTCAGACGGAAAATCAAATGATTATCCAAGCTGCCAATGAAGAAACACTTCGTGCTATGGAACAGTTAGAACAGATGGCGCCACCACCTCCAGTAGAGGATAAGCCTGTCTTTGACTTCCAAGCCAAGAAAGCAGCTGCCAAGCCAAAACTAGACAAGGCAGAGATTACTCCTATGATTGAGGTTAATACTGAGGAAAATCGTCTGGTTTTTGAAGGAGTTGTCTTTGATGTCGAGCAGAAGGTGACTAGAACAGGTCGTGTTTTGATTAACTTCAAGATGACAGACTACACTTCTAGCTTCTCTATGCAAAAATGGGTCAAGAACGAAGAAGAAGCTCTGAAGTTTGACATGATCAAGAAAAATTCTTGGCTCCGTGTTCGTGGGAATGTTGAGGTCAATAATTTCACGCGAGACTTGACCATGAATGTACAGGATGTTCAGGAAGTTGTCCACTATGAGCGTAAAGACTTGATGCCAGAGGGAGAGCGTCGTGTTGAGTTTCATGCCCATACCAATATGTCGACCATGGATGCTCTACCTGAAGTTGAAGAACTCGTTGCGAAAGCAGCTAAATGGGGTCATAAAGCGGTAGCAATCACGGACCACGGAAATGTTCAATCCTTCCCTCATGGCTATAAGGCTGCTAAGAAAGCAGGCATCCAGCTGATCTATGGGATGGAAGCTAATATCGTTGAAGACCGTGTACCTATCGTCTATAATGAAGTTGAGATGGATTTGTCTGAAGCAACCTATGTAGTCTTTGACGTGGAAACGACTGGACTTTCAGCTATCTATAATGACTTGATTCAGGTCGCAGCTTCCAAGATGTATAAGGGCAATATCGTAGCTGAATTTGATGAATTTATCAATCCTGGGCACCCCTTATCAGCCTTTACTACTGAATTGACAGGAATTACGGATGAGCATGTGAAAAATGCCAAACCCTTGGTTCAAGTTCTGAAAGAATTCCAAGAGTTTTGTAAGGATACCGTTCTTGTAGCCCACAATGCAACCTTTGACGTTGGCTTTATGAATGCCAACTATGAACGTCATGGCTTGCCAAAAATCACTCAGCCCGTCATCGATACGCTAGAATTCGCAAGAAATCTCTATCCTGAGTATAAACGTCATGGTCTAGGACCTTTGACTAAACGTTTTGGTGTTGCCCTAGAACACCACCACATGGCCAACTACGATGCGGAAGCAACTGGCCGTTTGCTCTTTATCTTTATTAAGGAAGTAGCAGAAAAACACGGTGTGACAGATTTGGCACGATTAAACCTTGATTTAATCAGTCCAGATTCTTATAAAAAAGCTCGCGTCAAGCATGCGACTATCTATGTAAAAAATCAAGTAGGCTTGAAAAACATCTTTAAGCTGGTTTCTCTCTCAAATACCCAGTATTTTGAAGGAGTTCCAAGGATTCCACGTACAGTACTGGATGCTCATCGAGAAGGTTTGATCTTAGGTTCAGCCTGTACGGAAGGGGAAGTCTTTGATGCAGTCGTATCACAGGGTGTAGATGCAGCGGTCGAAGTTGCGAAATACTATGACTTTATCGAAGTGATGCCTCCAGCTATCTATGCACCTCTGATTGCCAAAGAGCAGGTCAAGGACATGGAGGAACTCCACACCATTATCAAGAGTTTGATAGAGGTTGGAGATCGTCTCGGCAAGCCCGTTCTTGCGACAGGAAATGTCCACTATCTCGAACCCGAGGATGAGATTTATCGAGAAATCATCGTGCGAAGTCTAGGTCAGGGAGCCATGATTAACCGAACGATCGGCCATGGAGAAGCTGCCCAACCAGCTCCGCTACCAAAGGCACATTTTAGAACAACCAATGAAATGTTGGATGAGTTTGCCTTTCTAGGGGAAGACTTGGCTCGCAAGATTGTTATTGAAAATACCAATGCCTTGGCAGAAATCTTTGAACCTGTGGAAGTTGTAAAGGGTGATTTGTACACACCTTTCATTGACAAAGCCGAAGAAACAGTTGCTGAATTAACCTATAAAAAAGCCTTTGAAATCTATGGAAATCCACTCCCTGATATCGTTGACCTACGAATTGAAAAGGAATTGACCTCTATCTTGGGGAATGGTTTCGCTGTGATTTATCTGGCTTCACAGATGCTAGTGCACCGTTCCAATGAACGAGGTTACTTGGTTGGTTCCCGTGGGTCTGTTGGTTCTAGTTTCGTTGCGACCATGATTGGGATTACCGAGGTCAATCCTCTCTCTCCTCACTATGTCTGTGGTCAGTGTCAGTACAGTGAGTTTATCACAGATGGTTCCTACGGTTCAGGCTTTGATATGCCAGATAAAGACTGTCCAAACTGTGGGCACAAGCTCAGTAAGAATGGACAGGACATTCCTTTCGAGACCTTCCTTGGTTTTGATGGGGATAAGGTACCTGATATCGATTTGAATTTCTCAGGTGAAGACCAGCCGAGCGCCCACTTGGATGTTCGTGATATCTTTGGGGAAGAATATGCCTTCCGTGCAGGAACGGTAGGTGCGGTGAAAGCTAAGATAGCCTATGGCTTTGTTAAGGGTTACGAGCGGGATTATGGGAAGATTTATCGTGCTGCAGAGGTGGAACGTCTAGCTCTGGGAGCTACTGGTGTCAAACGGACGACTGGTCAGCACCCAGGAGGAATCGTTGTTATCCCTAACTATATGGATGTCTATGACTTTACTCCGGTACAGTATCCTGCAGATGATGTCACTGCTGAATGGCAGACCACTCACTTTAACTTCCACGATATTGATGAGAACGTCCTCAAGCTCGATGTCCTAGGACATGATGATCCGACTATGATTCGGAAATTGCAGGACTTGTCTGGGATTGACCCTAATGAAATCCCTATGGATGATGAAGGCGTGATGGCCCTCTTCTCAGGCACTGATATTCTGGGAGTCACGCCAGAGCAAATCGGCACTTCGACCGGTATGCTTGGTATTCCAGAGTTTGGAACCAACTTTGTTCGCGGAATGGTGGATGAAACCCATCCGACAACTTTTGCGGAGTTACTACAGCTTTCTGGTCTGTCTCACGGTACCGACGTATGGTTGGGAAATGCCCAAGACTTGATTAAGGCTGGAATTGCGGACCTATCAACCGTTATCGGATGTCGGGATGACATCATGGTATACCTCATGCACGCTGGCCTAGATCCAAAGATGGCCTTTACCATCATGGAGCGAGTACGTAAGGGAATGTGGCTCAAAATCTCTGAAGAAGAGCGCAATGGTTATATCGAAGCCATGAAGGCCAATAATGTGCCTGAGTGGTATATCGAATCTTGTGGAAAAATCAAGTACATGTTCCCTAAAGCCCATGCGGCAGCCTACGTTATGATGGCCCTTCGTGTGGCCTACTTCAAGGTTCACCACCCGATTTATTATTATTGTGCTTACTTCTCCATCCGTGCTAAGGCCTTTGATATTAAGACCATGGGTGCAGGCTTGGATGCCATTAAACGTAAGATGCAAGAAATAGCTGAAAAACGCAAGAACAATGAAGCTTCCAACGTAGAAATTGACCTCTACACAACACTTGAAATCGTCAATGAGATGTGGGAACGTGGCTTTAAGTTTGGTAAATTGGACCTATATCGCAGTGATGCGACTGAATTCATCATCGATGGAGATACTCTCATCCCACCGTTTGTCGCTATGGATGGACTAGGAGAGAACGTTGCCAAGCAACTGGTTCGTGCCCGTCAAGAGGGAGAATTTCTCTCTAAAACTGAATTGCGCAAGCGTGGAGGACTCTCATCAACCTTGGTTGAAAAGATGGATGAAATGGGAATTCTCGGCAATATGCCAGAGGATAACCAGTTGAGTTTGTTTGATGATTTGTTTTAAATAGAAATTAACAGACGGACAAATATTGTCCATCTGTTTTGTTATACTTAAACCATAAAAAGAAAGAGGTTTAAATGATGATCAATACAGGCTTAAATAATAAATATCAATTTGAAAATTTTTTTGAAAATGATGGTAATGATTCAGCAAAGAAAGTAGCCAGAGCAGTAGTAGAGGACTTAGGATTTTATAATCCCCTTTATATTTATGGACCATCAGGTTCAGGTAAAACACATCTCCTGCAAGCAATTGGAAATAAGGTTCTTGAGAACAATCCAGAAAAGCGAGTAAAATATATTTCTGCCGAAGACTTATTAGAAAATGAGCTAGAAATACAAAAAGTTAGAAGTGAGGAGTTTGATCTCTTAATAGTAGATGATATTCAGATATTGGGAGAAAAGGATATTCTTATTCAAGAAAAATTTTTAAATCTTTTTAATTCTCAACAGTACAAGAATAAGCAAATGGTTTTTTCTAGTGACTCTGAACCAGATCAATTGAAAAGTGTTCATTCTCATTTGATTGTGCGTTTTAAGTGGGGAATAACGGCGAGTTTAACATTACTTGAAAAATTACAAGAAGGACTGCAAATGAATGATCAAGAGAGACTGCTAACGATTTTTTTACGCTTACAGTTTGGGACTCCGTTAGGAAAAAAACAACTGGCTCAGGAATTTGAGGTTAGTGAAAAGACGATACAGAGAGATTTTTCGCTACTCCGTGATATTTTATCCAGTTATCCCGATTTTAGTGGAGAATTGTTTTATAGTCGTAAAACGAATAAGTATAGCCTATCAAGTAAGTCAGTTTTTAATAAAAGGGATATTCTCGTTATTTCAAAGATTTTATTGGAAAATCGAGCACTGAATAAACCAGAAATTGATAGCTTACTAAAAAATTTACTTGCCTTAGTTCCTCGTGATGACCAGAAAGAAATTGAGCAGATCATTGGCAGTGAAAAACTTAACTATACTCCCTTAACGGATCAGCAAGATAGAGTAGAGAAAATTTGGGATTTATCGGAAGCTATTTTGCATGAACAGGTTCTAGATATTATCTATCAAAACCCGTATTCTGAGTCTTCTAAGAGGCAGACTGTTTTGCCAGTCTCTCTTTATTATGATAGTCATTATTTCTATCTGGTTGTATACCAGTTGAAATATGAGACTTATATTACTTTAAGAGTAGACCGTATCCAGTCCTGGTCTCATAGTGATATAGAGAAACCCTCTATTTCTTATCGAGATAAATTTAGAGATGGAGACATTCGTAACGAGAGAGTAGACGCTTTTATCGGGAAGAAAATCAGTATTGAAATTGAGTTCTTGTACGATCCTACTATTGTGATGGATCAATTTCCAAATGCAAAAATAGTTGGGAAAAATGGTAGCTGGACTCATTTTAAGTTTGAAAGTCAGCATACACCGGGTCTTAAACGCTGGTTGCTGGGACAAGGGGAAGCAGTTACTGTTTTGTCTCCTCGGATTTTAGTAGAGGATATGAAGCGGACCGTTCAAGAAATGATAGATAAATATAGATGAGGATAAAATGAGTATTCAATTTACTTCTAAAAAGGTTGGCGAACTATTGAAAGAAGGAAATTTGCGGATTCCTTCTTATCAAAGACCTTATAAATGGAACAGAAAACATATTCGTAATCTTTTTTATGATTTACGAGATGCTATGGGGAAAAAGGAATATCAGATAGGATCCGTTATCCTGCATGAAAATGAACATGAAAATGAAGGACGCTTAGATATTGTAGATGGGCAACAACGGCTAATTTCTATTTCTTTATTTCTTCATTTATTAGAGAAATTAAAGGACTATAAAGGTGCTAATCAACTGCTAAGTGTTGAATTTGGAGAGATATCTTGCTATCATGCGAGTGAAAATTATAATGAGTGGGAAAATTTGACTCAATTGGTTGGCGAAAAGGAGGCCAAAGATATTTGCAATTTTTTATTGGAAAATTGTTCTGTCTCTGTGATTACTATGCCACAGGAACGATTATCAGAGGCCTTTCAGTTATTTGATTCTCAGAATAATCGTGGTAAATCTTTAGAACCTCATGATTTGCTCAAAGCCTATCATCTTCGCAAGCAAGATTCAGAAGATGAAAAGATTGTTGAAAAGTGGGAGCAATTTGTAGAAGATAAGGATTTAAGCCTCAAAGAGTTATTTGATAAACATCTTTTCCGTATGAGACGGTGGTCTAGGGGAGAAACAGGATTAACAAACAAGCGTTATGGCTCTTATCTACGATTTACAGAGGATTATATTGACGACTTTAAAGGCGTTGATTTGAATCAGAATTTTCCATACCTAGAATTATATCGTCATATTGAAAACTTCCCTATGTCCATTACTATGCCAATCATTGACGGAAGTAAATTTTTTGAGTATATTGAATCTGCTCATGAAACTATTAAAGATCATATAGATTTCTTAAATGAAAGGTTAGGATTTTCTGATGAGCCTGAAGAGGGAGAAAAAAATGTAGCTTACCCAGAAGGCATGTTGAACATTTACAATAGCTCAAAGGGACGCTATCTCAAATGCTACAATCTGTTTCTAAATATTTGCTCTCTTTTTGCAGAGAGATTTGGAAAAGATGAGCTATCAAAGGAGATAATAGAGACCTTGTTTATTTGGTCTTATTACCCTCGAGTTAAGTCTAAAGCTATATATGATGCAACGGTAGGGAAATACGCCGCTGGTGGAAGTTTTAGACAAAAAGAGTCTCAAAAGCTATTTCAACTTTTATCCCATGCTGTCACTCCGAATGATTTCATGATCAAGATAGATAGAGAGCTATTTGAAAATTATACTGTGGACAAGATTATAGAAGAGGAAAAAGATAAATGGTAGAAACACATATAAGTTTATCAGTGAATCGTTTGTTAAATGAAGATACCTATGCTATTCCTCTTTATCAGAGAAATTTTGCTTGGACTTATGATGAAATTGAGCAGTTATTGAATGATGTAGCAGATGCTTTTCAAGAAAATAGAGACAATTACTATATTGGAACATTAGTCGTTAATAAAGAGAATGACCTTTTCAAAATTATAGATGGGCAGCAGCGAACAACGGCCCTTAATTTGATTGCCTTAGCTTTGAAGCATGAGTTTGGTTTTGATAGATTGAAATCTGTCAATCTTACCTTCCCAGCTCGGAAGAAATCAAATGAGAATATTCAAAAACTATTTACTAAGCAAAAAATCTCTGAGGACGATGAAAATGAGCTGACTAGAGGTTACGGATATGCTAAAGACGCATTGAAAGAAGTGCTAGAGAAGCGCCAGCTTAATCCTCAGTCTTTCGTTGATTATCTTTTTGAGAATGTCATCATTTTTCGGAGTATCCTTCCTGAAGATTTAGATTTGAATCTTTATTTCGAACGTTTCAACTCTCGAGGAGAACAACTAGAGGCTCATGAGATTCTTAAGGCACAAATGATGTCTAAATTTGGTGAAGATCAAGAAATGGCACAAAAATTTGCGAGAATCTGGGATGCCTGTGCAGAGTTTGATAAACCGGTATTAAAAGCTTTTCAAATCCGAAGCAGACCAAATAATACTGCTGAAGAGGGAGAGAAAATTTTTGGAGAAAAATTTAATACCTTCAAATTGGAAAGTGTATTTGAGAAAATAAGTGTAAAAAAAATTGAGCAACGGAGTTTACTAGATGCAATTGCTCAGACAAAATATGAAAGCAGTAGCTTAGTAAATTATGTAGCAGATATTTCAAATTATACGACTGTAATTGATTTTCCAACGTTTTTGCTTCAAGTGTTTTTTATCATGGAAGGAAGTAATGAAACTACATTTGATGATAAAAAATTATTGAAAATTTTTGAAATTGAACGACGAGATAGAGAATGGGTCCAACAATTTGGGCAACTACTTCTGACTATGAAGCATATATTTGATACGCTTATCGTAAAAAATGTCCAATTAGAAAATGAAACAGAATGGCAAATAAAACGAGGTCAGTATGAGACATATCAACGAAATGAAAATGGAGGATGGAAATATGTTCGAATTAATTTTCAAAAAAATACTTTTGACAATTTACATAAAAATATTATCCACCTCCAATCCATGTTTGCTGTGACCTTTACTGCTAATCGTGATAGTCGTTGGTTATATGAGATTTTACAATTTCTCTACAAGCATATTGAAGAGTTAAATCAAGCAGAATTTGCTAGTCAGTTTAAGGATTTTCTTGAAAAAATGGCAGTGAGATATGCTGAGGAAAGATTGTTTACCGAAGATAAAAGTATCAAAAAATATGGGGCAATTCCTGTTTATGCTTTTAACTTTGTAGATTATGTTTTATGGAAAAATCGTGCCGAATTAGAGAAAGAGTACAAGGATATTAATTTTGATCATTTCAAATTTGCATATCGTCGCTCCATAGAGCATTGGTATCCTCAGAATCCAAATGGACATGATGGAGAGAGCCAATTACCTGCTGAGTTTTTACATTCCTTTGGCAATCTTTGTATCATTACAGATAGTCAGAATTCTAAGTTTGGTAATTCTTATCCAGAGTCTAAACTAGCACAATGGAAGAGAGAGGATATCTTCAAACGTCAGAGTTTAAAATTACAAATGATGGCAGAGATAACTTCTAAAAAAAATAAATGGAATATTAGTGAGATTCAATTTATGGAAAAAGAAGTGGAAAGATATGTACACGACTTTTGTTTTAGTTAATTAAAAACAAGCTTTAATGAGCTTGTTTTTTAAAATGCTAATATATGTGATATACTAGTAAGGGAAGAATTTTGAGTAAGAAAAATATGCTCAAAGATTTGAAATAAAAATAGAAAAGAGAAACAAGATGGTTTTACCAAATTTTAAAGAAAATCTAGAAAAATACGCTAAGCTCTTGGTTGCAAACGGAGTGAACGTGCAACCTGGTCATACATTGGCTCTCTCTATCGATGTGGAGCAACGTGAGTTGGCTCACTTAATCGTCAAAGAAGCCTATGCACTTGGAGCGCACGAAGTTATCGTTCAATGGGCAGATGACTTTGTAAACCGTGAGAAATTCCTTCACGCGCCGATGGAGCGTTTGGACAATGTTCCCGAATACAAGATTGCTGAGATGAACTACCTCCTTGAAAACAAAGCAAGTCGTCTTGGTGTCCGTTCTTCAGACCCAGGTGCCTTGAACGGAGTGGACGCTGAAAAGCTCTCTGCTTCTGCTAAAGCTATGGGAATTGCTATGAAGCCAATGCGTATCGCAACTCAATCCAACAAGGTTAGCTGGACTGTAGCTGCCGCAGCTGGACTTGAGTGGGCTAAGAAGGTCTTTCCAAATGCAGCGAGCGATGAAGAGGCAGTGGACCTCCTTTGGGACCAAATCTTCAAGACTTGCCGTATCTACGAGGAAGATCCAGTTAAGGCTTGGGAAGAACATGCAGCTATCTTGAAGAGCAAGGCGGAAATGCTGAACAAAGAACAATTCTCAGCCCTTCACTATACAGCGCCTGGAACAGATTTGACACTTGGCTTGCCTAAGAACCACGTCTGGGAATCAGCTGGAGCGATCAATGCCCAAGGTGAAGGATTTTTGCCAAATATGCCAACAGAAGAAGTCTTTACAGCTCCTGATTTCCGTCGCGCAGATGGTTATGTAACGTCTACAAAACCACTCAGCTACAATGGAAACATCATCGAAGGCATCAAAGTAACCTTTGAAAATGGTCAAATCGTTGATATTACTGCTGAAAAGGGTGACCAGGTTATGAAGGACCTTGTCTTTAAGAATGCTGGTGCGCGTGCCTTGGGTGAATGTGCCTTGGTACCAGATCCAAGTCCAATTTCCCAGTCAGGGATTACCTTCTTTAACACTCTTTTCGACGAAAATGCTTCGAACCACTTGGCTATCGGTGCCGCTTACGCAACTAGCGTTGTTGGTGGAGCAGAGATGAGCGAAGAAGAGCTTGAAGCTGCAGGACTTAACCGTTCAGATGTTCACGTTGACTTTATGATTGGTTCTAATCAAATGGATATCGATGGTATCCGTGAGGATGGAACGCGCGTACCACTTTTCCGCAATGGAGATTGGGCAATTTAAGGAGAATCTATGCTTGGAAGTATGTTTGTCGGACTTTTAATCGGACTACTAGCAGGAGCTATCACCAATCGTGGCGAACGTATGGGATGCTTCGGGAAAATGTTCCTCGGCTGGATTGGTGCCTTTCTAGGACAATTACTCTTTGGTTCTTGGGGACCAAGCCTAAGCGGTACAGCCATTATCCCATCAGTTCTTGGGGCCATGATTTTACTAGCCATCTTCTGGGAAAGAGGAAGCTAAGTTTCGCTTTAGAAGGCAGATTAACTCTAAAGAATAAGAGAGAGGCTGGGACAAAAGTCCTAGCCTCTCAATTGTCTTTGGATTGTCGATCAAGACGCAGTGGTTGAGTGGCCTCTACTACGCTGATTTCATCAGCTTTTACAGCCCTACTCAACTGTGCGGAGGTGGGACGACGAAATCGAATTCTAACGAATTACCGATTTCTTATACGAAAACTCAAAAGAGCGCAAAAAGACTCCCCTTGTGATATAATGAAGGTGAAAAAATTGTATTAGGCTACTGGCTCGTCTCTAGTAGCCTTTTTTGTAGCACAAACTCCTGATAA